>NZ_JBAUZA010000171.1:0-15534 GCF_049585075.1 Mycobacterium sp.
GCCAGCGCGGGACGCGGCGCCGTGACGCGCGGCGTCGTGCCCCGGCCGGTGCTGGGACATCGGAGTGCGGATCGGGTGATGGCTGCCACCGGCCTGCTGCTCACTACCTACGCGCCGGGGGTGAGCCGGCTTCGCGCGCCCCGACCAGCGACACCAGTACCGGCCTGGATCGCTTGCCGCGTCGACGACAAACGTCCAGTGGCCGAGCGCGCGTTGCGCCTGGTGCTGGCCGCCGCCGACGGTGCAGCCCTGCCGGCCTGGCATCCCGGCGCCCACATCGAGCTGACTCTGCCGTCGGGTCTGACCCGCCAGTACTCGCTGTGCGGTGACCCCGCCGACCGCAGCACCTACACCGTGATTGTGCGTGAACTCGACAACGCCCGCGGCCCCCAGGAGATCAAGAACGCCCTGCACCCCGGCGACCACCTACCAATCTCGAGGCCGCGCAACCTGTTTCCCTTCGCTCACCCCGGCCTGCGCACCGACGGTGTCACCAAGGTGATCTTCATCGCCGCCGGCATCGGCATCACCCCCATCGCACCGATGGCAAGGCTGGCTGCAACCACCGGCGTCGACTGGCGACTGCACTACCTAGGCCGATCACACGAATCCATGGCACTGGTCGACGACATCGCCGCCCTGGACCCGGATGGCTCCCGAGTCACCCTCACCACCACCGCCGGCACCGGCCGTCCCACTGCCGGTGAACTTCTCGCCGACGCCGACCACACCACCGCGGTGTACGCGTGCGGACCCGCCGCACTTCTCGACGACCTGAACACCGCTGCCGCGCAACAACACATCGGATCGCTGCACATGGAGCGCTTTGCCGCTACACGCCATCCCTCGGGCAACGCGTTCACCATCACCTTGGCCCGCTCCGGCGCAACGGCCAGCGTCCGCACCGACATCAGTGCACTGGAAGCCGTCGAACAGGTCGCGCCCACCGTGGCCTACTCCTGCCGGCAAGGCTTCTGCGGTACCTGCCGAGTACGCGTCACCGCCGGCCACGTTCAACGCCGAGGCAACAGCACATTCCTCGACGACCCACAATCGATGCTGCTGTGCACCGACACCGCCGACACCGACATCACCATCGACCTATAAATCCAACCCATCGAACCCTGCTCGAAGACGGGACTGTGCCGCAGCCATCTCAGGCAAAGCCATCACGTGACGGAACCTTCCGAACGGATTAACCTCAGGAATACGAAGATGTCGTGCTCGTCGTTTCTGACTCGGCTGAAACTGTGGATGTCGAGTGGGTCGCGGTCGCACAGGGTTACGGAGACCCATTCAGTGGTGAACGAATGCAGTTGGGTGTCGAGGGCGTCTCGGTGCGCGAAGCCGTAGCAGAAGTAATGCGGTTACACACGGAGTAACGGCCGTCTGCCTCATGCCGGCACACGGCCGGGAACGCGGGATTTCGCCACGACTAGCGCGACGCGCCGGGCACTGTGACTGACGTCACATAAGACAATTTCTGTTCACGAATTGTGTTGTTGTGCAACAACGTGACACCACGACAACCGCGTCTAAGTCGACGTTTACCAAACGATGGGCAGTGTCGATTCCGCAGGTATTGCTCGCGGATTGCAGCATGATCCGATCCGGTGTTTTCGAAACCCTGAAGATCCCGGATTCTTTGCCGTGTCGTGGTTTTGATGAGACAGGTAACCGGCGAATTGCCGGTGTGGTGTAAGGAAGTCGTCGATGAACCGACCAGAATTTGGTAGCCGTGACCGTGTGCGCGTTGAGTTCCGCCTGCCTCGCGAAACCGCGGATGCGGTTTACAGCTGGTCTCGCAAATGGAACGTCTCCCTGTCGGAAGCAGGTGCTCGATTGATCGAGTCACGGCTGGAGCAGCTGGCCTCGCGTCCGGGGTCCGAGGCGGAGACGTGAACCAATACTTTGCCTCCGCAATACTTCTCAGCCCAATGTCGCGCATTGGAAGGGGGATGCCACTAGATCGCGTTTGATAACGCAGCTGCCCCAGCGGGCGCTGAAAGCAGAAAAGCCGGGCTGGCACCCGGCTCTCCTGTGCGGCTAAGCCGCATTGTATCCACCTGATTCCCACAGGAGGGACATCTGTGAGTCCATCGTATTTGCCCGCGCGTGTCAATGGTGTCGCTCGCGTGTCGAAGGTTTGTAACAGGGCTGAGCGACACCGGCAGTCGAGGTGTCGGAGCGTTCGAGGACCAACCCCGCCGCGCTTCGATCTCGGCGTTGTCGAGACCAGCGTGCCCGGTCGTTGGCCGGAGACGCTCCCCGACCGCCGTCAGCAGTCCATCTGAGATGTCGGACCGAACCTCAGGGCCGGTCCCCGTTGACGCGACCGTTTCGCTGCGGCATGACTTCAAGGATGCGGTAGAGACTCTCGACTGGAGTGTCATTCCCGCAAAGCTCCCAGAGACCGTGGCGCCTTGGCGCACATTCCATTGGCGGTACGGACAGCGTCACTACTCGGGAAGCTATTGGTCTGCAACGCAAGACGACCTCGTAGTCTATGAGTCACGCTTGGAGCTGACGCGGCTGATCTATGCCGACTTCGACCAGACGGTCAGTCATGTTGTGGCCCAGCCGTTTCTGATCGAAGCTCTGGTCGCCAAAAAGCAGAGACGGCATGTACCCGACTTCTTCTTGACCACACCGGATGGCCCGATCGTGGTTGATGTGAAACCGGTCGGGCGCCTTCAGAAGCCTGAGATCGCATTCACCCTCGCGTGGACTCGACGCCTGGTGCAGCAACGCGGATGGCGCTACGAGATCTGGAGCGAGCCCCCACGAACGGAGCTTTCTAACCTGCGATTCCTGGCCGGGTACCGCGACGAACGTCGATTCAACCGAGACCTCGTCCAGCGGCAAGTCAACGTCGACCTCGATGGTTGCTCAATCGAAGAGGCAATCAGCAGTCAGCCAGATGCGGCCGTCGCGATCGTCAGATCGGTTGTACTGCACCTGATCTGGCGTGGCCATTTCACCACGGATCTGTCCCGACCTCTCAGCTCGAAATCACGATTACACCAAAGGAGAAGCAGTGAATAACCAGCGAATCAGGATCGGCGTCGATGCACGGCTCATCTACGACGGAGACCTCGTCGAAGTCGTTGAGACGCGAACCGCGGGCACGGGGCTGTCGTTAGTGCTCAGGACAATTCGCGACGGACGGCTGTTCAGCGTCTCTCTCGCCGAGGCCTTGAAGAATCATCACTCACACCTCCCGCAGGGCGACCCAGAAGAAAGAGCGGCGGAACCGCAGGATGTTGCGGCAACCATTCTCACGGGCCTCACGGAGTCGGAGCGACAGCGGATCACTGAACGCGCAGCCCACGTTCGGGAGGTGTTGACGGGCTATCGCTCTGGCTCAGCAGCACTAGCAGCCCCCGGCGAACCACAACCAGAGTTCAACTGTGCAAGACCTTTTGGTGACCGATACCGGGCCAAAGCGGCCGAGTTGGGAGTTTCGGTTCGCACGATCAAGCAGTGGGTCGCCAACTTCCGAAATCACGGGGAAGCTGGCTTGGCAAATCCCCGACAACTTCGCACCACACCGCTGCCGGGCGTCGACGATCGGTGGATGGACGTGGCGTTAGAAGTCATGGTCGAACACACAGGAGAATCGCGACCCTCTCGCATCCATTGCCAAGACCCTCGTGAGGCGACAGGAGCCGGTCGGTCGGTCGGCCGCGCCGGCCAAACTATTGACACGCGAGGACCCTCTGGCCCCGATGCATCCATGCGTCACAGTGACAGAAGCCGGACAACGGCCAGGGGGGGCAACTGCTCCGCAGATCGCTACGCCGGCACGTTCTAGGAAATGAAGCGCTGGGTGAGACAAACTTCCATGCGGCGACGGTGAGACAAATCAGAAACCGCAGCCGAGTGTCGTCATGAGATGCAGCTGCGGATGCGAACCTACACAGCAGCTGTCGAGATGCAACGAAGATTAGCGAATAGGCTAACCCAGATTATCTAGTCACTAAGTGGGTTGCTGCACCAGCTTGAGCTGCTGGTTTGCGCGTGGCCTGACTCGTATCGCGGACGTCAAAGCGGCAAGAATGAGTTTTTGGCGCCGATAGCCCAACTGCCTGCTGATGATTATGTGTTTCGCTAGCCAGAGGTGTAGTAGTAGTCCCCCCTGTCTGTCGATTCTCAAATCTGTTTGTCGTGTTCTCATCTGGGTTGTCATCTGTACGTCATTTTGGACACGACGGTGAGATTATGGGGGTGATCCCCAGATCAGGCACACGCTGTGATGCCCGCCGGCCGAACCGGTGTGGTTCGCGTATCCGCGGTTTTGCTCCGTACCGATAGGACGGTTGCGCGCGTCTGGAGACTCGGTTGGCTGCGCATCGGGCGTCATCGCGCCGGCGGCCTGGCGATCGGCGTGGTGCTCGAATCTACTTCGGACGAACCGAGGGGTCTGCTGATTCGGGTGTGCTCCGGCACACCCAGATCCGCCAAGTGTGTGCGAAAGGCGATTCCGTCTCGTCTGTCCTCGCCGTAGGTTCGGTCCAGCCGAAACCAAACGAGGGACTGAGATGATGGACGAGATCAGCTTCACCAGTGGCCGCGACCGCTGTGCCGCTTGGCATTTCAATGCCACAGGTGAGGCATTCGCCGCTGCGGGCGTGCGGCCGTGCGTCGTGATGGCGCCGGGCTTCGGGGGTACGGGGGACACCGGCGGCTTGGTGGCCTACGCGCAAGGTTTGGCTGCGGCGGGACTAGACGTGGTGTTGTTCGACTACCGGGGATTCGGTGGGTCGAGTGGGTCACCGCGACAGCTGGTGTCGGCTGCACGCCAGCGCCGCGATTACCACGCAGCGATCGCAGCTGCGCGGCAGTTGCCCGGCGTGGATCCCGAACGCATTGTGCTGTGGGGGATTTCCTACTCGGGTGGTCACGTCGTTCGCGTCGCCGCCGAGGATGGCCACATTGCGGCGGCGGTCTCTTTGACGCCGGCGGTGGACGGGGTGGCGGTGCTGGCGCAGCTGGGCCGCAATGCCGGTCCGTGTCAGCTGCTGCGCGCGGCCGGACACGGTCTGCGCGATGCACTGCGGGGGTTGACTCGACGTCGGCCGCACCTGGTCCCCATGGTTGGTGAGCCAGGTTCCAACGCGATCATCGCCACACATGGCGCGGAGCAGGCCTACACCGCGGTCGCGGGCCCGAGCTGGCGCAACGAGGTGTGCGCACGCACCGCGCTCGAGGTGGCATTCAACCGGCCAATCAGGTTCGCGCAGCGCGTCAACTGCCCGCTGCTCGTACAGGTTGGTACCGATGACAGCATCACCCCGCCTGCGGGTGGCCGTCGAGCGGCCGCGAACGCCGGCGGGGAACTGCGGGAATATCCCGTCGACCACGTGGATGTCTATTCCGGCGCCGCGCTGAAACAGGCGCTGGCCGATCAACTCGATTTTCTGGGTCGCCACCTGGCGCCCGCCGCGTCCCGTCGGGCCGCGAAAACCACCACTGATTGGAGTCATCGATGAACGTCAAGAACCTGAAGAACCGTGTCGTGCTGATCACCGGCGCCGGCAGCGGCATGGGCCGCGCCACCGCGTTGGCGTGTGCCCGCCGCGGGGCCCAGCTGGCCATCTGCGATATGAACGAGGCCGGTCTGAAGGAGACCGCCGAGGATGCCCGCGCGTTGGGCGCCGAGGTGCTCGCGCAGACCGTCGACGTCAGCGACACCGATGAGATGGACGAATTCGCCGACGCCGTGCACGCCCGGTTCGACACGGTGGATCTGCTGATCAACAACGCCGGCATCGGCGTTGGGGCCGGATTCTTCGATACCACACCGCAGGACTGGGACCGCCAGCTCGCGGTCAACCTGATGGGGGTGGTGCACGGCTGCGAGCGGTTCATCCCGCCGATGATCGAACGCGGGACCGGGGGCCAGGTGGTCAACGTGGCTTCCTCGGCTGGCTACGCGGCGATCCCGGCGATGTTTGCCTACTCGGTCACCAAGTTCGCTACGTTCGGCTTCTCTGAGGCGCTGCGCATCGAGATGCGTCGACACAAGATCGGGGTGACCACCATCTGCCCGGGGCTGATCAACACCGCGATCACCCGCACCAGCGTCATGCGCGGCGACCATGCCGACGAACGCGCCGCTCGGGTCGCCAGACTGTATGAGCGTCGCGGCTACACACCCGAACGAGCCGCGGACAATATTCTGCGAGCGGCGGGCCGCAACCGCGCGGTTGCGCCAGTTACACCCGAAGCCCACTTCTTGTACGCGCTGACCCGCATCGCCCCGCCGGTGGCGCGCTGGTTTTCGGCTCGCACATCCGCCGTCTTGGCCAAATAGCAGGGCACCCAGGACATCTGCGGTGTGGACAGGTAACGAGGGGGACCTGTTCACATCGCCGGTGGCGGGAGGTGGCGCCGTAGTTCAAGGGCCAGCTCAACGGCGAGCCGTCGCTCGCCCGGTGCATACCCGAGCAGTTCGGTTGCTCGGGCGATCCGCTTGAGCACGGTGTTGCGATGGGTGTAGAGCCGGGCCGCGGCGCGGGGTGCGTGCTCGGCTTCCTCGAGGTAGACGCGAAGTGTCTCGCGCAGCCGTGCCGCGTCAGGGTTGTCCTGGGCAAGCGGGCCGAGTGTGGTGCTGATGAACTCGACCGCCCGGCGTGGATCGTGTGCGGCCAGCGCGGTGACTTCCAGTTCGCGGTAGGACGCGAGTCGACCGCTTGACGGGTTGCCCAGCAGCAGGCGGTGCACCGTCAGTGCGGCCTCGTGGCTGGCCCTAAATCCTTGCAGGCCGCGGCCCGTCGGTCCCACGGCAGCGCGGACGCCGGCGGGTGTGTGTTCAATCGCCGAGCGCAGCTGTTCGATGGCCGGTTCGTCGTGAGTGCCGATCCATGCCCACAGGGTGGTCGTTCCCGCCGGAAGGGTCAGCGGCCTGCCGGATTGCGCCGCCTGGGCGAGCAGCTGCGCCGCTCACTCCAGCGCACCATGGGGCGCGACCGGAGACTCGGCCCACACCACGACTGCGGTGTGACTGCGGTCCAGCTCGTATCCGATGCGGCGGCTGGCGGCGGTGCGGTCGAGCGGGGCGCCGTCGAGGATCAATCGGATAGTTTCGGTGCGCCGCGCGAGCGCGCCGCCGATGATGTCTTCGCGTTCACGCTGGGCTTCGGCGAGCACACGACCCAGTGTGTGGTCGACGTAGCGGAAGGCCAGCGCCAGCGACAGCTCGATGACCCCGATTAACTCGGGTCCGGGCTCGACGATCGCATACGCGCAGGCTAACCAGCGCTGCAGGACGACCTGGTGGCCGCGGCGGTAGCCCTTGTAGATGGTGTCTAGGTCGATGCCGCGACGCACGATGGTGCGGGCGGCGTCAAGCGCCTCAGGCGGGACCGCGTCCGATCACGGGGATCCGCATGCCGCGCCACCGCCAGGAACCGCTGCAAATGGGCGCGGTTGTTGGCAGTCAGCTCAGCGGAGATCGCGGCGTCGGCGCCAAACACTGGGACGACCTCGATCACCGCGTCGTCCATCGCGGCCACGGTCTCGTCGAACTGCAGGGCGAGTCGATCCGCGATCGCAGCGAGATGTGCATACGTGCGCTCCGTCGACGCAACCGCCGTCATGGGCAAAGTGTGCCACCGCACACCACCTTGCGTGGATGGACGGATGAAATGACTCGACAGGCGTTACGTAGCTAAGCGACGCGGACACCGTCGATGTCGCTGTCGAACGCGAAGCAGCTTTGTCGTAGGAGTCCAGCGGCACCGCCGAGCCCGGGCAGACGGCGTTCACCCACGTGAAGACGCTCTCCTCAGGGTGTGCCGCGGCACATCGCGGAGACCCAGGTGTGTGCTGCCGGCGATTCCGCCCAGAGGGCCATCGCCATAGTTTGGTCAGCAGAACCAAACGCCCACCCCGCACACCGAGACGAGCTTCAGCGCCGGCCAAAACAGCAGCGCCGCTTGGTATTTCGCCTCACGCACCCACCAGGAGTCCGCAGATATGTCCCCTACACCGGCCACCAACGGGCCCGAGCACCTCGACGTGTTGATCGTCGGCGCCGGCATCTCCGGTATCGGGGCGGCGCACGCGCTCACCACCCAGCAACCCCACAAGACGTTCGCGATCCTCGAAGCGCGCGACACCACCGGCGGCACATGGGATCTGTTCCGCTATCCCGGTATTCGCTCCGATTCCGACCTGCACACCTTCGGCTATGAGTTCAAGCCGTGGCAGAACGAGAAGGCGATCGCCGGCGCCCAAGCGATCCTGGACTACCTGCGCGAGGCGGCCTCCGAATACGGCATCGACACCAAGATCCGGTTGCAGCACAAGGTCAGCCGTGCTGCCTGGTCGAGCGCCGAGGGCCACTGGCTCGTCGAGATCGAGCGCGCCGACACCGGAGAGCAGCTGACGATCAGCTGTGGCTGGCTGTTCTGCGCCGGCGGCTACTACCGCTACGACCAGGGATTCACTCCGCAGTTCGAGGGCCGTGAGCGGTTCGGCGGCCAGATCGTGCACCCGCAGCACTGGCCCGAAGACCTCGACTGGCGCGGCAAGCGGGTAGTCGTGATCGGCAGCGGCGCCACCGCGGTCACGCTGATCCCGGCACTGGCCGCCGCTGCAGCACACGTGACGATGCTGCAGCGCTCACCGAGCTACGTCATGTCGCTGCCGTCCAGCGATAAGATTGCTAATACGCTGCCCAACCTGCTCGGCGCCAAGCTGGCCTATGCGATCACCCGCCAAAAGAACATCGTCAGGCAGCGGGCGCTGTTCGGGTTCTGCAAGCACTACCCACGCACCGCACGCCGGCTGATCCGTCACCTGACTGCCAAGCAATTGCCCAAGGGTTATCCGGTCGACAAGCATTTCAACCCGGCCTACAACCCGTGGGATCAGCGGTTGTGCGTGGTACCGGATGGCGACTTATTCACCGCAATCCGCGACGGACGTGCGTCGGTGGTTACTGACCGGATCGACACCTTCACCGAACGGGGCATCGCACTGGCCTCTGGGTGTGAGCTTGAGGCCGACATCATCGTGACCGCAACGGGATTGAACATGCAGCCGTTGGGCGGCATCGCGCTCACCGTTGACGGCGCCGCGGTGAACCTGTCTGAACGTGTCACATTTCGCAGCTTCATGCTCGACCGCGTCCCCAACTTCGCTTTCGTCTTCGGCTACAGCCACACCTCGTGGACGCTGAAGGTAGGGCTGGTGGCCGAGCACTTCTGCCGGCTGCTCGGCCATATGGACACCCACCGCCACACCATCTGCTATCCCGAACTGCCCAGCACGGACATGCCAACGCGGCCGTTCCTGGATTTCGGCGCCGGCTATGTGCAGCGCGCGATGGAGCAGTTCCCGCGCCAAGGCGAAGGGCCGTGGCAGATGTCGATGGACTACCGCGGCGACGTTAAGACACTGCGCAAGCGTCCGGTAGCCGCCCACCAACTCCGGTTGGGTTCGGCTGCCGGTTCATCCCCGGCCACCGCGGCGCTCGCACAAATCAGCGCATGACGCTCCGGATACTGCCCCCGACAACGACTAACCCACCTCACCTGAAAGGCGAAGCCGTGCAACTGATGTCACCACTAGATGCTATGCATCTTTTAGCCGAGTCGCGCGAACATCCCATGCACGTGGCCGCCCTGCAGTTATTCACACCGCCGCAGGGCGCCGGACGGCGATTCGCGCGCGACACCTACGAGGCGATGCTGGCCAGTGACCATGTCCAGCCCGCCTTCCGTAAGCATCCCTCGACCGTGCTCGGCGGGATCAGCAACCTTGGCTGGTCCTACGACGACGATATCGAGTTGGACTACCACGTGCGGCGCTCGGCGCTACCCACGCCGGGCCGCGTTCGAGACCTCCTCGAACTGACCTCCCGCCTGCACGGCAGCCTGCTCGACCGGCACCGGCCGTTGTGGGAAGCACACCTCATCGAGGGTCTGCGCGACGGACGATTCGCGGTGTACATCAAGCTGCATCACGCACTGGTCGACGGCGTCTCCGGACTGCGGCTCATACAGCGCGCACTGAGCACCGATCCGACCGACAGCAGGATTCGGACGCCATGGTCGTTGCCGTCCCTGCACACCCAGCACCAGTCCGATCCCCAGACGCGGCTGCGCGCCGTCACACGAGCCGTGGAATCCCTTGCCCGGCTTGGTCCCTCAACTCTGTCGCTGGGCCGCGCTGCTCTGATCGACCAGCAGCTCACCCTCCCGTTTCGGGCGCCGCGCACCATGTTCAACGTCCCGATCGGCGGGGCACGGCGCTGCGCTGCGCAGTCGTGGCCGCTCGAACGTGTCAAGAACGTCAAGAACGCGGCCGGAGTGAGTGTCAACGACGTCGTTCTCGCCATGTGCGCCGGCGCGCTGCGTGCCTATCTGCTGGATCACAGCGAGCTGCCCTCAGCACCGCTGATCGCGATGGTCCCGGTGAGCCTGCGCACAGACAACGACGCCGAGGGCGGCAACATGGTCGGGGCCGTGCTGTGCAACCTTGCCACCCACCTCGACGATCCGGCCCAGCGTCTTCACACCATCCACACATCGATGCGTGACAACAAGGACGTCTTCTCGCAACTGCCGCGCGCCCACGCGCTAGCGTTATCGATGCTGATGGTCGCACCGGCTGCGGCCCTGGGCGCCGTACCCGGCTTCCAATCGGTGACCCCGCCGCCCTTCAATGTCGTGATCTCCAATGTGCCAGGAGTGCGACAGCCGCTATACCTTAACGGCGCACGGCAGGACGGCAACTACCCGCTGTCGATCCCACTGGACGGCCAAGCGCTGAACTTCACGCTGGCGAACAACGCGGACAATCTGGACTTCGGACTGGTCGGATGCCGCCGCACCGTGCCGCACCTGCAGCGTCTGCTCGGCTACCTGGAGACCTCGCTGAAGGATCTTGAACGCGCGGTTGGCATTTGATGGATCCAGACGTCGCTGTGGACGCCAACACGGGTGTGACCTGGGCTTATGCAGCAAAGATTAGCAAGCCCTCGCGACACGTCGAAGTTTTCTCAAAGTAGCCAGGCGTCTTGTAAATCTTTCCTGCATCTCGACAGCTAGCAGCTGTTGATCCGCATTCTCTTAACGCGTCGGCCGAAACCTTTGCCGGGCTACCCGGGTGTGCCGCTTGATGCAGCGCATTGGTCGCCGAGCTGGTGGATCCTGGGTTCGCGAATTTCAATGTTGGGGATGGCATCAGGCGAGAGGTTGGCAGGTGGTGTCGTCGCCGCCAGGTGCCGGCGCCTTAGCCCGCGTGAGCGCGTGTTGGCGGCGAGGTGGCGGGCCGGAGCTGGCCGAGCTCGAGCACATAGGTTCGTCCTGCAGGACTCAGTCGTCGGGGTCCCTTCCCTGAGCACAGTAACGGTGTTACTGTCGCTCTGGATAACACGGTTACCGCAGTCGCGGCACGGGGCCCACGTGATGTTGTCCCGCGAAGCTCAATCGGGCTGGGCTATCAGAAGGGCGCACGGTGATCGACGACGTTCAAGCCATCAAAAATCTCGTATATTCCTACGCAGAGGCCTTCGATACGGGTGATTTCGCCACGGCCGTCGCACTTTTCGACCATGCCCGCGTCCGTGTCCCCGCAGCGGACCAGACGTTTCGCGGCGAGGCTGCGCGCGCGTTGCTCACCGACTCGGTGCAGCTCTACGACGGCCTGCCCAGGACCTAACACCTCACTACCAACCTCGTTGTCGAACTTGATGAAGACGGGCGCACAGCCGCTGCTCGTTCATACTTCGTCGCCCTGCAGGCCCTTCCTGAGCTTTCGCTGCAGCCTATTCTGGCCGGCCGTTGGCATGACCGCCTCGCGAAAGTCGACGGCAGTTGGCGATTCGAGGAACGTGCGATTCACGCAGATCTGATCGGCGACATCAGCCGTCATATCGGCAGTACGCGGTGACCGTCGGGATTGTCACAGGTGCGGGCAGGGGGATGGGAGCCGCATGCGCGAACAGTTTGGTTGGTGTCATCGATGTGTTGGTCGTCTGTGACATCGACGCGCACGCCGTTGCTGGCGTGGCCGAAAGACTTTCTGCAGACCAAGGCCATACCAAGGTTATTCCCTTCGAACTAGACGTGACCGATGAGCAAGCCTTGGCCCGATTATCGGAAAAAGTCGCAGGGTTCGGATCGTTGCGCGCGGTGGTCCACGCCGCCGGCGTATCACCAATGATGGCCGTGTGGCGTGACATCATCGCCGTCGATCTCGTCGGCAGCGCACGCCTTCTTGCCGCGCTACGCCCAATGACGGTCGATGGCACCGCGATTGTGTTCTTTGCGTCGATGGCACCGCTGTTGATGGCTGGCGAGGTAGATCCGGCGATCGACGCAGCGCTTGATGATCCATTGCTTCCTGACATCGTTGACCGGTTAAATGACGCAGTGGGACCAACTTTGACCGACCCGGGCTTCGCGTACATGTGGGCGAAGCGTGGCGTGCAGCGGTTGGTTCAGCGCGAGGCCGTCGACCTCGGTCCGCGTGGTGTCCGCATCTGTGCGGTATCACCCGGAGTCATTGATACCCCGATGGGGCGGCAAGAGGCCGCAGCACGCTCGACGAACGACTTTCTGGTCGCCCAGACGCCGTTAGGTCGGGAAGGTCATCCCGAGGAGGTCGCCGCGGTGGTCGCATTCCTGCTTTCGGATCAGGCCAGCTTTGTCACTGGCATCGATGTTCCCGTCGACGGTGGCGTGGTAGCTGCGATCCGACACCGCGGTGTCGACATTCCCGCGCGATAGCCTTCTCGGGGCAGTCCGGCCCGGCCTTGGGCGGACGATAGTTTCTCGATCTCCGACGCGGTGCATGGTGAGACGGCGTGCCGCGGCGGCGTTTTAGGCAGCACCGCGGCACACCAATCCTGTTGGTTAACAGCAGTGTATTGCGACAATACGAAATCGCTTGTGAGACAAAGTATTGCGCGTGATCATCGCGGCGAGTATCCTAAGCGCCCCAAGCACAGGAAGTCCCAACCCAACCGAAGGGGAATACCGTGCGACAACCTGGTTTAACCAGCCTCATCGGCCTGCGAGACAGCGATGGGGATCGGCTCCTGCTGGTGCGCTTGGACCGGCCAAACGGAACGCGCGGCTACATGCTGAGGGTCGGAACGGGGAGCGTGTTCCTGACTGCCCGCGATCTGGATGGGCTGAGCACCGTCATCCGGTTCGAGCTGGCTTCGGCCGACCACTTCCGATTCTTCGCCCGGGCGATCGGGCTCCTGATGCTGTGCGCGCTGGTGGCGCTCCTCGCATCTGCAGTCACCGGGCCATTGTTTGCCTACCCATGGTCGTACTGAAGTCAGCCAGGATGGTGGATCTCGACCTTGACGACGACCTTGCCCTGCGCGCGTCCTCCTTCGACGTATTCCACCGCGTCCTTGGTCTGGTCGAAGGGGAACACCCTGTCCATGACCGGACGAATCACACCCTGATCGATGAGGGACGTAATCTGGCTCAGCTGAGCGCCGTTGGCCCTCATGAACAGGAACCGGAAACCTACCTTGAGCCGCTTGGCCTTTCGCCTCGCGCCGAAGCTCAAGATGCGGATGATCTGCTTGACGTACCAGGGTAAGCCGATTTCGTCCGCGAAGGCCGGGTCGGGTGGCCCGGAGATGGAGATGAGCGTCCCGCCCGGTTTGAGCACGCGTAGGGACTTGTCCAGCGTCTTGGAGTCTTGACTGTGCAGCACGACGTCGTAGCCGTGCAGCATGGTCTCGAAGTCTTCCTTCTTGTAGTCGATCATGACGTCCGCACCGAGGGATTTCACCAACTCGAAGTTGGCGGAGCTAGCCGTCGTTGCCACCGTCGCACCCAGATGTTTCGCCAGCTGGATGGCAAACGTGCCGACACCGCCGGTGCCCGCCTGGATGAAGACCTTCTGTCCCGGCTGCAGGTCGGCCATTTCGACGAGCGCCTGCCACGCGGTCAGACCGACCAGGGGAATGCCCGCTGCTTCTTCCATGCTGAGTTCGGCGGGCTTGATCGCCACGTCGCGTTCGTGCATGGCGATGAACTCTGCGAAGGTGCCGATCCGATCCTTGTCCGGTCGCGCGTAGACCTCGTCGCCCGGTTTGAAGCCCCGCACGCCGGGCCCGACCTGAACCACGACTCCGGCGACGTCGTTGCCGAGAATCAGCGGGAAGCGATACGGCAGCATGAGTTTGAACTCTCCCGAGGCGATCTTGGCGTCGAGGAGATTCACGCCGGCGGCATGAACTTGAACGAGGACGTCCTCGTCGCCGACCGTCGGCTTCGGCGTGTCGCGAAAGCGACCGCCGTCCTTGCTCTTGTATCGATCAATCGCGAATGCCCTCATGATCTTGCTCCCGTCTTCGTCACGCGCCGAAGCGCTCGTGAATCGGCTTGTTCATGCGTGCACGGGCGTCGCGGGTCATGTCGTCGGCCAGCACCTCGTCAGCACCGGACTCGATACCGTCGAGCACCTGACGAACCACATCGGCGGGGTCGGACTTGGGACTATCCGCGAATGCGCCCATGTCGGTGTCGACGAGGCCGACGTAAACGCCCACCACCTGTACGCCACGCGACGCGAGCTCGGTGCGCATGGAGTCCGTGGCGCTCCACAGCGCGGCCTTCGTCACCCCGTAGCTCGCGCCGACGGGTATCCATGCGAGCACCGACGCGACGTTGACGATGGCGCCCCTGCTCTGGGCAATCCGATCGGCGAAGGTGGAGGCCATCGCCAGCGGACCGAACAGGTTCGTCTCCATCTCCTCGCGGAGTTTGGAGGAGTCCGGGGAAAGGACTGAGGCGCCGCGGGCGATGCCCGCGTTGTTGATGAGCACGCTGACATCGGATGCGGCCTCGGCCATCTCGGCGACGGATGTCGCGTCGGTGACATCGAGACGTAGCGGAACGACGCGCGGGTCCACGACGTCGATCGTGTGCGGATCACGGGCAGCGGCATAGACTTTCGCCACTCCCCGGTCGAGAAGTTGCCAGACGTATTCGCGACCCATGCCACGGTTGGCACCGGTGACCAGCACCGTCTGATCGGCGAGTGACGTCATGAGTTCGTCGATCCCAGGAAGGCGAGTGCTTCGGGGACGAAGCGTTCGTGGGCTTGGAAGATGCCGCCGTGTCCGGCGTCGGGGTAGATGCGCAGGGTGGCGTTGGGGAGGCGTCGGGCGAGGTCGTAGCTGTTGCTGGTGGGGACCATGCGGTCGTCGTCGCCGTTGGCGACGAGGACGGGGTGGGTGATGGTCGACAGGTCGGCGGGCTTGGCCTGTCCGAAGGTGTGGATGGCCTTGAGTTGTGTGCGGAAGGCAGTGATGGTGGTGGCATTGTCGCGGTCGCTGGTGCGTTCCTTGAGCCGTCTGATGAATGCCTTGGCCTCGGACTTGCCGTGGGGGGTGCGGGTGAAGAACAGCAGTTCCTTGGGGTCCTTGAAGGTGGCATAGGCGTGCAGGGTGTCGAGGTAGCTGAGTTTGGTGACGTTGACGATGCCTTCGCCTTCGGCGGGTCCAGTGCCGGCGAGGATGATCTTGCGCACCAGATTCGGTGCTTGTTG
>NZ_JBAUZA010000172.1:0-8155 GCF_049585075.1 Mycobacterium sp.
GCGGTGAGCCGCACCGCATCGCCCTCGGCCAGTTCGGCGTCGTCACCGGTGGTCGTCATGTTCAGCCGGCCGCGCGCGACGAACAGGTGTAGATAAGGCGCCGCGGGCAGTTCTACGTTCTCGCCCCGCCGCAGGCGCGCGCCATGCAATGCCGCCGCGCTGTTGTGGATGGTGATAGCGGGATCGTGTCCGGCCATTCCCGAGGCGATCGTCGCCAGGCGGCCGGCGAGCAGATCGTCGGCGACCTCGTGCTGCTGATAACTCGGCGGAATGCCCGACACGTCGGGCTGCACCCACATTTGCACGAAACGCACGGAATCGCTGACCGAATCGTTCTTTTCGGAGTGCAAGATGCCGGTGCCCGCCGACATCCGTTGAGCCAGACCGGGATAGACCACCCCGCTGTTACCAGCGGAGTCGCGATGTGCCAACGAGCCGTCCAGCACCCAAGTCACGATTTCCATGTCGCGGTGCGGGTGGGTAGCGAAACCCGCAGCCGGTGCCACCACGTCGTCGTTGTTGACCAGCAGCACGCCGTGGTGGGTGTTGCCCGGGTCGTAGTGGTCGCCGAACGAAAACGAGTGCCTGGAGTTCAGCCAAGACGTCTGGGTAACCGCCCGGTCGGCGGCCCGCCGAATCTGCACGGTGGCAGGCATACCGTCCAGGCTAGCCCGGCGACGATGCAGATCTTGCGGAGGAGTGGGGAAATCAGACCCAGCCTGCGCCCGGATCTACCAGTCGGCTTCGGTATAGCGGATGACACCGCGAATGTTCTTGCCGTCCAGCATGTCCTGATAACCCTGGTTGATGTCTTCGAGTCGGTAGGTGCCGGTTACCATCTCGTCGATTTTGAGCAGCCCCGACTTATACAGTCCGACCAGTCGGGGCGTCTCGACATGCGAGTTGCCGCCGCCGAAGATGTTGCCTTTCAGCGTCTTCTGCAACATCGTGAACAGGAACAAGTTGAGTTTGACGTCGACGTCGGTCATCGCGCCCATGCCTGTGACGACGCAGGTACCGGTCTTGGCGGTCAACGTCATCGCTTCTTCGATCATTTCGCCGCGCATTTCGCCGACCGCGATGATGGTCTTGTCGGCCATCAGGCCGTAAGTCAGATCGATCATTGGCGCGATCGCGGCCGCCATCGACTCGTAGACATGGGTGGCGCCGAATTTGATGGCCTGCTCGCGTTTGAACTGATGCGGATCGATGGCGATCACGTGTTTGGCGCCGGAGAGCACCGCACCTTGCAGCGCGCTCATCCCGATGCCGCCGACACCGACGATCGCCACCGTCTCACCCGGCGCAACCTGGGCAACGTTGGTGGCCGAGCCGAATCCGGTCGGAACCGCGCACCCCAGCAGCGCAGCCGACTCGAACGGCACAGCGGGATCGACCTTGACGACCGAATCCTTGTGCACGGTCATGTACGGCGCGAACGTGCCCAGCAGGTTCATCGGCGACACGTCGTGGGACCCGGCCCGCACCCGGCAGGTGCCGTCGGCGATGGCCTTGCCGCCGAGCAACACCGCGCCGCGGTCACACAGCGACCGAAAGCCCTTCAGGCACGGCGGGCAATGGCCACACGCCGGGATGAAGGCCAAGATGACGTGATCGCCCTCGGCGATGTCGGTGACGCCCTTGCCGACCTTGGTGACGACGCCGGCGCCTTCGTGACCACCGAGTGCGGGCAGCCCGATCGGGGTGGCTCCGGTCGTCAGGTGGTAGTCGGAGTGGCACATGCCAGCGGAATGCAGCTGAATCTGGACTTCGTCCGCGACGGGATCGCCTACGTCGATCTCATCGACCTGAAATCCCGAGTTGAGCTCCCAGAGAAGCGCGCCTTTGGTCTTCATCCCAGCGATCTTAGCCAACCGCCGAGAACGCGTTGCAAAACAGGTGTCAAGAAAAGCTTTGAGCTGCGGTGATAGCCGCCTACATGGTCTTGTGTGGCACCCCGATGGTCAGCCCGCCGTCGATGACGAATTCCCCGCCGGTGGAGTACGACGACTCGTCGGAGGCCAGGTAAACGACGCAGGCGGAAACCTCGCCGGGATCGGCGCCGCGGCCCAGCGGGATCTGCAGGAAATCCTCCGGAACGCCGGCTGTCATCGGGGTGCGGATCAGCCCGGGGTGGATCGAGTTGACCCGGATGCCCTGCGGCGCCAGCTCCAACGCGGCGGCCTTGGCCAGACCGCGTACGCCGAACTTCGATGCGACGTACCCATAGAGTCCGGGACTGCCGCGCAGGCCTTCGACGGAGGAGATGTTGATGATCGACCCGCCGCCGGCCGCGGTCATCGGTTCGACCGCTGCCTGCATGCCCAGAAAGGTCCCGGTGAGGTTGACGTCGATGATCTTCTGCCAGTCGGCCAACGGGAAGTTTTGCAGGGTGTTGCCGTTGAGGATGCCGGCGTTGTTGACCAACACGTTGAGCCTGCCGAACTCGTGCAGCGCAACGTCGACAGCCGTCTTCCACTGATCGGGCTGCGTCACGTCGAGGTGGACGAATCGCGCCGCATCACCCAATTCCTGTGCCAGCCCGCGACCTTCGTCGTCAAGGATGTCGCCGACTACGGCCTTGGCACCTTCGGCGACCAACGCCCGCGCATGCGATGCGCCCATCCCGCGGGCTCCGCCACTGATCAATGCAACTTTTCCGTCCACGCGTCCCATGGAGGGTTACGCTACTAGCAGCGTCTGGGCGTGCCTGGGCGCGGCTCGAGGTCGGGCAGGATGAGCTCGTCACGGCCGCCCAAGTGGATCTCGATCCGGTACTCCGGCTGACCATCCCATCCGAAGATCGGCAAGACGACGAATTCCGTTGATGCCAGCTCGGTTTCGAGAGCATGCGTGACCGATTGCAACGTGACCATCGTCATCAGCGTGCTCAGCTCGCGCGTCACCCGGGCGGTCGGTTCCAGCGATGCCAGCACCGTGGTGAGCCGGTCGTGCAGCGACCTGTGCGCTCACCGGATAGCCGGCTCTTCTAGCGCTGGCTCAAAGCTGGGTCGGCAGGCCGAATTTCGCGAACAGCGTGGTGTCGAGGAACGCCACCACATGGGACACCCCGTCCGCGCGCATGTCCAACACGTGCAACTGAAACGGCAGGTGCTTGTCGCCCTCGCGCATATACATCGCAGCGGCGGGCTGTCCGTTGGCGGTCAACGGGATCAGGCGCATATCGCCGGGGGCCTCCGCGGGGCACTGCTGGTGGATGAGCGCCGCGATCGCCTGCGGACCCTGATACCAGCCGACAAACGGTGGCATCTCCCAGATCGCCTCGCTGGTGAACATTTCCGCCAGCCGGTCGATGTCGTAGGCCTCGAACGCAGCGATGTAATCCGCCAAGCGGTCCTGCGCATCGGCGGAATCCGGTGCCGCCAGCCGGTCCTCAGAGCTGAGCCCGACGGCCTCCAGCTGCGACCGCGCACGCTGCAGCAGGCTGTTGACGGCGGCCGTGCTAGCGCCGATTGCCTCGGCCACTTCGGCGGCCTTCCACTGCAGCACTTCGCGCAGCACCAGCACCGCTCGCTGCCGGGGCGAAAGGTGCTGCAGCGCCGCCACGAAGGCCAGCCGCACCGATTCGCGCGATCCGACGATCTCGGAGGGATCTTTGGAGACGTCCGGCAACGGCTCGAGCCACGCCACCTCGGCTCGCTCTATCAGCTCGCCGGCCGGGTCCGAACTGGGTGCGCCCAAGCCCGTCGGCAACGGCCGGCGCGATCGGCCCTCCAGGGCGGTCAGGCAGGTGTTGGTGGCGATGCGGTGCAGCCAGGTGCGCACCGACGACTTTCCCTCGAAACGGTCGTAGGCCTTCCAGGCGCGAAGAAAGGTTTCCTGCACCAGATCCTCGGCGTCGTGCAACGAACCGGTCATCCGGTAGCAGTGTGCGAGTAGTTCGCGCCGGTAGGGCTCAGCGCTGGCAGAAAAATCCGGGTCGCCGCCACGGGCGAAATCTTCGGCGAGCACGCTCACCCGAGCGAGCTTACGCACCGCGTCCGACATGCGGGGTCCGCCCGCCGACGATGCGCGCCGTGGAGCGGCGCGAGGAGGAGGCGGGCAATCGGGCTACGCTGCCCCTGATGACAACCACCCGCGCCGAACGGTCCTTCGACGGTGTGGGCGGTGTCCGCATCGTCTATGACATCTGGACGCCCGACATCGCGCCGCGCGGGGTGGTGGTGCTGTCGCACGGGCTGGGCGAACACGCCCGCCGCTACGACCACGTCGCTGCGCGGTTTGGTGAGGACGGCCTGGTTACCTACGCGCTCGACCACCGCGGACATGGCCGCTCGGCCGGCAAGCGGGTGTTGGTCAAACACATCTCCGAGTACACCGGCGACTTCGACACGCTGGTCGGTATCGCTACCAAAGAGCACCCCGGGCTGGCGCGCATTGTGCTCGGCCACAGCATGGGCGGCGGCATCGTCTTCGCCTACGGCGTCGAACGACCCGACGACTACGACCTGATGGTGCTATCCGGGCCGGCGGTGGCGGCCCAGACCGCCGTGTCGCCACTGCTGGTGATGGTCGCCAAGGCTCTCGGCGCGATCGCGCCGGGCCTGCCGGTGCAGGAACTCGACGCCAACGCGATATCCCGCGATCCGGCCGTGGTGAATGCCTACAACACCGACCCGCTGGTCCATCACGGCAAGGTTCCCGCGGGTATCGCCCGCGCGTTGCTGACGGTGAGTGAGACGATGCCGCAACGGGCCCCCGCGTTGACCGCGCCGCTGCTGGTCGTGCATGGATCCGAGGACAGGCTGATCCCCGCAGACGGCAGCCGCCAGCTGGTCAAGGCCGTCGGCAGTTCCGACGTCGAACTAAAGGTCTACCCGGGTCTGTATCACGAGGTGTTCAACGAGCCCGAGCGTAATCAGGTGCTCGACGACGTGGTCTCGTGGATCAACGCAAGACTGTGAGCCGCCGCAGCGGAAAGTCGTACGGTTCCTTTAGTTTGGTGACATGACCCGCGCCGGCGACGATGCAGTGGGGGCACCTCCCAGCCGCGTAGCGGCGAGGGGGACGAAGCGATGAGGAGGAGCGGCGCCATGACTGACGACAAGATGCTGGCGCGGATCGCCGCCCTTTTGCGTCAGGCCGAAGGCACCGACAACGCCCATGAGGCAGAGGCGTTCATGGCAGCCGCGCAACGGCTGGCCACCGCGACGTCCATCGACCTGGCGGTGGCCCGATCGCACGCGGACAAGCGGACGCCCGCCCAGGCGCCGACCCAGCGCACGATCACTATCGGCGCGCCCGGAACCAAGGGATTGCGGACATATGTGCAGCTCTTCGTGGTGATCGCCCATGCCAACGACGTCCGCTGCGACGTGGCCTCCAACTCGACGTTCGTGTACGCCTATGGGTTTGCCGAGGACATCGATGCCACGCATGCGTTGTATGCCAGCTTGGTAGTTCAAATGGTGCGCGCGTCGGATTCCTATATCTCGTCGGGTGCGCACCGGCCCACCCCGACGATCACCGCACGGCTGAATTTTCAGCTTGCCTTTGGCGCCCGGGTTGGTCAGCGGTTGACCGAGGCGCGTGAGCAAACTCAGCGAGAAGCGAAGAGAGATCGTCGCCGTCCACCGGGAACAGCGATTGCGCTGCGGAACAAGGAGATCGAACTTCGCGATCACTACCGGAGTGCCTCGCAGGCGCGGGGCACCTGGCAGGCCAGCAGGGCTACTGCGGGATACTCCTCGTCGGCGCGGCGGGCGGGGGACCGAGCGGGCAAGCGGGCGCGACTGGGAAGCGGCCCAGAACTATCCGGAGCGCGGACCGCGCTGGATCGGTGAACGCCGAGGACCCGGCCGCGCGGGACTGGCAGCGTTCGAAGGTCTACGCCGCTGAGGAGTTCGTCCGGACGCTGTTCGACCGAGCCGCCGAACACGGGAAAGCCAGCGTGGAGTTCTTCGGTGAGCAGTTGACGCTGCCGCCAGAGGCGCGGTTCGCGTCGGTCCCGGCGGTGCAGCGTTATGTCGACGAGGTGCTGGCGCTGCCGACGGTACGGCGCCAGTGGCCAAACGTGTCCCCGCTGAAGGTGCGGGCACGGCGGGCGGCCACCGCTGCTCACTACGAAAACCATGACGGCGCGGGCATTATCGCGGTTCCCGACCGTGCGACGGCTGGCTGGGCGATGCGCGAACTGGTGGTGTTACACGAAATCGCACACCATCTCTGCGATGCACAGCCGCCGCACGGATCGCAGTATGTCGCAACGCTATGCACGTTGGCCGAGCTGGTCATGGGGCCTGAGCTCGGGCACGTCCTGCGGGTGGTCTACGCCAAGGAAGGCGTGCGCTAGCTGACCGCGACCATCTCATCGCCGCAGGTGCACCGATACGGCTGGTCCGCACCGGCACAATGGCATTCGGCCTCAATACGAACTCGGCAGCCGCACCCGTCGTGGGAGCAAGTCAACAGTGTTCCGGCTTCGTTTGTCATCTCTTTTACCCTTACCTGTCTCGGGATTCAGTGGACATCACGACTGTAGCATATACCCCCTGGGGGTATCGGGTAACGATGTTCATCCGGTGGCGATCGGCGAAGGCGGCGGGCTAGCGTTGGCGCATGACCCAGAATCCGAGCCCGGCCGACGTTGATGCTTTCTTGGATACCACCGTGGTCGGCGACGATCCGGAGTTGTCTGCAGCCCGGGAGGCCAGCGATGCGGCAGGGTTGCCGCAGATCGCGGTGTCCACCCAACAAGGGAAATTCCTGAGCCTGTTGGCGGCCGCGATCAAGGCGCGCCGCATTCTGGAGATCGGCACACTGGGCGGCTACAGCACGATTTGGCTGGCTCGCGGCGCCGGACCCGACGGACGGGTGATCACGCTGGAATACGAGCCCACACATGCCCAAGTGGCGAAGGCCAACATCGACCGCGCTGGTCTTGGCGATCGGGTCGAGGTGGTGGTCGGTCCCGCGCTGGAGACTCTTCCGACGGTGACCGAAGGCCCCTTCGACCTGGTGTTCATCGACGCCGACAAAGTCAACAACGCCGCGTACCTGGAATGGGCCGTTCGGCTGAGTCATCCCGGTTCAGTTATCGTGGTGGACAACGTCATTCGGGAAGGCGCGATCCTGTTACAGAACTCCGACGATATGGTGCGGGCAACGCGGCAGACGCTGGAGATCATGGGTCAGCACCCGAAGCTTGATACCGCGGTGCTCCAGACCGTCGGATCGAAGCACTGGGACGGGTTCGCCCTGGCCCTGGTGAAGTAAGCGTTAGGGCGCTAGGTCGTTGACGGCCTGCTGAGCCGATACGATTTCGCCGATCCGTAACGCGCTGTCACCGGCGTAGAGCGCCCCGGTGTCCACCGACGAGTCGGGCATGCCGGCCAGCGGCGCCAGAGGTGTGAACACCGGCAACCTCGGTGACTGCACGCGGATGAGCGGGCCGGCGTCGAAATACCCGAGCACCGCTAGCCAGCGGCTGCCGGCGTTAATGGCAGCCGGCAAGGCCTTGGCGGTGCCGTCGCTGCGGCACCACCGCCGCGTAGCGGCATTAGGGATCACGCGATGCCGAAGCGGCCAGCTCAGACCGAAGAGCGTGGTTTCCATGGTTGTTTCGGCGTCGAGGATCCGTCGCTGATACTCGGGATGAGCATTGGCTTCGTGCGTCATCAGAAACCGCGTTCCGGCAATGACGCCGTCGGCTCCGACGTCCAGCGCGGCGCGGGTGTCTGCGGCGGTGGCGATTCCGCCGGCGACAAAGACGGGCCGTTGACCGGCCGCCGCACGCGCGTGTGGCAGAAAGTCGAGCGCCGGCATGGTGCCGACGAGATGGCCGCCGGCCTCTTGTCCCTGTGCGATCAAACCGTCAGCGCCCCAACCGATTGCCTGTCGCGCTTGCGCTTGGGTACCGACCATCACGAAGACGAAGATTCCGGCACTGTGCAGCTGCTCGACGATACCGCGATCGCCACCGAAGGCCACCACTACGACATCGACGCGCTCGTCGACGCACACCGCGACGTGGCTACGACGGGTGAAGTGCATCAACAGGTTCACCGCGACGGCGCGCCCCGGTGCCTGCGCGCGAACATGATTGATCGCCGCTCGCAACTGACCGGGCCCCGCGATCCCCAGCGTCCCCAGCCCGCCCGCCTTCGCCACCGCACCGGCCAGCCGCCCGCCGGCC
>NZ_JBAUZA010000173.1:0-10500 GCF_049585075.1 Mycobacterium sp.
CGCCTACGCCGGCTCGCCGGTGCTGTCCGCGACTCCACCGGGATCGAACTTTTCGAGGCAGATCATCGCCAGCCTTAATCTCGCCCTAACCGAAGCGACCATCATTCCCACCGCTGGCATCTCGGTGGGGACAACGCAGTACGTCAATTTCATGTCCGTCCAGCAGTGGGGCAATCCTGGCCAATGGACCACGAACTTCTCGGCGATCGCAACGTCTACCGACAACGGCGAGACTTGGACTGCAAACCGTGGAACCGTCCGGCCTAGCTTCTTTTTCAGCGTGCCCAGCGTGTGGTTCAACTGGGGTAACCAGAACTTTCAGCAAGGGGCGTTCGTCCGCCGCGACGGTTACGTGTACTCATTCGGCACCCCGTCCGGACGCTCCGGCTCGGCATATGTGTCGCGCGTCCCGGAAAACGCTGTGCTGGACCTCAATCAGTACGAATACTGGGGAAGACCGTGGTGGAATCCCTTTGCCGCGCCGTCGTGGATCGCAAACAGTCCGTGGTCTGCCACGCCGGTTATTTCGGCTCCGGTGAGCGAGATGTCGGTTCAGTACAACGATTATCTCAATAAGTACATCGTGCTCTACTGCGACGGCTTGAACAATGTCGTCATGCGGACAGCGGACAATCCGCAGGGACCGTGGAGCGCAGCGCAGACCCTGGTGACGTCAACACAGCTTCCTGGCGGCATTTATGCCCCGTTCATCCACCCCTGGTCAGCCGGCCACGACCTGTACTTCAACCTGTCGTTGTGGTCGGCGTACAGCGTGATGTTGATGCACACCACGCTGCCCTGATAGCGCCTCGGTAATCGCTGCGGCACAAGCATTTTGGAGTCATGCGCCCGGGTGATTACCCGCCGCGAGCCGCGATCATTGCGGCGCGATTGACCTTCGTCGCCGCCGTGCGCGGGATCCCCTCGACGAACTCCACCGTTTTGGGAACCTTGTATGCGGCAAGTCGGGTTTTCGCGTAGGCAATGACCTGCTGCTCGGTCAGCGGAGACGCGGGGTTGGCGAGCTCCACCACGGCGTGCACCCGGCGCCCCCACTCGGGATCGGCGAGTCCGATGACGACGACGTCGGCGATCTTGTCGTGTTCGGCGAGCGCGCATTCGACTTCCGCGGGAAAGACATTGGCCCCGCCGGTGACGATCATGTCGCTGCGGCGATCGGCGATGTAGAGGTAACCGTCGGAGTCCAGGTGGCCGAGGTCGCCGGCGGTCCGAAACCCATCCGGCGTCGACGGCAACAGCGGCGCGCCACCCAGGTAGCGATAACCGGCGCTCATCGGCGAACGCAAGTAGACCTCGCCGAGCTCGCCGGGACCCAGGGGCTGGCCGTTCGGGTCGAGTATCCGTACTTCAGTGTCCCGGAAGCCACGGCCGACGCTGCCGGGGTGGGCCAGCCACTCGTCGCCGCGTAATGCGGTGATCCCAAGGCCTTCGGTCATACCGTAGGCCATCACGACTTGCTCGGGGCTGAGCAGATCGAACCAGGTGTGCAACAGCGCGTGCGGCATCAGCGCGGCGCCCTGCAAGATCCACGCGATGCTAGAGAAATCCCGCTGCTGAATATCGGGAAGAGCCGCGATGCGAGCGAGCATGGTCGGCGTCGCGGTGAAGTTGGTGACCCGATACTCCTCGATCGCATCGACAACGGTTGCCGCGTTGAACTTTTCGAGTACTACCAAGCGGTCGCCGCCCAACAGGTAGCTGAGCGGCGAGAACCCGTTGGTGTGATACATCGGTCCCGGAACGAGAATGGTCTGCGGCTGGGCCGTTGGCGCCCAGGCGGCAAGGAAGGGGAAGGACGACTCTGGCGTCCAGACACCCTGCGCCAGCGTCAGAATCACCTTGGGCAGGCCTGTGGAGCCGCTGCTGCAGATCCCGTTGGCATGGGGGGACACCACAGTGGGAAGCGGCTCGTCTGACTGCTCGGCGGCGCGTTCGGCGAGTGTGTCCCGGGTTTGTTCGTCAACGATGACGGCCGGCTCGATCACCGCTAGTACCCGGGATCGCTCCCATGCCGGCAGGTCCCAGCGCATAGGGACCGGAACCGCACCGATCTTCCAGCAGCCGAGCGCGGCCAGCACGAGTTGCTCAGAGTTGGGAATCGCAAGTGCAACAAGCGAACCGAGTTCAGCTCCGGCCGCGGTCAGGACCCGCCCCCATTGGTTGGCCCGCGCGTCGAGTTGCGCAAAGGTCAGCGCGCGCGTGGTGCCGTCCGGCGCCAACGTGTCCAAAGCTGGGTCGCTACCGCGTTGTTCGGCGAGGTGCTGGAGTTGGATCCCGAACGGAATCCCGTCGTCCTGCTCGCCGGGAGCCTCTCCGGCTGCGAGTTCCCCGGTGCTCATCTGCGCCGCTCCTCAGCATCGCTGCGTCCCCCTCGCCGCTGCGCGTCTGGGGGTGCCCCCACTGCATCGTCGCCGGCGCGGCTCACACCGGCTCCACCGCGACAGGCTCAGAGAACAACGTCTCCAGTTGGCCGCCGCGAACGCCGGGCATTAGTCGCAGCGCAAGCATCTCGCCGTTTTCCGGCAGCCGGATGAGCGGTTGAGTGTGCCGGTCCAGGACGCTGACATCGGACTCGTCGCAAAAGCCGAGCGCGCCGAGCAACTGATGCGCGGTACGCAAAACCTGCCGCGCGGTATCGGCGGCCTTGAGCCGGAGTATCAAGGCGTCTGCCGAGCGTACTTGAGCTGCAGCCGATTCCGTTCGGCTGATGGTGTACTTGGCGAGTTCATAAAGTCCACGCACGGCGACCGATGCATCGGCGATGGTGAATCGGACGGCCTGGAATTCCGCCAACGGCTTGCCGAACTGCATTCGCGCGTTCACGTGCTGCCGGGTGATCTCCAATGCCTGCTGCACCGCGCCCAGAATCCGCCAGGATCCCAGCGTCAGGTGCATATCGACGTCGGCTGCCGGCACTGTGCCGTCCGGCTCAGTCAAGGCCGCCGGTACCAGAAACGGCCCCAGCTTGGCGCTGGTTCGCGACGAGGGTTGGACGTGGTAGCGCCTACCGTCGAGGTCGGCGGCGATCCAGTCGCCGGGCAGGTCGCCGTGCTCGATGCGCGGCGCTTCGGGATTGACCAGGGCAAGCCGAGCGCCGTCGATCGCTAGCAGCTCCTCGACGAGCGGGTAGGGCAGGGCCGTGGCTCCGGCGGCCTGGCAGAGCACAGCGGCCGCCAGCAGATCATCGGAGGAGGATCTGACGTCGAGATCGAATGCGCCGAGGTCGGCCAGCGCAGACCGGGCGTCGTGCCGCAGGTGATCCTCGGTTTCGGCTCGCAACGCCGCCGGTGGGCCGCCGAGCCGGGCGAATCGTTTGGTGGCGACAGCGGCGAACTCGGTAACGTCTTCTGGCAGAGCTGTTTTCACCTGTGACCCCCCAAGGCTTCGCGTGCGACCAGCATTCGCTGTACTTCGATCGTTCCCGACGCCACGGTGGCCGCCTGCGCATAACGCCAGTGGTCTTCAACCGCCCCGTGGAGTCGCGCGGAAGTGCCGCTGTCCAGTGCCGACGGGCCGAGCACGTCGAACAACAACTCGGCGACCTGCTGATCGCACGTGGTGGTCGCGATGCGGGCGGCGCTGGCCGCCGGGCCGGCCGACGGGTCATCCTGCAGCGACACGGCGCGATAGGCCAGCAGCCGTGCGACGCGCAAGTCAATCAGTGCCCGCACCCAACGGGCGCGGATCGACTCGGGCAACTGGTCCCAATCGTCGCCGAGTTCGTTCTGCATCCGATCCAGCAGCGACTCACACCGCGCGTACCGGGCGATCCCGACACGCTCGAAAGCGAGCGCTTCGCGCATGACCCGCCAGCCGTCGCCGACCTCGCCGAGGACCTCGTCGGCGAACACCTCGACGTCGTCGAGAAATACCTCGTTGAGGTGGTGCGGTCCTAGCATTGAGCGGATTGGCCGCACGGTGATACCGGGTCGGTCCATCGGTACGAGAAACAGGCTGAGCCGCTTGGGCTTCGGTGCATCCGGGTCGGTGCACGCAGCCAGCACGCACCAGGACGCCATCTGGGCATAGGAGGTCCACACCTTCTGGCCTGTGACGCGCCAACCGTCGCCGTTGGGCACCGCTCGGGTGCGCAGCGACGCGAGATCGGTTCCGGCTTCGGGCTCGGAGAATCCCTGGCACCAGATCACCTCTCCGGCGGAGATGGCAGATAAGTGTCGGGCCTTCTGCTCGGCGGTCCCATAACGCATCAGCGCGGGGCCGACCCAGTTGATACCCATGTACTGTGCGCCTCGGGGTTCATGGTGGGCCCACATTTCCTCACGCAGTACGGTCTGCTGCCAGATCGAACCTCCGCCGCCGCCATGTTCTTTCGGCCAGGCCAAGGCCAGCAGTCCGTCGGAAGCTAGCAGCTTGCAAAACGACTCAGTGGTGGCGAGGTCTCTCGGGTCGTCGGTGCATGCGCCTAAGAAGCCTTCCGGGATATGTGCGGATATCAAGTCGCGCAGCCGCTTTCGAAGGTCGACTGCGTTGGCACCGAGGTCGTAGTCCATCGTCATCCCTTCGGCAGTCCGAGCAGCCGCTCGGCGATGATGTTGCGTTGGATTTCGGATGTCCCGCCATAGATAGTCGCCGCCAACGCGTCCTGACGTTCAAACAGCAGGTCTGCATCGTTGATCGAGGTCGGCCCGGCGGCCGCAGCGGCAAGATCCCAAACCCGCTGCAGGGTAAGCGAACCGAGGAGTTTGAGAATGTCAGCTTCTGGGCTTGCCCGACCGGCGAGTTCGTTGTGCAGCGAGCGGTAGCCGGTCGCACGCAGCGCTTCGGCATCGGCGAGCAGCGAGCCGAGCTCGGTGAAGACCTCGCCGGACGCGTAGTCGTCGTGCGCGGTGTGCGATCCGCGAATGGAATCGAGTCCGCGTTGGATCTCCACCCAGTTCATGATCCAAATCATTTGGCGCTCATGGTTCAGTGACGCCAATGCGACCTGCCATCCGCCGTTGCAGGGTCCCAGCAGATTGGCCACCGGTATCTCGACGTCGTCGAGAATGACTTCGCAGAACGTCTCGTCAGAGATCGATGCCATCCGGATGGGTTCGATTGTCACCCCGGGAGATTCGAGATCGAGGATCAGGCAGGAGATGCCACGGTGTTTGGGCGCATCGGGGTCGGTGCGGGCGTAGAGCGTGCACCACTTTGACAGGTGCGCCTGGGTGGTCCAGATCTTCCTGCCCTTGACCCGAAAGACGTCGCCGTCGCGCTCGGCGCGCGTGCGCAGGCCGGCGAAGTCGGATCCAGCTTCGGGCTCCGACATGCCCAGCGCCCACCACTCGTCGCCGCGTAGCAGCGGAACCAGCAGGCGGTCGATCTGCTCGGCGGTGCCGAATTGGCGAATCCCCGGCGCAACAACGTTGGGGCCGGCGATGTTGGGCATCTTCGGTGCTGATCGCATCGCTCCCTCGAGCCGGATCTCCATCGCGTCGGCCAAGCCCAACGATCGACCGCCGTGTTCGCGCGGCCAGGTCGGCTGCAACCAGCCCGCCTCGAACGCCGCGCGCTGATACCCACGCCGCAGGCCGAGATCCCAGCGATACTCGCGGTAGCGGTCGTAGTAGTCGTCCGGCAGAAAGTCCGTCAGCCAGGCTGCATACTCGGCGACCACGCCGAGATCGGTGCGCGTCATTGGCCACCTCCGACCACGCGGCGTCCCACTGCGTGGTAGAGCGCGCGACTGTCTCCCAGCGTCGAGGCGCCTTGCCACGCGTGCCGAAGATATAAGTGCATGTCGTGCTCCCAGGTCTGCCCCAAGGCGCCGTGGACTTGAACGCCGGTGCGCGCGCAGCCGACCGCCGCCTGGGATGCCGCTGCTTTGGCCAGCGCCGCCGCGGTCCAGGCGGCCGAGGGCGAGGTCGCTGGATCGTCGAGCCGCGCTGCTGCCGCGTAGGTGAGACTGCGGGCGCGCTCCACGGCGACGTAGTTGTCGGCCAACGCGTGCTTGATGCCCTGGAAGGCCCCGATCGGCTTGCCGAACTGCTGTCGTGACTTCGCATGCTCGACCGAGCGGGCCAGCGCGGCGTCGGCCACGCCGACCAAGTCGGCGGCCACCGCGACCAACGGTGTCGCTAGCGCCGATTCCACGTCGACCGGGGCGGTGACGACGGGCTCGGTGTCGATCTCGACGTCGGCGACCGGCTGCGCGGGATCGGCGCACTCCACGGCCTGTACCGACACACCGTCGCCGACCCGGGCGACGGCGACGACCGGGCCGTCGGCCGATGAGGCCAAGGTGACGATCAGTTCCGCCCGGAGCAGGCCAGCCACCGCGACCGCACGCCCGTGCAGGCGCCCACGCTCCAGCGTCATCGGCACGCCGGGCAGCCGATACCCGGGCGGGTGAACAGCCAGCGTGGCTACGACGCCGGCACCGATGGCGCCCAGCACCTGGTCAACCGCGGGGCCAGCCACTCGCAGGGCGCCTGCGGCCAGGCCGACACTGCACAGCAAGGGGATGGGGGCGATGGCCGCGCCGCACTCTTCGAGAACGACGGCGAGATCGACGCGACCGTAGTCGCCTCCCGCAGCGAGATCCGTCCAGCCGAGGCTGACCACCGTCTTCCATACGGTGCGCCACCGTTCTGGATCTGTCATCGCCTGGCGGGCGACGGTGGGCGGGCACTCGGTGCGCAGGACGTCGCGCACGCTGTCACGCAGCGCCAGCTGACCGGAATTCAGTCCGACATCCATAAGGCCCCTAACATAATAAAAATAGTAAACTAGCGTGACTGACGTCAATCGCCGCCGCGTTGTGCTGGACAGCTCCGTATGGTGGTCAGCTATGGCCGAGTGGTACCTATTCTTGCCGCAAGTGCGGTTGCCGGTTGCCGACATCGTCGAGCGGTCGCGCCACGCCGAGGCGAGTGGCTTTTCCGGGGTGGCGTTCATCGACCACCTCGAGGCGCCCGGGCTGCGTGACGAAAAGATCTGGGAGGCAATGAGTGTCGCCACCTGGGTGGCCGCGAAGACCGAGCGGCTGCGGATCGGTCATTTGGTGCTCTGCGACGCATTTCGGTATCCCGCGGTGCTGGCCAAACAGGCAGTCACGTTGTCGGAGGCATCCGACGGCAGGTTCGAGCTCGGGCTCGGGTCCGGCTCGTGGCCCGCTGAGTTCGCCAGATTCGATGTTGGCCAAGACGATCCGGTAGCTCGCGTCGAGCAACTCGAGCGCCATTTGGGTTTGATCATGCAGTACTGGGGGCGCGATGACGCGCCCGAGCGCACGCAATTTCCCCTTCCCGTGCATCGGATACCGCTGATCCTTGGTGGTACCGGGCGCCGGATGATGGAACTTGTTCGCAGATACGCGGATTGGTGGAACATACCGGCGAACCATCTCGATCGGCTGGCAAGTTTGGCCCCGGCCGCCGGGTCCGCTCGAGTGTCGGTTCAGCAGATGGTCGGCTTCGTTCGTAAGGGCAGCGACCCCAACGCTGTGCGGGAGCTAAGCAGCCGGCGGTTCGGGAATCTCGGTTCGGGCCTGGTCTGCGGTGACGCCGACGAATTGTCCGGACATTTCGCCGGGTTGGCCGCCCAGGGCGTCGAGCGGTTCTATGTCTGGTTCGCCGACTTCGCCGCCCCGGAATCGCTGCACGAATTCGGCGAAACGGTGATCAAGCCCTTCCCTGGGCGGCCCGGCGGCGAGCCTCGCTAGGAACCACGGGTTCGCGCGCGAACGGCCCGCGCCGCACGGCGTTGAGCCGGATTTCCGGCAGGTCCACCGACGGGTCTACGGTGTCGAGCCAAGCCACCGCTTCGGCGACATCAGACACCTGGATTGCGTACATCTCGAACGGAACATCCTGCAGCATCTCGGTTTCCACCGGCCCTGGCGTCACGATATGGACGGCGATGCCGTCACGGTCGACCTCAAGAGCCAGCGCACGAGCGAACGCGTTCATCCCCGCCTTTGACGCTGAGTATGCGGTCCGCGCCATCATCGGTTCGTGCGCCGCGGACGACGAGATGAACACCAGCCGTGAGCCGGCCCGCATTCGCGGTAGCACCGCTGCGGTCACCACAAAGCAGGAATCCAGGTTGGCCGAAATGATCGCCTGCCACTGCCCGAATGTTTGCTTGCGCGCGTAGGTCCCGCCGAGCGTTCCAGCGGCGTGCACGACCAAATCGATTGTCTCCATTGCGCTGATCGCTTGCGCAAAGCCGGCTGCATCAGAAGCGTCGGCGGTGATGTAGCGCGCTCCGATTTCCTCGGCAGCCGCGCGTAGCGGGCCTTCTCGTCGCGCCGACAGCACAACGTCATATCCCAGTTGGCACAGTTTGCTCGCGCAGGCCTTACCGATCCCGCCGCTGCCACCGGTTACCAGTGCGGTTCGGGCGCTCACGACTTACAGATGGCGGTTGTCTCGTGGCCGCGACAGCGCCTGCGGCGACAACGCATAGATCCGTTGGTGGGGGCCCGCGGCCAGCACATGACTCTGGGTGTCGGAAAGATGCCGAGCGGCGATGCGACGTGCCCGGTCGACGTCACCCGCCTCGATCATCTCGGCCAACTTGACATGGGTGTTGAGCACGGCGCGACGCTTGGCCAGCGATGGATAGGTGCCCTTAGCCGCGCTCTCATCGGCCCAGTGCTGTTCATGGCTGGTCCACAGCGTCTCCAAGGTGCCGACCACCGCGATGATCGTCCGGTTGCCGCAGCCACGCACGACGAGATCGTGGAATTTGCGGCCAATTTCGGTGAATTCTGGCCCGTCCTCCAGATGCGCGGCCATCGCATCGTTGACCTCTTTGAGTTCGGGCACGATGGTGTCGGCGCGGTCCGGCCGTTGGGCGGCCAGCGCCGCGCAGGCGGGTTCGAGCTCCAGGATCGCCGTCCCGAGATCGGAGACGACGACCGACTCGCTCTGCAACAGCAGACCCAACATGTAGGCGGCGCTGGTCTTCGCCGGAGCGTGCACCACCGCACCGCCTCGGTTGCCGCGCCGGACCGACACCAGCCCCTCGGTTTCCAGGATCCGCAGCGCCTCCCGCAGCGAAACCAGGCTGACGTTGAACTGCTCGACAAGCACTTCCTGGCGCGGCAGCAAATCGCCGTCGGCCAACTCGCCGTCGATGATCTGGCGCCGCAACTCGTCGGCGACGATTTCGGCGATTCTGGGTGCCGACAAACGGCGTCGTGCCTCGGGGCCAATTCCCAGCGCAGTCATACGATTCCAGCAGCGGAATGACGGGACGGAGCCGCGGCCGCTGCACCCGCGAACTCCATTTACTGCAATCTTAGCAGTAATGGCATAATAGCCGCGCTGGTCAAGCGCCGGCCTAACCGGAAAACGAGCATGGGCCGGCAAAGTTACTAAGATGACGTAGACAACGACCCGACGACGTAGACGGATACAGGTTGAGCGACGGGCACGACAGCCGACCGACACCGCTGGACGATGTCCGTGTTGTCGAGATCAGTGACCGGATCGCCGGCAGCTACTGCGGAAAGCTGTTGGTCGATGCCGGTGCTGAAGTCAGGAAAATCGAACCGCCACAAGGGGATCCGTTGCGGCGGTTCAGCGCCAGCTGCTCTCCGATGCCGGACGAGACTGACTCACCCCTGTTCGGCTACCTCAATGCCGGCAAGCGCAGCGTGATCTCGTCCGGCTCCGGCGGACGGTCGCACGACGAGCTCGCAGGCGCCGATATCGTCGTGGTGACCGCGACCCGGTCGCGGGCGGCCGAGCTGGGCATCGATCCGCAGCGTTTACTGGCGGACAATCCGCAGGCGGTCGTCGTCACGATCTCCGACTTCGGCTGGACCGGTCCCTACGCCGAGCGGGCCGCCAGCGAATTCACCCTGCAAGCGTGGTCGGGCTTGACCGGCTTTCGCGGCGACCCGGCAGGACCGCCGATCGCGATCGGCGGTGACCTAGGGGAGTACATGGGCGGGGTGTGCGCCGCATTCGGAGCCTTGGCGCTGCGCCGCCGCGTCGAGCAGGGCGGTCCCGGCGAACACCTGGACTTGTCCATGCTGGAGGCGATCACGCTGATGCAAAGTGGCGAATGGCTGCACTCTCAGCTGTTGCAAGCGCCGCCGGTGCGGCGCACGGTCGAAGTGCCGTCGATCGAGCTGGCCAAGGACGGCTACGTCGGGATCACTATGGTCACCGGACAACAATGGCTCGACTTCGCGGCGATGGTCGATTGTCCGGAGCTGACCGAAATTCCGCAGCTTCGTTTTCAAATCGGCCGATGGGAATACCGCGACTTCATCCGCGACCGAATCCGGCCCTGGCTGGCCGAACGCACCGTCGAAGAAGTCGTCGAACTCGGCCAGCTGTTCCGGCTGCCGGTCGCCGCGTTGGGCAACGGCGCCACGATCCGCGACACCGCGTACGCGAAGGAACGCGGCGTATTCGTGCGCAACCCGGCCGGTTTCCACCAGCCGCGTACACCGTGGTTGATGTCACGCTGCCGGCCCGCGTCGCTGCGCAGCGCGCCTTCCCTGGGCGAGGCCAACGA
>NZ_JBAUZA010000174.1:0-4703 GCF_049585075.1 Mycobacterium sp.
GGTGTGGACCCAGCTGGCAACCAGGCCGGTGAGGATCAGCCATCCGAGGACGACAACCGGGATCGCCCAGATGCGGCGCAGCAATAGCGCCGTACCGCATTGCGCGACTAGACCGTCGCCCTTGGCGTCGGCGGCCTGCGACAGATTCGCGCTGAAGCCTCTGCCGCAGGAGATCTGCATCCCGTACTCGTCGTACTGGCTCAAGTACACCGGAAACCAGAGCGCCATCAGCCCGATCACGACCAACAAGGCGCCCACGATGCCGAGGGATAGCTGACGATTGCTCACAGACTTCCTTTCGTGAGTTATGTGAATGCAGGTATTGCCCGTGGTCAGCGACGGCCCGGCGGTTTCAGCGCTCATGTCATGCATACATCCGAGAACAGCAGCACCGGCCAGGACGCGATCGAGCCGAGGAACGACACCACCAGGTCGACGCCGTGCATGTGCTGCAAATGCGCTGTGTGTGTCATCGACCAAATGGTTCCTACCACTAAATAAGGCGTACCAAGAATGATGGCGAGCCCGATCAGCTCGGCGATCGTGAGCTGGTAGCCAAGGACGCGACGAACCCGTTCCAGCATGCGCAGCTACCTCTCGCAAACGGCCCACAACCTCTTGGTCGAGCATCAATTATGTTAATGGAGATTCTGACTCTGCGGTAGGTTATTTGACCGCTGATCTGCACGCTAGGGTGAGGCGGTGACGACCGCGCCCATCGAGCCTGTGGCTGCTGTGCGCCGACGGCCCAAAGACCGTAAGGCGCAGATCGCCCGGGCGTCCGCTGAGTCGTTCAGCGCGCTCGGCTACCACGCGGTCAGCATGGAAGCCATCGCGGCCAAGGTCGGGATCTCCGCACCCGCGCTGTACCGGCATTACGCGAGCAAGTACGACCTGTTCCGCGGCGCGGTCCTGGCTCTGGGCCAGCAGCTGGTCGACTGCACCGATTTCGCCGACGCCGAGCCCATGGCTGCCGACCCGGCTGCGACCTTGGACCGACTGGTCGAGGCACTTATCGACGTGACATTGGCCAATCGCGAGTCCGGCGGGCTATATCGGTGGCAAGCCCGTTACTTGCACAGCGAAGACCAATCCACGCTGATGGACCAGTTGCGAGTGGTCAACCGACGAATCCAACGGCCGCTCATGGTGATTCGGCCGGCCTTAACCTCGTCGCATCGGTGGATGCTGTCCTCCGGGCTGCTCAGCGTGATCGGCAGCATCGTCGACCACCGGGTTGCGCTACCCCCCGACGAGATCCGCGCGCTGCTGGCGCAGGCCGCGTCGGCACTACTGCGCGCCGAGCTCCCGAAGCCGGCGGATGCGCTGAGCCGACCTGCGTCGTGGCGGATCTTCGAATCGGACACCGGGGTCTACGAAGCGCTGTTGCAGGCGTCGATGGTGTTGTTCAACGCCAAGGGCTACCCCGAGACCAGCATGGCGGAGATCGCCTCGGCCGTTGGCATCCCGGTATCCGGGATCTACCGGTATTTCCCCGGCAAGTGCGACATCCTCTCGACCGGGTTGCGCCGCGCGGCCGACCGGGTTTCCGGCCGCTTGTCGGCGATCCTGACCGGTCTCGCCGAACCGCGTCAAATGCTCACCTTGTTGATCGAGGCTTACGTGGCAACGTCGTTCGCTAACCCAGACCTGGCGGCGATCTATTACACGGAGCGGGTCAACCTGACTCGGGTGGACCAGGAGTTGTTACGCAGCGTGCAGCGCTCGACGATCGATGCCTGGATGCGTCTGTTGGCATCAGCCCGCCCGACGCTGACGCCGACGCAGGCGCGGATTTTGGTGCATGCGGCGATGGCCCTGGTCGTCGACGTTGGGCGGCTGGTGCACTATGAGCACCCGGCTGACAACTCCGCTTACCCGCAGGCCTGCGTGCGAAAACTGATGGGGGCTACGCTGTTTGGGAGCGGCGAATAGCATTCCCGCCGAGATAGGCGAGATATCCGATCAACCCGACGATGGCCAGGCTGCGGGTCTGCCGACTGCTGAAGCTCAGCCCCAGCACCGTCTCGATGCTGCCGTTGGTGTAGATGTGCTGGCGGGTGCCGCGAGGGAACACCGGCTTGACGATTGGCTCCCACAATCGCGGGCTGGTGAAGTGCGATACCCCGGCGCCGGCCAACGCCAAACCGGAGAAGCGGGCGAGACGGTTGCTTTTGCGAGACATGCTCCTCCTCAGGCGATTACGTAGTCGCTCAGCGGGAAGCGCGAGCCGTCCCGCACGGCGTTACGCACCGACGTAGGTCGTAACAGGGTCGCCTCACCGCTGTGGTTGAAGTAGTAGGACCGCGACGTGGCACAGTCACCGGCGTAGAACACCGAGCTGTCCAGGTTTTTGGTCATCCGGTCCAGGAAGCGTGCGTTGGCCTCTTCGGTGATCTCGAAGGTGGTTGCGCCCCTGCGCTTCACCTCGCCCAGCAACCGGTCCATATGCCGCATCTGGTATTCCATGGTGTTGAAAAACGACAGTCCGGAGAAGGCGTACGGGCTTGCCAGGCTCAGATAGTTGGGGAAGTAAGGCATCGACACGCCCTGGTAGGCCTGGAACCTGTTCTCCCGCCACCACTTTCCCAAGTTTCTACCTTCGCGGCCGACCACCTCGATGGCTGGGAAGTTGGCGTCCCACAGATCGAATCCGGTGGCCAGCACCAGGGTGTCGATTATGGCCTTGTGTCCGTCGTTGGTGACGATGCCATCCGGCTCGATCCGGTTGATGCCGCTGGTCTCCAGGTGCACATGCGGTTTGGTGAAGCTGCGGTAATAGTCGTTCGACCAGCTCGGCCGCTTGCAGCCGATGTCGTAGTCGGGGGTTAGTTTGCGGCGCAACTCCTTGTCTCGGACCTGCACGAACCGGTGCATTTTGCAGACGTCCATTCCGCCGATGGACAGCCGCCGGAAGTAGCGGTAATTCAGCACGGCGGTGAGCGTCATGAACTCCAGCAGGTTGTCGGTCACCCAGCGCACCGCCCGCTGAGTGAGTGGGATTCGGGCGAACAGCCGTTGCAGGGCCGGCGCGATCCCGAAGTCCAGCTTTGGTGCCACCCAAATCGCGGTGCGCTGATACACCGTCAAGTCGGCGACTGTCTTTGCTAATTCGGGAATGAGCTGGATCGCGGTGGCGCCGGTGCCGATCAAGCCGACCCGACGACCGGTGAAGTCGTGGTTGTCGTCCCACGCGGTGGTGTGCACGACCTTGCCGTCAAAGCTGGTGATGCCGGGGATGTCCGGGGTGTGCGGTTGCGAAAGAAAGCCGGTGGCGGTGATCAGGAAGCGAGTGGTCAGCGTTTCGCCGTCTGCCAGCGCGACCTGCCACAGCTGCGCGTCCTCGTCCCAGCGCGCACTTTCCACAATCGTGTTGAACCGCATGTGACGGCGTACGTCGTATTTGTCGGCGACATGGTTGGCGTACCGCTTGAGCTCCGGGCCGGTGGCGAACAACCGCGACCAGTGCGGGTTGGGCTCGAACCAGTAGGAATAAGTCGTCGACGGGATGTCGACGGCCAGACCCGGATAGCGGTTGACGTGCCAGGTTCCACCCAAGTCGGCCTCGCGGTCGAGGATGGTGAGGTTGTCGAACCCGAGGCGCTTGAGCTGGATGGCCGCCCCGATGCCGCCGAAGCCGGCACCCACGACGACGACATCGAGATGCTCCGAACTCATGAAAAGACCGTACCTTACTTCAGAGTAAGTTTGTAGTTGGCGGACGCCGCCTCGATGATATCGAGCCTGGTGAAAGCTCAGCCCCCGCGGGTTTCGGGTTTGGTGCCCTTCGTTGCCTTCGTGCGAGTAGCCGGGAAGGCCTGGCTGGCGGCGAGCAACTCCGCATTGTCGTCTTGCAAATCGAGGATGCGCGCGATGCCGGCGAGGTTGACACCAGCGGCGACCAACTCGCTGATGCGCTGCAATCGGGCCAGGTCGTCGGCGCTGTAGCGGCGGGTACCGCCGTCACTGCGGGATGGGGTCAACAAGCCGTGACGCTCGTACAGGCGCAACGACTGCACCGGGATGCCGGAGAGTTCGGCGGCCACCGAGATGCCGTAGACGCCTTGGTTCGGGGTAGGCAGGCCTGGCGTATCTGGTCGATCGATCATGCGAAGGTCATCCTTGGCTGTGTTTACAAGAAACCTTTGTACCACGCTTGCGCGATTCTCGGATGCGTGCTATATCAAATCTATGCCTGTTGTCACAGGTTATGGATGACATCCTGCAGTGGATTTTCAGTCGGAGGTGACCACCATGCTGATGCGTACCGACCCATTCCGCGATCTGGACCGCCTCACCCAGCAAGTGCTGGGCACTGCCGCCCGTCCGGCGGTGATGCCGATGGATGCGTGGCGTGAAGGCGACGCGTTCTTCGTCGAGTTCGACTTGCCGGGCATCGATCAGGAATCGCTGGACCTCGATATCGAACGCAATGTGGTGACTGTCCATGCGGAGCGCCCCGCCGTCGATCCGAATCGCGAGATGCTGGCGACTGAGCGGCCGCGCGGGGTGTTCAGCAGGCAACTGGTGCTGGGCGAGAACCTCGACACCGACCGGATCGAGGCCTCATACCAAGAGGGGGTGCTGCGGCTACACATTCCGGTGGCGGAAAAGGCCAAGCCCCGCAAGATCACGATCGGCCGCGGTGACGGACAAACCGCCCTCAACGGCAACACCGCCAAGCGTGAGGTGATCGACGCCTG
>NZ_JBAUZA010000175.1:0-21210 GCF_049585075.1 Mycobacterium sp.
CGGCGCGCCGATGCCGGGGTAGAACTTCTGCCTCCAGATCACGTGCAGTACGCCCCAGCGTTTCGCATTCGCCAGGGCGTATCCGGCGATCTGGTTGCCGAGCTCGATGCCTTCGGGCGAGTGGAAGTTCGGGATCATCACGTCGATGGCCAACCCGTTGGGGTGCCACCGCAAGGGATCCTGCCGATACCCACCGATCGTGGTGATCTGCGGGAACAACACGCTGATCGCACGGGCAGCCCAAATGGTCTTGACCTGCAACCCGTTCTCCGGCGCGATCCCGGCAGGCAACACGAACTGGAATTGCTGGGCAGCCACCGGTGCGTCTGCCGTCAACGAGTGCACCTCCGCGGCAGTGGCGATACGCGGCGCGTCGGGCGGGGCAGGTTTGGCGGTTGTCGGCGCTGCGGCCGGCGACGCCGCCACTGGTTTCGCCGGCGGGGTTTTCACACAGCACCGAGGCTCGGTGTGTTGGGCGTAGAGCATGGCCCCGGAGACGGCCAGCGTGGCCGCGAACGCCAACCAGCGCCCGCGACCCTTGGCTAACGACTCTGCGCTCACGGACAGCACCTTACTGCCGTGTTCGGCGCGGTGTGGCAAATCAGTAGACGACCGGGGAGTAGGAGGCCGAGTTGCCGGTGCCATTGCAGGTCACGTTGACGCTGTAGGTGCCGCCGAGCTGCTGGAAAATGATGGTCACCGGGGCCGACGGGCTGGGCCCATTCACGGTGGTGTCCCAGTCGTAGGGAAGCGCTGGCGTATTCATCACACCCACCGAGTGGTAGTGGCAGACCTCCGTTGCCCCCATCGGATTGTGCGCATCGACAATGGTCGCGTATATCGCCAGCCCGCCTCCGCCGTAGATAACCTCAAGGCTGCCATCCGGATTCGCGAAATAGGCCGGGTTGGTTACGGCCTGAGCGCGATCAGCCTCCGCAAGCAGCATCGTCGCCAGCGCGGTAACGGCGGCCGCGAGGATCGCCGAAGCCCGCAATTTCTTCGTGCGGATGATGTTCATCCATCGAGGATAGGACGCAGAGCTGGTCTAAGTATTGGATTCGCCGGCCTCCGCAGGCTCTTGACTCCCTCAGCACGGTGCGCTAAACATGGCGTGCGTGATAAATTTGGGCGATCGCCCAAATACTCGGAATCAGGAATCGGGGCTGGCATGGCGGGCCGGATGGACGGCAAGGTCGCATTCGTGACCGGCGCTGCGCGCGGGCAGGGCAGAAGTCACGCCGTCCGATTGGCGCAAGAGGGCGCAGACATCATCGCCGTCGACATCTGCCAGAAGTTCGAGGCTTCACCCGCAGATGGCGCCACGCCGGAAGACCTCGACGAGACGGCGGGCATGGTCAAGAATGCCGGCGGTCGCGTCGTGACGGCCGAAGTGGACGTTCGCGATTACGACGCGCTGCGCGCCGCCGTCGACGGCGGGGTCGAACAACTGGGCCGGCTAGATGTCATCATCGCCAACGCCGGAATCGGTACGACGGCGGGAAAGCTGCACAAGACCGACGAGGCGCTGTGGCAGGAGATGATCGACGTCAACCTCAGCGGCGTGTGGAAGACGGTGAAGGCCGGCGTCCCGCACGTGCTGGCCGGCGGTCGTGGCGGTTCGATCATCCTGACGTCCTCGGTAGCGGGTAACAAGGCCTACCCGCACACGGGCCACTATGTTGCGGCCAAGCACGGCGTGATCGGCCTGATGCGTTCGTTCGCAGTCGAACTGGGCCAGCGCATGATCAGGGTCAACGCTGTCCTTCCAACGCACGTCAATACACCGTTGCTGATGAACGAGGCCACCTACCGCGCGTTCCGGCCCGAGTTGGAGAACCCGGGCCCGGATGACCTTGCGCCGGTGTGCCAAAGCTTCCACTACCTGCCCATCCCCTGGGTGACGGCAGAAGACATCAGCAACGCGGTGTTGTTCTTGGCCTCCGACGAGGCGCGTTACATCACCGGGGTGGCACTGCCGATCGACGCCGGCAGCTGCCTGAAGTAAGGAAGCAATCGATGACTCTCACCAATGACACGGACGTTTACTACGACCCCTACGACGTCGGCATCAACACCGACCCGTACCCGACCTACGCGCGGCTGCGCGACGAGGCCCCGCTTTACTACAACGAACAATACGACTTCTGGGCAGTATCAAGGCATTCCGATGTCGAGAAGGCCTTGGCGAACTGGGAGGTCTTCTCCAACCGCCGAAGCGACATCCTCGAATTGGTCAAGTCGAAATTCGACATGCCTCGCGGCGTGATGATGTTTCAGGATCCACCCGAGCACACGATGCTGCGCGGGCTGATGTCACGGGTGTTCACGCCGCGCCGGATGGCCGCCATTGAAGACCAGATCCGACAGTACTGCATCCGGTGCCTGGATCCGCTCGTCGGGTCCGACGGGTTCGACATCATCGCCGAGTTGGCGTCGATGATGCCCATGCGCGTTATCGGTATGCTGCTGGGAATCCCTGAGTCAGAACAGATCTCGGTCCGCGATGCCAACGACGCCAACTTGCGTACCAAGCCCGGCGCGCCGCTCAAAGTGGCGAACGCCGACTCGATTGCCGACGGCCGGATCTACGCCGACTACGTCGAGTGGCGATCGAAGAACCCGTCCGACGATCTGATGACGACACTGCTCAATGTCGAGTTCGACGACGATCAGGGCGTGCATCGCAAGTTGACGCGTAAAGAGGTGCTGCATTACACCCAAGTGGTAGCCGGTGCCGGAAACGAGACGACCGGTCGGCTGATCGGCTGGCTGGCGAAGGTGCTCGCCGAACATCCCGACCAGCGCCGCGAGATCCATCAGGATCGGTCGTTGCTGAACCGTACCGTCGACGAGACACTACGGTTCGAACCCACCGGACCTCACGTCGCCCGTTGGATGGCAAAGGATTTCGAGTGCTACGGCACCACCGTTCCGGCTGGCAGTGCAATGCTGCTGCTATTCGGCGCCGCTAACCGCGACCCCCGCCGCTACACCGATCCGGACACGTACAACATCCACCGCGACAACATCTCGCACATCACCTTCGGCAAAGGCGTGCACTACTGCCTGGGCGCAAACCTTGCGCGCTTGGAGGGCCGCGTCGCTCTGGACGAGATTCTCAACCGCTGGCCAGAATGGGACATCGACTACGACACAGCACAACTCGCGTCGACATCCACCGTCCGCGGCTGGGAGCGGCTGCGGGTGGTGCTGCCTTAACGGGCCGCGTCGGGCGCGCTGCCGCCCCGCCGATTCCGCGGTGTTGGCATCTCGAAGCGGTCGAGGAAGCGGTTGACCAGTGCGACGGCTTCTTGGTGGCCGCTCGCGGCACCGAGGCCCTGCTCGAGAATCAGGGTGCGGCCGATCGCCGCGATGACGACCGCGATGGCGGCCGGCGGAAATTCGTCGGTGTCGATACCGTGTTCGCGGACGATGAAATTCAGCGCAGTGATCTGCTGCTCGCGCCACCGCTCCGACCAGGCCGCGATCTCCGCCTTGATCTCTTTGCGATGGTTCGCCAGTCCCATGAATTCCAATAGCAGTCGGGTGTCTTTGGGTTCGGTAAGGATCGCCCAAAACGCGTGCAATGGACGGTCAGATGCCAGCGCATCCTGTTGGCGCTCCAAATAGATTGCGGCGCCGCGGCGGAAGACAGCCAGATACAACTCATCCATCGTGGGGAAGTAGTAATGCACCAATGCCGGTTTCACACCGGCGGCGGCCGCGACCCGACGCGACGTGGCCGCCGCGTAGCCCTCTTCAACCATGATCTGACTGGTCGAAGCGACCAGCAAGTCGCGGGTCGTCGAGTCCCGGGCCTTCGGTCGCGGCGAGGCCGTCACACTGTGGTCCTATCGCATGGAAAATTATTTGGGCGATCGCCCAGTTGCGCAGGCCCATGGTCGCACTTCCGGGTCGCGGGGGTCAAGGCTCGGCGCGAACACAACGCCTCCACGCATGGCTAGCGCTAGATTCGACTCGCACCGATGAAAGGGCAAGCCATGGGACTGCTGTTCGATCCGAATGCTTACGACCCGCTACATTTCGACGCCGAGACACGCCGTCAACTGCGCGCGGTGATCGAGTGGTTCGAAGGACGCGGCAAGGCGAAGCTACTGCGGGACGATCTCGAGGCGACCTGGGTGTCGGACTTCCTCGACTTCATCAAACGAGAACGGATCTTCGCGACCTTCCTCACGCCGTCGGAATACGGCGGCGGCGATGCGAACAAGCGGTGGGACACCTCGCGTAACGCGGCGCTGAGCGAGATCTTCGGGTTCTACGGACTGTCCTACTGGTACGCCGAGCAGGTGACGATCCTGGGCCTCGGCCCGATCTGGCAGAGCGACAACATCAAGGCCAAGGAGCGCGCGGCCACGCAGCTCGAGGCGGGCGGCGTGATGGCATTCGCGCTGTCCGAGCGCGAACACGGCGCCGACATCTACAACACCGACCTGCTGCTGACACCCGCCCGCGACGACGACGAGGGTGTCGTCTTTCGTGCGTCGGGGGAGAAGTACTACATCGGCAACGGGAACGTGGCGGGCATGGTGTCGGTTTTCTCCCGTCGCACCGATGTCGAGGGCGCCGACGGCTACGTGTGGTTCGTCGCCGACAGCGGGCATGAGAACTACCAACTGATCGGCAACGTCGTACACGGCCAGATGTATGTCAGCAACTTCCGGCTCAACGACTATCCGGTGCACGAGGAGGACATTCTGTGCACCGGGCCGGAGGCGTTCTCGGCCGCACTCAACACCGTCAACGTCGGCAAGTTCAACTTGTGCAGCGGCTCGATCGGCATGTGCGAGCACGCTTTCTACGAGGCGATCACGCACGCCAATAACCGCATCCTGTACGGCAATCCAGTCACCGACTTCGCGCACGTGCGGGCCAGCTTCGTCGAGGCATACGCCAGATTGGTCGCGATGAAACTGTTCAGCGACCGAGCGATCGACTACTTCCGCAGCGCCAGTCTCGATGACCGCCGGTACCTGTTGTTCAACCCGGTGACCAAGTCCAAAGTGACCTCCGAGGGCGAGGCGGTTGTCACGCTGCTGTGGGATGTGTTAGCTGCCAAAGGCTTTGAGAAGAACACCTACTTCTGCGAAGTGGCGCGGCTGATCGGCGCCTTGCCGCGGCTAGAAGGCACCGTGCACGTCAACGTCGCGCAGATCCTGAAGTTCATGCCCAACTACATGTTCAACCCGAAGACGTACCCGGAAATCGGCACTCGCAACGACCCAGCCGATGACGTGTTCTTCTGGGCGCAAGGCCCGGCTCGCGGCGCATCCAAGGTGCAATTCGCCGACTGGACAGCGGTCTACGAAAAGCACTCGAAAATTCCGAACGTGGCGCTGTTCTACGAGCAGACCCTGGCGCTCAAAGAGCTACTGGCCACTGCCGCACCGGACGAAGAGCAAATGCGCGACCTCGACTTCCTGCTCGTCATCGGTCACCTGTTCACGCTGGTCGTCTATGGCCAATTGATTCTGGAACAAGCCGGTCTGATCGGGCTCGACGCCGACCTGCTCGACCAGATCTTCAATGTCCAGATCCGCGATTTCTCTCAGCATGCCGTCGCATTGCATGGCAAGCCGAGTTCTACCTCGGCGCAACAAAACTGGGCGATGTCGGCGGTACGCAAGCCAATAGTCGATGCGGATCGCTTCGAGCGGGTCTGGCAGCAGGTCAAAGCCTACGATGGCGCCTACGAGATGCGGCCGTAGCGACCGGGGCCGACCCGCTGCGCCCGGCTCCGCCGCGCTTGCGATCGGCCCGAGCGCCCGGTCTAAGATCAGCGCATGCGCGGCGCGAAGATCCTGATCACCGGCCCAACCGGACAAGTTGCCAGTCCCATTGCCCAGGCTTTGGCGGCCGACAACGAAGTGTGGGGCATCGCCCGGTTCACCGACACGGCGGGTCGTGAAGCCCTGGAGAAGTTTGGGGTGCGGTGCGAGACCGTCAACCTGGCCGCCGGAGACTTCAGCGGCCTCCCGTCCGATTTTGAGTACGTCCTGAACTTGGCGGTCGCCAAGAGCGGGAACTGGGAGAAGGATCTCGCGGCCAACGCAGAGTCGGCAGGGCTGCTGATGGCCCACTGCCGCAACGCAAAAGCGTTTTTGCATTGCTCGTCGGGCGCCGTCTACGACCCGCCGGATGACGAACCGCGAACCGAGCATGCCGCCCTGGGCGACAACCACAAGCCTTTGTTTCCAACCTATTCCATCTCCAAGATCGCGGGCGAGGTCGTTGTCAGGACGATGGCCCGCACGCTCGGCGTGCCTACTACCATCGCCCGGCTCAACGTTCCCTACGGCGACAACGGCGGATGGCCGTTCTACCACATGGAGATGGTGCTCGCCGGCATTCCGATTCCGGTCCCGGCCGGCGGGCCCGCTCGCTACAACCCGATCCACGAAGACGACATCATTGCGACCATCCCGAAACTGCTTGGGGTGGCGTCGATCCCGGCGACCACACTTAACTGGTGCGGCGAGCAGACAGTCAGCCTGCAGGAGTGGTGCGAATACCTCGGCTCGCTGGTCGCCAAGGAACCTGTCTTCGCCGAAAGCGAGCAGGCGCTGCGCGGTAATCCCACCGACACGAGCCTGATGCGCGAGCTCGTCGGGGCCACCACGGTCGACTGGCAAGACGGTATGCGGCGGATGGCGGCCAAGTTCCACCCGGAGTTGGTCGGCTCCTGAAAGTTGCCCAGGACAAACCTGGTCGCTAGATGTTTGCGCTGCGCCGATGTTGGGTATGCGCGACTCTACGATTGTGTAATCGCGCTTCTAGCAAATTGAGCGAACAGTCGTGCACTTTAGGCTGCTAACTAGATCGCTTGTAAAAGGTTGTCTAACAGCAGGTCAGTAGAATTCTCTTGAAGTGAGTGTACAACTGTGTACTATCGCGACTATGGCTGAACGTGGAGCTGAACCGCAGGTCCCGCGCGGGCGCCGGTTGTTCTTGCGAGCGGTGCGGCGGTTGTTCAGCCCGCTACAGCCGGACGACTATCTGGAGATGATCAACCCGCTCTGGACCACGAAGGAACTGCGCGGGAAGGTCGAGGGCATCGAGCAACAGGGCTCGGAAGCGGCCAGCGTGCTGATCCGCCCGGGATACGAGTGGCCCGGCCACAAGCCCGGTCAGTATGTGCGCCTGGGCGTGGTCATCGACGGCGTCTACCACTGGCGCGCGTACTCGCTGACGTCGGATCCCCGGCCGAAAGACGGACTGATCAGCGTCACGCCGAAGCGGGTCGACGGCGGCGTCGTGTCGCCGTATCTCGTGCACAAGATTCAGCCGGGAGACCTGGTGCGGCTGGGCGAGATCGAGGGCGTGTTCACGCTGCCCGAGCCTATCCCGGACAAGATGCTGTTCATCAGCGCCGGCAGCGGCATTACGCCCATCATCAGCATGCTGCGCAGCCTCGACAGTCGCGACGAGATGGGCGACGTGGTGGTGATCCATTCCGCACGCACCCGCGAGCAGGTCATGTTCCTCGAGGCGCTCGAGGACCTCGCCGGCCGCCACGACGGGATGCGGCTGGACCTGCGCCTCACCTCCGAAAAGGGGCGGCTGGAACCCGGAGACCTGGACGAGGTCTGCCGAGACTGGCGCAAGCGTGAGGCGTTCTGCTCGGGTCCCGGCGAAATGCTCGATGCCCTGATCGAGCACTGGAAAGAGAACGGTGATTGCGACCGCCTGCACTTCGAGCGCTTCCAACCGAAGATCGGCGGCGACGCCAACGGCGGCGAGGGCGGCACGGTCTGCTTCCTCGACAGCGACAAGGAAGTCGAATGTGACGGCGGCACTTCGATTCTCGACGCCGGGGAGAAGGCCGGCCTGAACCTCGCGTTCGGCTGCCGCATTGGCATCTGCCACACCTGTGTCGGCACGCTGAAGTCGGGCAAGCTGCGAGACCTGCGCTCGGGTGACGTGATCGAGCCGACGGGGCAGGACGTGCGGATCTGCATCAACACCGCCGAAGGCGACGTGGAACTTCAACTGTGATCGAAAGGAGCGGCCGGTGACGACTGCCGTCAAGCGGGCGGGGGAGACTCCACTATCCCGACTCGGGGAACAAGAACTAGAAAAGCTCGCGAAGGAATTCGACGCGATCCACGACGAGGTGTTCGCCGATCTCGGCGACCGCGACCGGCGCTACATCAAGAATGTCATTGCCGCGCAACGGCAGATCGTCGTGGCCGGCCGGGTGCTGCTACTGGCGTCGCGGTCCAAGACGGCGTGGCTGCTGGGCACGGCTTGCCTCTCCATGGCCAAGATTCTGGAGAACATGGAGATCGGCCACAACGTGATGCATGGTCAGTGGGACTGGATGAACGATCCCGACATCCACTCGTCGGTGTGGGACTGGGACACGGCGTCGACCGCCGAGTCGTGGAAGCACTCACACAATTACATCCACCACACGTTCACCAACATCCTCGGCAAGGACAAGGATCTCGGCTACGAGATCATGCGGATCGACCCCAACCAGAAATGGGCTCCGAGGTACCTCGGGCAACCCTTGTACAACTTGCTGCTCACCGTGCTGTTCGAGTGGGGCGTGGCCGTGCACGACATGGACATCGACGCCGTCCGTAAACGCGAGAAGCCCTGGTCGGAGGTGCGCAAGGATCTGAAAGGCATTGGGGTGAAAGCCCGTGCGCAGATCGTCAAGGACTACCTTGGCTGGCCCCTGATCAGCGCCGGCGCGTTCGCGCTCGTCCAGCTGGCGTCGCGCGGCCGACTCGAGCAGCCGGCGGAATCGCGCCTCGCCAGGAGGCTGCGCAAGGTGTCGAACAAGGGCCGTCTCGGCGCCGCGGCATCCTTCCTCGACAAAGCCGCGCCGGGCGTGGAAAGCACCTACCTGCGCACCCTCACCGCCGATGCGGTGGCCAACGTCATCCGCAACATCTGGGCGCACGCCATCATCTTCTGCGGCCACTTCCCCGACCAGACCTACACGTTCACACAGGAAGAGACCGAGAACGAGACCCGCGGCGGATGGTACGTCCGCCAGCTGCTCGGGGCCGCCAACATCGACGGCAGCCCGCTGTTCCACATCATCAGCGGCAATCTCGGCTACCAAGTCGAACATCACCTGTACCCGGACATGCCGAGCAGTCGATACTCGGAGATCGCGCCGCAGGTCAAAGACATCTGCGACCGCTACGAGTTGCCGTATAACTCCGGCAGGTTCGGAAAGCAGTGGTACACGGTGCACCGCAGCATCTTCCGCTTGGCTTTCCCGGGTGGGAAGCCGCGGCCGAAGCCCGGTCCCTACCACAGCAACGTCCATCGGCCCGAGCCCGCTGACCGCCCCAGCGAGGGGACCGAGTCCCGTAACCGGGTTCCGGCCGAACATCCGGCCGCCGGTCCCGAGCACGATTCGAGCGGCGTCGAGGTGCAGCCGCCGCCACGCGGCAAGGACTAAGCAAGCAGCGTCTTCGCAGCTAGTCCTGCTTGGCGATCAGCCGCTTCAGCGCCTCGCGATCGGAGGCCAGCAACTCGTCGATGCGCTCCTGGTTCACGTCGGCCACGATGATCTCGCCGACCTCCTGGTACACATTGCTGAAAATGCCGTGCGACTTCATCTTCTCTGTCTGATAGATGTTGTCCTCGGTCGGCGTCACGTAGTACACGATCTCGGGCTTGAACCTATGGATCAGCCACAGGTGGATGACGTCCATCAGCCTCTTCTTGCGCAGCTTCTCGGCGAACGTGTTCTGGTCACGCACGGTGAGGATGTTGCGTCCGTGCCGGTCCTTGATCGGGTCGACGACCGCGTTGGCAAGCGGCTCGTCGCCGTCGGCGTAGATGCCGAGTTCCAGCACGTCGGAGCCGGCACGTCGCGGCCGCAGTTGCACGCGAAGCTTTTCCGGAATCTGGTAGTGCTCGCACCAGAGCGCCAGCCATTCCTCCAGCAGTTTCTTGGGCACCTCGGTCTGCACCAGGTGCTGGTGCTGCGTGGAGCCCTCGCCCATGGCCTTGGTGGTCGCGGTGCGACCGGAGGAGGCGGCCAGCGCCGCATCGCTGCGCGGCCCACCGACCAGGGTTTGCGGTGTGCGGTATGGCGACTCGACAAGGCGCATCTTGCGCTGCAAACGCGCCAGCGCGAGCATGCCGTCCTGGCGCAGCGAAGTAGCGAACTCCTCGGCAGCGACGCCGTCGATCTGGTGTCCGCCGTAGGTGATGAAGTTGAAGACGAAGCCCATCTTGCCGAGTTCCTCGGGGAACGCCCGCATTTCATCATCGGTCATGCCGGTGGTGTCCCAGTTGAACGACGGTGAGAGGTTGTAGGCCAGCATCTGGTCGGGGAACTCGGCGTGGATCGCGTCGGCGAATTCGCGGGCATCGACCAGATCCGCGGTCTTGGTCTCCATCCACAGAATGTCGGCGAATGGCGCTGCGGCAAGCGATTTGGCGATCGCATACGGGATACCGCCGCGGATCTGGTAATAGCCTTCCGGCGTCTTGGCCCGCTCGCAGTCCCATCCCGGATCGGCGCCGAGCTCGCGCGCCTTTTCGCGGGCGGTGTAGAGCGGTGCGCGCTGGGCGAACTCACGCCATTCGGCGATGCTCATATCGCGTTGTTCGCCTTCGCTTTCGGCGAATTCAAGCAAGTCCACAACGGCTTCGCCGTAGGTCATCAGCCCGGCGTCGTCCTGCCAGGCGTCGACGAACTTCGACTCGACCTCGTCGAAGATGGCGTCGATCGACTCCTGCGCGTGGTCCGGGGCGGTGGCCGCCTTGGCGATCAAGTCGACGATGCCTTGACGCTCCAACCAGGCGTCGGCGGTGGCGTATTCGCCGTCGGGGAGGGCGTAGAGCAGATGCCCGTTGAGCTCCTTGAACCCCGCGTTGTAGAACTGCCGCACCATCGCCAGGAAACAGGATTTGTACGACGGGATTTTCAGGTTCGTCGTACCGAGCAGGAACGGCTGGTCGCGCTCGTCGGCGCGGCTGTCCAACAGGTTGGCCGCCTCGGCATCGGTACGCGCGACGATGATGCCGGGCACTCGCATGATGTCGAGCTGGAAGCGCGCGGTGTTGAGCCGTTTGATCTGTTCATCGGACGGCACCAAAACCTTGCCGCCCTGATGCCCACACTTTTTGGTGCCCGGCCGCTGGTCCTCGATGTGGTACCCCGGCACGCCGGCCTCGACGAAACGTTTGATCAGGTTGCGCACATGCGGATCGCCGCCGTGACCGGTGTCGGCGTCGGCGATGATGAACGGCCGGTAGTCGACCGCCGGTGTTCTTTCCCGTTGCTCGTCGGTCATCCGCAGCCGCAGGTATTGCTGGTTGCGGTCGGCGGTTAGCAGGGCGCGGACCAGGCCGGCGGCCTCGTCGGGCACTTGGCTCAGCGGATAGCTGGCCAAGTCGGGTCCCGGGTCTTCGGAAATCGAGCCCTTGGCGGAGGTCGCCCACCCACCGAGGTAGATGCCCTCGATGCCCATCCGCTTCATGCTTGCTGCCTGCCCGGGCGAGTACGGACCGAAGGTGGTGATGCTCTTGCGCTGGGCGAACAGCTCGCGCAAGCGCGGGTAGAAGGCCTCCGCCGCCTCTCGCGCCACGGTGTAGTCGGTGGGGATAGTGCCGCGCTGCTCTACAACTTGGCGTGCGGAGTAGAGACGAGTGATTCCTTCGAATCGGGGGCTGTCGAAGTATCGCTGGGTAGCGGCTATATCTCTCTCGAAATCACTGTGAAAGTCGTCCGCGACTGGTGTGTGGGCCTCGGTGTCCGCGTCAATGGCCATGATCGTTTCGCTCCTCTTCCAGCCCGATTCCCCCGATGGGGAGAGTCTATGGGCTGCTGTGCGGCATGAAGTTTCAATTCGGGATCTCGTAAGGCTGCCGTCTGCAGCACCACAACCGCATCGAGGATGCCGCCATCCGGGCGCGGCTAAACCCCAGGTCGCGGACGAGCTTCAGGCTCCGCGGCGCAAATAATTAGCGCCGGCAACATTTTGGCCCGTTTCGGGTATTCGACTCGGATACACTTCCGCCACGCGGCGACGGTGCCGCATCCGAGGGGAGCTGCGATGAGTTCTCGACGATCGGCCCGCACGCTGGGCTCCTTACCCTCGGTGTTGCCGCCGAGCCGCACTATCCCCGTCCGCGCCCCGGATGGCACCCGCCTGCACACCGAGGTATTCGGGCCCGAGAACGGCTATCCGATCGTGCTTTCGCACGGCATCACCTGTGCCATCCGGGTTTGGGCCTACCAGATCGCCGAGCTGGCCACCGACCACCGGGTGATCGCGTTCGACCATCGCGGTCATGGCCGCAGCGGCATCCCCCGACGCAGCGGATACACCCTTGCGCACCTTGCTTCGGACGTCGATGCGGTGCTCGATGCCACGCTCGCACCGGGCGAGCGTGCCGTCATCGCAGGACATTCGATGGGCGGCATGGCCATCGCCGCCTGGTCGGACCGGTACCGCCATAAGGTCGAGGAGCGCGCCGACGCCGTCGCACTGATCAACACCACCACCGGTGATCTGCTGCGCGAGGTGAAGTTGTTGCCGTTTCCCGCGCCATTCGCCCCGGTCCGCGTTCTCGGTGGACGCGCGCTGGTCAACATTTTCGGTTCGTTCGACGTGCCGCCCGCGATACGGCGCGCCACCCGCGAAATGATCTCAATGTTGGCGGTCGGCGTCGACGCCGAGCCCGAGGTCGGCGCGCTGATCTACGACCTGTTCAACGCCACATCGCCGTTGGGACGCGGCGGCTGCGGCAAAGCGCTGGTTGACGCGCTGCAGCGCCGGCACATCAACCTCACCGGCCTGACGGTACCGACGCTGGTCATCGGCAGCGAACGTGACCGGCTGACGCCGCTGGTGCAATCCCGGCGGATCGCCGAGGCCGCACCCAACCTGGTTGACCTCGTCGTGCTGCCCGGTGGGCACTGCTCGATGCTGGAACGCCCCGTCGAGGTCAATCGGGAGCTGCGCGCGCTCGTCGACTCGTTCACCGGCAGCCGGCGCATCAGCTCATAGGCGCTCAGCCACCTCGGCGGCTGCTCGCTGCCCAGAGCGCACCGCCCCATCCAGGAAACCGGTCCACTCGTCGGCGGTCTCGGTGCCGGCCCAATGAATCGGTCCGGCCGGGCGGCGTAGCCAGGGTCCGTAATTCGTCCACGAGCCCGGCGGCACCGCAGCAGTCGGACCACCGGGCGCGAATTCCTCTGCGCCCCAACGATGGTCGACGTAGTCGAGCGGCTTGAGCGCTTCGTCGCCGAACAGCGCTGCGAAGCATTCCAGCGCGCGCTGCCGACGCTGATCGGCCGGTAACTCGTCGAAGGTGCGCGCGTCGACGAACCCCAGCAGGATGCCCGGTCCGTCCGGCTGCGGGCTGACGTCGAAGGTGATGAACACCGGGCCCTGGTCGGACAGCGCTTCACCGGAAGCCCCGTTGCCGCGCCAGAACGGGGTGGCGTAGGCGGCATACGCTTTGGACAGCCGGCCCTGCGGCCAACGCTCGGCGAGCCGGTCGTATTCGGCAGGCAGCGGGGGAATGAATTCGATGGCCCGCCGATGGGCCGGGGGGATCGCGACAACGACGAATCGCGCGTCGGCGCGGCCCTTCTCGCAGGCGACGCTCACCCCGCTGTCGTGGTAATCGATGCGTCGCACCGCAGCCTCCAAGACCACCCGGTCGCCGAGCTCGGCTGCCGACTTGTCGGCGATCTGTTGCGTGCCGGCCAAGAAACGGTCCTGCTGGGCACCGTTTTCCACGTCCAGCAGACGATCCAGACCACCGGCCGCCCGCACGTACCGGGCGGCGTGCAGCATCGACACGTCGTCGGGCTCGCATCCCCAGGTCACCCGGGCCATGATGGCCAGCAGATCGCGTGAGGTGGCGCTGGCGCGCACCGATCGCAACCACTCGCCCAGCGACTGTCCGTCGAGCCGGGCGGCGCGCCCGGCGGTCCATGGTTCGGTCAGCGGAACAGTCCGGGCGATCCGCTCGAATTGCCAACGCACACGGCCGATGTCGATCAGACCACCCAGCGAGAGGCGCGGAATTGTGCCGCTGTACGAGCGGACCGCACCCCGCCATCGGATCAGGTTGGCGCCCTCATGGTAGGTCGGAACGGTCGGGATGCCGAGCTCATCGGCCAGCGCCCGCACCGCATCCTGGGTCGGGCCGACGAACGTGCCGCCCAGATCAACCGGGATGCCCGCGACCTGACCGGTATGCGAGCGTCCGCCCACCCGGTCGCGTCCTTCGAGCACCAGCACATCGTGTCCAAGTCGCATCAGTTCGCGGGCCGCGGTGAGGCCGGCGAAACCGGCCCCCACCACGACGACATCGGCGGTCCAGGTCGCGTCGGGCATGCCCCTTAGTCAACCCCATGCGCGCTGCGTAGGGTGGGGCCTCGTTGAAAGTCTTCACCGCTTTGTATGGGCTGACCGACGCGGCGGACCGCGCGCGGGAGCTACGCGACGCCGGGGCCAGCGGTGTCGCCAGCTTCGAAGGAGCGCATGACGTCTTCGCGCCGCTGACGTTGGCGGCCACGGTTGGCGGCCTTGACCTGATGACGAATGTTGCTATCGCGTTTCCTCGCAACCCAATTCACCTGGCGCATCAGGCTAACGACCATCAGCTGTTGAGTTCCGGTCGGTTCATTCTCGGCCTGGGCACCCAGATTCGCACTCAAATCGAGAAGCGCTTCGGCGCCCAGTTCGACAAGCCGGTGGCCCGGATGACCGAGTTGATCGCGGCGTTGCGCGCGATCTTCGCAGCGTGGAACTCGGGCGAGCGCTTGGATTTTCGCGGCGACTACTACCGGCACACGCTGATGACGCCGACCTTCAACCCGGGTCCGAATCCCTACGGCCCGCCGCCGATCTACGTCGGCGCGCTTGGGCCGCGGCTGACCCGCGCCGTCGCCGAGCACGCCGACGGGTTGCTGGTGATGCCGTTCAGCTCGAAAAGGTTTCTGCACGAGCACACCATGCCGTCGGTGTGCGAAGGTGTGCGCGCCGGCGGCCGCCAAACCGGCGACCTCGCCGTCCTGCCGGAGATCATCGTGTCGACAGGCGACGACCACGCCGCAGCCCGCCGGCTGTTGGCGTTCTACGGCTCGACCCCGGCATATCGGCCGGTGCTGGCCGCCCACGGCTGGGAGGATCTGCAGCCCGAGCTCAATACCTTGTCCAAGCAGGGCCGCTGGCAGGAGATGGGCGGCCTGATCGCCGACGAGATGCTGCACACCATCGCGGCCTGTGGCAGCCCTGGCGACGTGGCGCGACACATTCGCGACCGCGTCGACGGTGTGGCCGACACCGTTTTCCTGTACCAGCCGGGGCCGATGAACCTCGACACGCTGGCCGCAATCGTCGACGAGCTGGCGCGAAAAGGCTAGGGCGCCACCGTTAACCAGTCGGCGAACCCCGACGGGTCGTGGCGGCCCAGCGCGCCGTGCTCGTAGAGACCCCAACCCTCCGCCGGGTTGCCGTTGCCGTCGCGGCACACCGCCCGGCCGACGTGGTCGATCACGCCGAAGCCGGATCGCGCGACGATCGCGGGGTCAGTCATGTCGTAGGTCAGGCGTTCGACGAACTTCTCGCCCTTCCACATGCCGTGCAGCCAGTCCGAGTCGCCGCCGTAGCCGCCGCCGACGTGGATGGGAACGGGCAGCTTGGACTCCACATCGAAGTGCACCGGTGTGCCGTCGGGCGCGCTCGCGTCGATCGTCGCGCCGGTAGGGATGCGGGTGCCGGGGCAGTAGTGGATCTTGACGCGCGGCCAGCCCAGCTGCTCGACGCGACCGTCGCGCCAGATTCGAGTGCAGTCGTTGAGCGAGCGGAATCCGTTGGGCTCCTCTTGGATGATCAGCACGACGGCGAAGTCGTCGAACGCCATCGGCATGTATAGCCACCACATGCCTTCGAACGGCGGGTCGGCGGGCCGGCCCGCGGGTTCGGGCTCACCGATCGGCCTGATGCCCCAGGACCGGTCGCGGCTGCCGATCCAGGTGGCGGGGTCGACGGTGATCTCTTCGCCGTCGACGACGATGTGTCCACTCCAGCTGCCGAGCTGGGCGAAGCGCTGTGCGTCCAGCGTCACCCGGTTGCCGGAGCGCATCAGGTGCGGCTGCTCCTGGACGACGTCGAACAGGCCCTCCCAGGTGAGATCGGCTGCGACGCCTTCGGTTTCGTCGAGAACGAGACGCAACTTGTGCAGCGGCTCGCTGACCTCGATCCGGTAGCCGTTGACGTTCTGGTTGAGCCGGTCCTGGTCGATGGCATCCGAGAGATGCACCGCGGTCTGGGTATCGCCGCGGCGGATAAGCACGAATGCATCTTTGACCCCGAGATTGGGGTAGTAGCCGATGCCGCTGATCACAAAGATGTTCCCGGTGCGATCGTGGGCGTTGAAGTAAGAGCGGTCGTAGAAGTTTCGGTCCGAGGAACCCGGCCACGCGATCGGTTGGGGGACTTGGTGAACCGGGAACTCGTCGAGCGGGCCTAGCATTTGCGGCATTAGCGCTCCTCTCCGATTAGACGCTTCAGCAGTCCGGCATGGTAGAACAGCGATTCCACATTTTCAGGTTTCTCGGTTTCGCCGAAGTGCACTCGCCGTGCGCCGGTGCGCATGAACACCACTGCCCACATCACCCCGGAGTAGACGTAAAACCAGTGCAGGTCACCGACTTCGACGCCGGTAAGCCGCTGATAGGTGGCGCTGACGTCTTCCTCGCGCATTACCTCGGGCAGGCCCGGCAGTGTCGCCAGGCCCGCAAGCTCCTGAAAGACCATGTGCGCGAAGATCATCCAAGCGACATCGAGCTCGCGTGGGCCCAACGTCACCATCTCCCAGTCCAGCACCGCCACCGGCCGAAAGTCGCGATACAACACGTTGCCCACCCGGGCGTCACCCCACAGCAGCACCGGTTCTCGAGCGTCGACGTCTGACGGCCAGTTGTCCTCCAGCCACTTGAAAGTCTGTTCCAGCAACGGGGATCGCCCGATGTCGGGCACCGCGAAGTCGTACCAAGACCGCACCCAGTTGAAATGCCTGCGCAGCGCGGTGTCGCCCTGTTGGCCTTCGGCTAGAAAACCAAACGTGGTTTCGGCGTTCGGGATTGAATGCAGTGCTGCCAATACGCCGACAGTGGCGTCCTGCAGTTCACGTTGACGCTCGGGAGGCGCGTCGGCGAACCAGTTGCCGCCGAAAGTGTAGGGCATGACGTCGGGCGGCACGTCGCCCTCGACGTAATCCATCAAGAAGAAAGGTGTCCCTAAGACGTCGCCGGTCGGCTCCAGCCAGCGCACCTGCGGAACCGGAACATCGGTCAGTTCGCCGACCGCCCGTATCACGTCGAACTGGTGGTCAAGCCGATACGTCGGGAAGACCTGGACATCATCGGCGGTGGGCGCCACCCGGGCCACCAGCTTCTGTGTCACCGGCTGGCCGTCCTGCTCCCAACGGGCCGTCAAGATGATGGTCTCCGAAGACATGCCGGTCGAGTCGATACCGCTTTCCACGGTGATCTCGGGCGCAGCGCCGCCCGGGAGCACCGTCAACAACCACTGCGACATCACTGCGGGCAGCGTGGAGACGTCGCGGCTGGAGCGCTGGAGTCGGTCGACTTTGTCGAGCACAGGTTCATTGGCCACAGGTGCCTCCTTCATGAGGCAATTACGATACGGTAGGTAGCGTTATGAAAGCAGACCCGCCCTTGGTTGACAAGGCCCCGGGCGCCGGACGGCCCCGTGATCCGCGTATCGACGCTGCCATATTGACGGCGACCGCGGATCTGCTTGTGCAAATCGGCTATTCGAACCTCACGTTGGCCGCGGTTGCCGAACGCGCCGGAACCACCAAGACGGCGTTATATCGCCGGTGGTCGAGCAAGGCCGAATTGGTTCACGAGGCCGCGTTTCCGGTGGCGCCGACGGCGCTGGTGGCTCCGGCAGGCGACATGGCGGCCGATGTGCGGGCGATGATCGCTGCCGCGCGAGACGTGTTCACCACACCGGTGGTGCGCGCAGCGTTGCCCGGGCTGGTCGCCGACATGAGCGCGGACTCCGAGCTCAACGCCCGGGTGATGTCGCGGTTCGCGGATCTGTTCACCGCCGTGCGGGTGCGGCTGAGCGAGGGCGTTGACCGCAGCGAGGTGCATCCCGACGTCGACCCCGACCGGCTGATCGAGTTGATCGGTGGAGCAACGTTGTTGCGGCTGCTGCTGCGTCCGGACGAACAACTCGACGACGCCTGGGTGGATCAGACCGCCGCCATCCTCGTTCACGGTGTTACCCGAGATGTAGGGTCGGGCCGGTGACCGGACGACTGGACGGCAGGGCCGCGATCGTCACCGGCAGCAGTCGTGGATTGGGCCGGGCGATCGCTTTGGCGCTGGCGGCTCAGGGCGCGGCGGTCACGGTGGTGGGGCGCACCGAAAATGTTTGGGACGAACGGCTGCCCGGGACCATCGGCGAGACCGTCGCGGACATCGAATCGGCCGGCGGACGCGCGGTCGCCGTCCGAGCCGACCTGCTCGACCGCGACGATATTGCGCGGCTCGTCGGCGAGGCCCGAGATGCGTTGGGCCCCATCACGATTCTGATTAACAACGCGGCTTTCACTGCGCCCGGCCGTCCGCCGAGGCCGGGCGACGGCACCCGTGCCAAGCCGGCCAGAGCCGCGCCGGTCGCAGCTAAACCCGATTGGCCGCCGCTGCTCGGTACACCGCTGGGCGCCTACCGGCGACACTTTGAGATCTCGGTGTTCGCGGCCTACGAGTTGATCCAGCTGGTCTGCCCCGACATGATCGCCGCGAAAAGCGGCTCGATCGTCAACATCACCTCCGTCGCATCGCGGATGCCGGGGGATGGGCCCTACCCGGACCGCAGCGGCGGCGTGCTGCCCGGCTACGGCGGATCCAAGGCTGCGCTGGAACACTTGACGTGGTGTGCGGCTTACGATCTGCAGGGCCACAGCATCGCGGTCAACGCCCTGTCACCGTCTAAACCGATTATGACGCCGGGACTTTCGTATTACGCACCCGGATTCGACGAGGTGGCGCAGGCTGAGGAATTCGCCCAGGCGGCAGTGGAGTTGGCGCTCGTCGATCCGGAGGTCGTGACCGGGCGGACGATCGGTCATTTGCAGGTGCTCGACTGCAGCTTCAGGTCGTTTGAGCAGCCCTGATCCGGCTTGTCGGACCCCCGGGCCATACTGCGCTCGTTAATCAAATCCTCTTCCGAAGGGATGGCGAGCATGGCCAATCTCGTGAACTATTTCGAAATCGGCACGCCCGACGCCGGCGCCACGAGTGCGTTCTACGGCGGGCTGTTCGGGTGGCAGATCGATCAGTCCGGTGACTATCGCATGATCGACGGCGATAAGGGCGGGCTGTGGGACAGCTCTGCCATCGGCGGCGCGTCGTACGCGATCTTCTACGTCCAGGTCGACGACGTGAAGGCCACCATCGACAAGGCAACCGGACTTGGTGCGAAAGTGGTTGTGCCGTTGACCGACAACGGCCCACTCGAATTCGCTCAGTTGCAAGACCCGCAGGGAAACCGGTTTGGGGTATGGCGGCCCAAGGGGTAAGCGGCTAGACGGGCTTCGTCGCGGTGATCGCGTTGAGGTGCTGCGACGGTAGCCACAGCGAGGCTGGCGGCGCGATCGGCGATTTGGTGATGGAGGCGACGCCGCCAGCCCTCGTCGCAGCTTGCGGCCCGATCGTTGAACTCGGCGACGTCCCGGTACGGCGGCACAGGCTTAATCTGCCGCCGGCCGGGTTTGCTCGGCGAGGCATTTGATGTTGAGCAGCTGCCGGCGAGCCATGATCAGATCACCGACCGACAGTCCGGGGGCCAGCCAACGGCTCATGGCCGTAACGATTTTCATCAACAACCGCGTTGTCTGGCCATCCGGCACCAGGACATACGAGATGCAGGCGCCCATGATTTCGCCGGTGAGCTGCTTGGGCGGCTCGACGGCGAGGATGCGTCCGAAGTGCCGGGTGGCGGCGGTGGTGAACGGCTCGCCGACCACCGGTTCGGGCAAGCCCATCAACTGCTGCGGCGAGCGACGGCCGAGGTTGTCGATCCAGTCGTAGGAGTATGGCGCGATCCTGATCTGACCGACCCACGGCCACAGCGCTTCTGATGTGGCGTGGACCGAAACTCCGCGCCATGCCTGCAGAGTCGGCGTCGCGACGAAGTCGTCGCATGGGTAGTGTCGGGCGACGTCGTCGTCCGTCACGTTCCAACGATCGCCGATCACAGGCTTCACGCTAGCCGTTATCCGGCTCTCTCCTCGTCTTCGGGTGGGTCGGGGTCTCCGCGGAGGAGTTCGTCGGGGTGGTGGGCGTGGTTGATTTCGGGTGGGCCGGTGCCGTCGGTCCATCCGAGTCGTCCGCTCTTGGTGACTTCGGTGCGCAGTTCGCCGCGGGTTGCCATGCCGTGGTCTCCGCCGCAGCCGAAGAACAGCTTGTCGGCGTCGGTGCGGCCGCCGCGGGCCCACTCATCTGAATGGTGGACTTCGCAGCGATAACCCGGTTCCAGGCAGTTGGGGCGGGTGCAGCCACGGTCGCGGGCGTAGCAGATCAGCCTCTGATCGGCGGTGGCGACGCGTTTTTGCCGGCCCAGATACAGCGGCCGTTCGGTGTGGTCGTCGAACACCGCAAGGTAGTGAATGGTGTTGGCGGCCATGCTAATAAGATCCCGCATCGGCAGTCTCGAGCCGCCGCCGGTTCGCGCTGGCGCCGGCATCGGGATCGACGAATCAACGGCGGCTTGAGCGGCCTGCTCGAGTTCGGCCAGCGTGGTGGTGGCGACCACGGTGACCGGGTGGCCGCGGTGCACCCCGAGCCCACCGGAGGCGATCGCGGTTTGCAGGCCGAGCTTGAACGCGTCATGGCAGCGTTGGGCGGGTGTGCGGTCATCGCGCGCCTCGGGCTCTTCGCCTTTACCATCGGGAAGGTGGCGACCGGGGCGCACCGCGGCCTCGATGGCCTCGAAGTACGCGCGGGCCTCAGGATCGAGCAACCCGGACAGCCGCGACATGCCGTCGGGCCCCTGCGCGCCGAGGTGCAGTCCGCGACGTCGTGCCCGGTCCTCGTCGCTGAACAGGCCGTCGGGATTGAGGTAGTCAGCGATCCGTTGACCCAGTTTGGTCACGATGCCGGCGTCGACTTTGGTGGCATGCTCGACCAACTTGTGTTCGGCCACTGCAACA
>NZ_JBAUZA010000176.1:0-4736 GCF_049585075.1 Mycobacterium sp.
TTCGGTCGAGCGGGTCTACGTGCTTGAGCCGGTGTACGACCAGTTCGTCAAGGCCGTGGTGCGTGACGTGCAGGCGCTGCAGGTCGGCGCCGGCGACGGGCACAACCTCGGAGGGCTGATCGACGAGCAGCAGCTGGCCGTGACCGAGCGCCACGTCCGCGAGGCGGTGGCCGCGGGCGCACGGGTATTGACCGGCGGCAAGCGCGCCGACAAGCCGGGCAGCTTCTATCAGCCGACGGTGCTCGTCGACGTGGACCACTCGATGACGTGCATGACCGAGGAAACGTTCGGTCCCACGCTGCCGATCATGAAGGTCGGCTCCGTCGACGAAGCAATCCGAATGGCCAACGACAGCGAATACGGGTTGAGCGCCTCGGTGTTCTCCGGTGATGTTGATCGAGCGAAAGAGATTGCGCTGCGGCTTGATTGCGGTGCGGTCAACATCAACGACGTAATCGCCAACCTGATGTGCACGACGGCCCCGATGGGCGGTTGGAAGGCGTCGGGCATCGGGGCACGGTGGGGCGGCGCCGAGGGGCTTCGCAAATACTGCCGCGTCGAGACAGTTGTCGGGCCTCGCACCAGTGTCGGTGCGGGCGGCAACTACTACAGCAATTCGCTCAAAGCGCTGACCCGGATGAACCGGATGCTGACCCGGCTCGCGCTGGCGCGTCCGCGTCGCGTCGCCAAATAGCGTCCGTACTCTAGACCGCGTGCGATTCGCGGTGACGGTGCTGCTGTGGCTGCTCACCACGGCGACGCTGGCGGTTACGGTGCCGACAGTGTGGGCACAGACCCACATCGTCGATGTCGACGGCTACACGGCAATGGCCGAGAAGGCCGCGAGTGACCCGACGCTGCAGGCCGCCGCGGCGTCCGAGCTGACTTCCAAGGCGATGACGCTGATCAGCGCGCACGGCTACTCGATCAGCTCATCAGAGGTACATGACGTGGCCACCTCCTACACCGCCAGCCCGTCGTTCCCGCCGCATTTCGCGGAGGCCAACCGGCAGTTGCACGGCTGGCTGTTCACCCGCGCCAGCGGGCAGTCCAACCAGTGGATCGTCGATGTGGCCCCGATGCTCAACGATCCGGTGTTCGACCGGCTGATGATCGCTCACCATGTCCAGGTGCCCGCCACGGTCGCCGTTCCCTTGACGGTGACGACCCCAAAACCCTTGCAGCCCGGCAAATTACGGCTGGGCGCCACCTGGGGTCCGTGGGCGAGCGTCGCCGCGGCGGTGCTGACCGGCATTAGTGCGCTGCTGACATTGGCCGTCGCTCGCAGCCGCGGTAGAGCGCTGGCCTGGCTGGGTATCTCGGCGTTGCTTGTCGGCGCCGCCGGTTGGGCGGCCATCGAACTCGCCCGCCGCCGGATCAACGATGCGCTGAACCACACCACCGGCGACATCCGACGGATCGCCGACGTGATGGTCGGTCAAGCGGAAAGCAGTCTGCACCAATGGCTCAACGTGACGCTGGCTGCCGGGGGAGTGCTGGTGGTGCTCGGTGTATTAGCCGCGATGCTGGGCAGTCTGCGCAAGGCGTAAGGCTTCCAGCTTCTGATTAGCCGACTCGAGACCCGCCTTGATCATCCCGAGGACTTTGTCGCGCACCCGCGGGTTCTCCGTCAGCGGGGCGTACATGTGCCGCATGAGATCCAGCCTTGCCGCGCAGAGCCATTCGAACAGGTCGATGTCGTCGAACCAGCGGATCTGGTTGCGCTGCTCGGCCATCGTCGTGGTGAGCCAGTCCAGGTCGGTGCTGGGATGCGGCACCGGTGCACACAGATCATTTCGTGTCGCGTCGTCGTGGTAGGCCGCTTCAACGTGGGCGGTCAAGGCCGCGCTGAAGACTTGTTGACAGCCGCGCAGACTCTGCAGGGTGATCCGGTTACCGTCGAAAACCGCTGTGGGTGGTCGACGTTGCAGCCCGTCGGCGGTGCAATCGATGTAGAGCGTCGAACGCTCGGCGGGTATCGAGCCGTCAGCCAGCACCACCGTGCCCGCTTCGATGCGTTCCACGTGTCCCATTCGTACGATGGATGAGATGCGTTGCAGCTGTTGCAGTTCAGCCTGCGACACCGTTGCGCAGCGATACATGGTCGGGCGCGTCGCGGGATCCACCCGCAGCAGATTGCCGCAATCCTCCATCCGATCGAACAGATCCTCGATGCTGGTGGCGCCTTCGATCGCGGTCAGACGGGCGGCGAAACCCGCCTGAAACCGCTGCAGAAATTGTGGGCCGGGTTGAATATTGGCCCGATTTTGCAGCCACGCGTCGCGTGGCATGATCCACGTCAGCCGCTCCGGCGCAATACCGTTGCGTAGCAACCACAAGCAGGCGTCGATACCGGTCTTTCCTGCGCCGACGATGACGAACCGTTGGTGGCCCGCCGCCGAGGCCGGTAGGTCGTTGGGCGCGACGCAGTCGACTCCGTCGCCGACGTCATAGGGCGGCGGGCGCATCGACGGCACCACGGTCTTCAGGTAGGTGCTGTCCACCACTCGTCGGCGAACGTCGACGGTGTAGTCGTCGCCGGCCAGCGTGCGAAATCGGCCCTCGCTCAGGTATTCCGCCATCGGAAAGTAGGACACCTGCCCGCTGGGCAACAGGTCTTGGTGCATGACCTGATCGAAGTAGGCACACACTTCTCCCACGGTGGCCAGTTCGTAAAGCCCCTCGTTCCAGCCGACCCGGTCGATGGTGTCGCTGCCCAATGCGCGGGAGTTGACGCCGTAATAAGCCGATGGCTGATGCAAGCGGACAAACGGGTAGGCCGATGTCCAATGCCCACCCGGCGCATGGCCACGGTCGACGAGCACCACATGTGCGTCGGTCTCGGCCACTAGGGTGTCGGTGAACGCCATGCCCACCGCGCCCGCACCGACGACCAGATAATCGGTCTCTAGTCTGTGCACCCCAGTCCTTCCCGCTAGCTCAACGACAGCTTGGCAAGGATCTTCCCGGTCGGTTGCGGTGACCCGGTGCCGGGTTCGACGGTGAACGCCAGCGCGCTGGAACTCCCGAGATTCGTCAGCATGTCGGTGGTCGACGGCGCGACGGCCGCGGTGTTCATCGTGCCTGCCGATGTTGGGCCTTTGTCGCCGAGCAGCCACATCTGATACACGGTGCCCTGCGAGGGTGGGGGCACGTTGTTCATCACCAACACGCCGGCGTTGCGGTCCCGCGAGAACACCACCGTCGCCGTCCCGCCGGCCAGCTGGCCGGAGACGCTTCGCACATCCGGTGCCGCCATGATCTGCTCCGCCATTGACGGCGAGGACGATGGTCGCATCGCCATTCCGGCACCGAAGGCCGCCAATCCCACCACCACCGCAGCCGCCGCCGCCAAAAATGCTGTGCGCCAACGAGATTGCCCGGCCGCTGGGTGAACCGCGGCCAGCACCGCCGCGCGGAGACGGGTAGGCGGCTCGGTGGCCGTCGCTGCCGAAACCGTCGTCATCGTCTCGCGGACCGCGCGCACCTCGTCGCGGAAGGCCTGGGCGACCGATGGTGGCGCCGCAGCAAGCTGCCGGTCGATCACAGCCCGCTCGGCGTCCGATACCGCGTGCAGCGCATACGGCGTCGCCAGTTCGAGCAATTCGAAGTCGGTCGGCTCGGTCATGGCGCACCCAGGCAATTGCGGAGTCCGCGCAGCGCGTCGCGCATCCGCGATTTGATCGTCGACAAGTTGGCCGATAACCGTTGTGACACTTCGGTATACGTCAATCCACCGTAGTAGGCCATTTCGATGCACTGCCGTTGAGCATCGGTCAACCCGTCAAGGCACTCTGTCACCCGGCGGCGCTCATCGGCTGCGAGGGCTGATTCGGCGACGACATCGTGGGCCGGATCGACCGTCGCTGCGCCATAACGGGACTCGCGCTGGGTGGCGGCTTGTTCGGCGCGCACTCGGTCGACCGCGCGCCGGTGTGCGATGGTCATCAGCCAGGACAGCGCGGATCCCTTCGCCGAGTCGTACGCCTCGGCGCTCCGCCACACCTCCAGGTAGACCTCCTGGGTGGTCTCCTCGCTGTACCCGGAGTCGCGCAGCACGCGTGCCACCAACCCGTAGACCCGGGACCTGGTGTGGTCGTAGAAACTCGCGAACGCGTCGGCATCGCGACGCGCCACCCGGTGCAGCAATGCATCCAGGTCGTGGCTTTGCCGCGGTCCGGTCATCGACCTGTAGCCTAGCGATTCAGCGACGTCCGTCGTCATTTTGCGCAGATCGGGGCGGACGGGGGACGAAAAAGGATGTCCGTGCCTGGTATTCGCCGAAGCCGGGGCGGCCCGACATGTACTTCTCGGTGAGCCGGGCACCGGTGACGTAGACCAGAAAGTAGGTCATCAGCAACGGCGAGAGCGCCGTTGCCAGCGTCCACCACCCGGTGATCGTGATAAGCCACAATCCCCACCAGACGCACGCGTCGCCGAAGTAGTTGGGATGACGTGTCCACCCCCATAGGCCGCCGTCCATCACGACACCGCGATGCGCCGGGTCGGATTTGAATATCCGCAATTGATGGTCGCCGACGGCTTCGAAGGCGAGGCCGCTGATCCACAGCAGAACGCCGGCCAGCGTAACGGCCAGCCAGCGCCGCGGCGTGGGACCGATGACCGCCGACAGTTGCAGTGGCAACGAGATGAACCAGGTCGCGAAGGCCTGCAGCAGAAATACTTTGCGGATAATCTGGCCTACTGTGGCGCCGCGCAGCAGATCGGCGTAGCGC
>NZ_JBAUZA010000177.1:0-51396 GCF_049585075.1 Mycobacterium sp.
GTGGTAACGCGGGCGCCGTTGGCACCGCCGCCGACGGCGGGGATGGCGGCATGGGTGGTATCGGCGGTAGCGGCGGCCCGGTCGGCACACCCGGTATCAACGGAGCCGGTGGCACCGGCGGAACCCCCGGCGGGACCGACGGCACGCCCACTTTGGCGAACGCAACCGTCCATATCACGATGAATGGTCTCAACCAGCCGGTGGCATACATCTCCGTAAATGGCGGACCGATGGAGCCGGTAATCGTTGACACCGGATCCACTGGACTTGTTATCGAACCCCAATACGTGCCAACGCTAGGCCTTGGCAGCGAAGTCTATTCGGGTGCAGCGGGTTACAGCGGCGGGCTGTCGTACTCCTACGACACGTACGACACCTCGGTGAGTTTCGGAAGTGGCCTCGTCACCTCGCCGACCGCCGTCGACCTTGTCACCCCCCAGTCGCTGTCGGCTTTCGAAAACTATTTCGCTGGCACCGGTGCAGTTGGGGTTCTGGGTATCGGGCCAGATAACGGCTTCCCGGGCACCAGCACTGTGATCACAGCGTTGCCCGGCACTCTTGATCAGGGTGCGCTCATCAACGAATCCCAGCACCTGCTGGAGTTCGGTCCCAACCCGTTACCCAGCACCATCTCGATCGCCGGAGCCCCGATCAGCACCCTGGACGTCAAGATCGGTGCGGGACCGCTGGAACGCATTTTCGTCTCAATCGATTCGGGTGGTTTGACCGGATACCTCCCGTCGTCGGTGCTCGCCACCGGCCAGACCACTGGATTCGTGCCAGCGGGAACAACCATTTCGGTCTACACCGGCAACGGCGACACGCTGCTGTACTCCTACACGACGACCGCGACGAATGGACCGTTTGTTACGACCGGAAACCTGGTGAATTCCGGGTACATACCCTTCTCCTTGGGACCGGTGTACGTGGCGGAAAGCCCGAGCGGTTTCGGGACCACTACCTTCGATTACTAAGCTCGATTCCGTCGTGGAAGATAGGCTCCGGCGGTGTACAGCAGCGCCCCGGCGAGCACGATGAACTTGATGATGGCTGCGCTGCGGGCGCGACTCGCATTAGCATCAATATTGTTGTCTGCCATAACGTTTAAGAGCGCAACGCCTTCCAGCGCATCGCCGGCCACAGCGGGAATGACACCAAGACAAACCGCGGCTGGGTGGCCTAGCCGCCTGCGGGCGTGGTCCACCAGCAGTGCGGTAAAGACACCATAGGTGGTCATGTAGCCGAAATCGAGTTGTAGGGATCGGCGCGCTGCGCGCTGGCCGTCGTCTCCCCATGCGCTCATAATTCGTTGTGCGCGTGTGGCATTGCCCGCCAATTCGAATGCAATGATGCCCGGCCCGCCGGCGCGGCGCATCTGTCGCTCCAGCGCCAGCATCACGTACGTATAGCCGGTGAAAGCCGTGACGGCCCAGATCAGGGCACTGCGGCGACGGTGGTTGCTGGACATTTCTGTCCTTTCTCCAGGCCTGGCTGTACAAGCGACGCGAATCGTTCGCGTCATTCTCGACACCCGATTCTGCTCGCCGAGGAACAGGTCCGCATCGTGCTGTCGGAGGTGCTGCGGAATGGTTGGTGATTACGCGCGCGGATAACGGGTATGGCGAGTACGACTCGTAGGCGCCTAAGACACCGATCGCGGCGTACGGTTTTGACAGATTGAACAAGGATTATGGGAGTGACGGGGTGCAGCGGTATTCACCGGGCAAGGTCGGCATGAGCCGGTGAGCGGAATGCATGATGAGCTTGACGAGCTAGTCGAGGCTCGCGATCAGCTGGAAAAACTGGTGCAGGTCATTGTCGGGATCGGTTCCGATTTGGACCTTGACGTGACGTTGCATCGAATCGTCGATGCGGCAATGGAGCTGACCGGCGCCCGCTACGGAGCCTTGGGCATCCGCGACCCCGACGGCGCCCTGGTCTCGTTCGTCCACGCGGGGATCGACGACGACGCCGCTCGACGACTCGCTGATCTGCCGGTAGGTGATGGTCTTCGCGTCGACGATCTGAGCACGTATCCGCAGGCCGCGCGGCTGCACGAGCACGACCCTCCGATGCGGGCACTCCTGGGAATACCGATCACCGTGCGGGCAGCGCAGTTCGGCGATCTTTACCTGGCCGACGACCGGCCTGGCCGGGTGTTTTCTACGGCTCACGAGAGTGCCGCGCGGGCGTTGGCGTCGGCGGCGGCTGCCGCCATCGACAATGCCCGGCTGTTCGAGCGAGAACGCGAATCGGCGAAATGGACGAAGGCCAGTCGTGAGATCACGACTGCGTTGCTGTCCGGCGACCCACAGATGGGACCGTTGCAGCTCATCGTCAACCGGGCGCTGGAGTTGGCCGATGCTGAGCAGGCGATCTTGCTGGTTCCGAGCGAATCGGATCTACCGGCCGACGAAGTCGACACCCTTGTCGTGGCGGCTACGGCGGGCCGGTACGCGTTGGAGGTGATCGGGCAGCAGGTTCCGATGGACGCTTCCACCACGGGCGGCGTTGCGCGCCGCGGCATACCCTTGATCACCGATTCCTTCCAATATCCGATCGAGGGGTTCACCGACGTCGGTGAACGCTCGGCGATCGTCATGCCGCTGATCGCGGACGAGGCGGTACTTGGCGTTATCGCCGTCGCACGCAACCCGCGACAGTCACCCTTCGGCAGCGATTACCTTGAGCTCGTCAGTGACTTCGCCCGACACGCTGCAATTGCGTTGGCGCTGGCAGCAAGTCGCGAACATGCGCTCAACCAGCAGCTCGCCCAAGCCGACACCGTGGATGACGCACTACGAGCCGCAGCGGAAGAACTACGTCGCCTCTGGCGGGCCCGCAGCGTGCTGGCCGTCATCTTCCCGGCCCACAGGTCATTCGGGGAAACCGGCTCCGGCGGACCGGACCTAGTGTCCGTCGGCGAGCCCGCGACGTGGGACGACCTGTCGACCGAAACACGCGAGACGCTGACGTCGCTGCGCGACGGCGACCTACTGGCGCCCAACGCAACGCGTGCGGGGACGGCCGGGATCGCATTGCAGCATCCCGAGGGCGTGCTCGTCGTCTGGATCCGGTTGGCCGAGAAGCGGCCGTTCACCCTCGAGGACCAGACCTTGCTCACCGTGCTGGCAGGCCGACTCGGCCAAGGTCTGCAACGGGTGCACCAGGTAGACCAACAGCGCGAAACCGCATTGGCGCTGCAGCACGCCATCCTCGGGCCTGCTCATCTGCCGCGCGGCTTCGCGGTGCGCTATCAAGCCGCCAGCCGGCCCCTGCAGGTGGGCGGCGACTGGTACGACATCGTCGACCTGGAAGACGGGCGCATTGCGTTGATTGTCGGCGACTGTGTCGGTCATGGGCTCGCGGCGGCGACCGTGATGGGACAGTTGCGCAGCGCCTGCCGCGCGCTGCTGCTCGACCACCCAAGCCCACGTGCCGCACTCGCGGGGCTGGACCGCTTCGCGGCGCGGCTACCCGGCGCCGAGTGCACCACCGCCTTCTGCGCAGTGCTCAACCCCGCCACCGGTGAATTGGTGTACTCCAGCGCTGGGCATCCGCCGCCCATCCTGGTCTACGCCGACGGCAGCACCCGGACGCTTGAGGATGGCAAAACCATTCCCTTGGGATTGCGACCCGACCGGCCGCGCCCGGAAGCTCACGTGACTCTGCCAGGGCGCGCGACCCTGCTGCTCTACACCGACGGTCTGGTCGAGCGGCGCGGCAGCGCGCTGGACCACGGCATCGGCCGCGCCTCTACCCTCGTACAAGACGGCCGCGACTCAGCCCTGGATGATTTGGCGAACCAGATCATGTCTCGTCTCGCGCCCGGCGACGGCTACCAAGACGACGTCGTGCTGTTGCTCTACCGCCACCCCGCGCCGCTGGAGATGGATTTCCCGGCCCACGTCAGTCAGCTTGCCCCCACCCGCGCCGCCTTACGCAGCTGGCTGAACCGAGCCCGGGTGGGCCCAGATCAAGCGCACGACATGCTCGTCGCCGCCGGAGAGGCCGTCGCCAACGCCATCGAACACGGTCATCGCGACAGCCCGGAGGGCAGCATTAGCCTGCGCGCGACTGCGCTGGTCGACCAGGTGCAGTTGACCATTGTCGACACCGGTTCGTGGAAGCCTCCGCAACCGGCCGTCGATGCCAATCGCGGCCGCGGTATCACCCTTATGCGAGCGCTCATGCACGACATCGCCATTCACCCCGAAGCGGCCGGAACAACAGTTCATTTGTTCGCGAGGATCACCTGATGCCCACATTGCTCACTCTCGACACCGCGCGCGGCGACGACGGGAAGCTCGTGCTGACCGCGGCTGGGGAAATTGATCTCAGCAACGTCGGCACATTCACTCAAGCTCTCAGTACCGCCATCGCTGAGGCAGAGGGTTGCGGCGGGAAACTCACGGTCGACCTCAGCACGGTGAAGTACCTGGACAGCGCGGCCATCAACGCGTTGTTCAACTACGCTGAGCAGATCCAGCTCATCGTCCACCCTTTCTTGATCCGCATCTTCACCATCACCGGGCTGAACGAACTGACTACCGTCGAGGCAGCGGCGGAAAGCTGAGGTACCTCTCTACCGACGACGTAAACCGCGAATGTGCTTGCGTGCCTGCATGTTTCGCCATGACACCAGCTCTGCCTGCATCGTGGCTAACATCACCCGTTGGATCCACAAAACGACGGTCGTACTAGCACGCCGCGAAGCCACCACGCTGATGTAGGCCCTCCAGCCAGTACTGGTGTATGAGTACCACATACCGAGCCAATTCCTCCAACCGGTTACGAGCAGTTTTCCTGCATGCGAACACCTCGAAACTGTTCTCACGGTAGCGATTTCGCGCCGTGAACAGTCTGACAGTCCCATCACCGGCATCGCGGATAGGTGATCGGCGTGTCGGTTACGCGCTCAAAGCAAACGGGCACGCGAGATAATCGCTGCCATGCCGGTCGTCGTTCGTGCGTTGTCGGCAACGTTCGCATTCCTGCTGCTGGGAGTCAGCATTGTTGCCGACGCCTCGGCGGAGCCTGTCGGCCCGGTTATCAGCGGGCACGGTGAGAAGCTGGTGGGCTGGGACACCTACCGTCATCTAGACCGGTTGCCATATTTGAGTGGCGACACACAGAGCCTGCAGGTCTCGAGCTTCGATCGAAGTGGCGGCAACTTCGACATCTCCACCGGCAACAAGAACGGCACCGGTGGCTGCCTGGCAGCCGGTGGTGCCGGTTGCGTCATCGCGGAAGATCGCGGCGCCGGTGAGATCGATTCGGTCTGGTTCACCCGGGACGGCGGGAATGTGACCGCGCTCGGAGCGATCCGCGTTGAGCTGGATGGGCACACAGTGCTCGACGCACCATTGCAATCGTTGGTCGACGGTGCGCTGGGAGCGCCGTTCGTCTGGCCTCTGGTAGCCAACGCGACGCAGTCGCCCGGCGGCGTCTACGTCAAAGTGCCGATGCCGTACCGGAAGTCGATGCGGATCAGCGTCGCATCGCATTTGGAGTATTACCACGTCGACTATCGCAAGTTTTCCACTGCCGACGGCGTGACCACGTTCGTGCCCTCCGACCCGGCACTCGACATCTTTGCTGCGTTCCGCGCGGCCGGCGCCGTCGACCCCAAATCGGCAGCACCCACCGCAACGCACAACCATCACGTCAACCAGATTCCCGCCCACAACCGGCTGCAGATCGCGGATTCGACCGGCTCAGGGAGTATCTCCGCGCTGCAGTTGCGGTTACCGCAACCAGCGGAGCAACTCCTGGCCGGGTTGCGGCTGCAGATCGAGTTCGACGGCCGACCGATGGTCGACTCGCCGCTCGGAGAATTCTTCGGCGCCGGGCTGGGCACCGACAACGTGCGTTCGTTGATGTTCGCGACGACCCCACACGCCGACGGATCGTTGTCGTTGGCAGCGTGGTGGCCAATGCCTTTCGCCCGCACCGCCCACGTCACCCTCACCAACGCGACCGGTGCCCCGGTAACCGGAATCAACAGCGATGTCGTGTTCACGCCCGACCCCCAGTGGGCGCCGGCGCTCGCCGGCGGCCGCGCCGGATATTTCACCGCACGTTCGCATGCCGGACCAACGACGCTCGGTCAGGACTGGTTGTTCGCCGACGAGCAAGGCCACGGAAAGTTCGTCGGCGTGAGCCACACGATTCGTGGTGCCCGGATCAAAACGTCCTTCGGCGACGACTCTCCCTACTTCCTCGAAGGAGCCGAACGGGTCTACACCGACGGTTCGGCATCGCCGCAGTGGTACGGCACCGGCACCGAGGACTTCTACGAAGGCGGCTGGTACTTCCACAACGGCACTGCCTACAGCGACCCGCTGACCGGCCAACCCGATCAGCGCACGGCCAGCGGTGGATGCGTCGATTACTGCGTTTCGGTCTACCGGCTCATGCTCGCCGAAGCGATCGACTACCGTTCCGCAATCCGATTCGGCATCGAACACGGCAAACGCAACATGGTCCAACCCGACTACAGCTCAACGGCATTCCTTTACACCCAACCCAACGACATCGTCACCCCGAGCGACGAAGTCATCCCGGGCGATCCGGTCAGTCGACTCCTGCACGGCTACTCCGACGGCGACGCCGGCGATCAGCTGTTGGTCAGTGAATACGAGGGCAGCGACGACGCTCGCGCCGTCGCCGGCTTGGTTCACGCCACCAATGCTCCGATCACATTCCACGTCCTCATCGACCCGGATAACCACGGCATCCTGCTGCGCCGTACATCAGACCAAGCGACCGGCTACCAATCAGCAGAGGTCGCCATCGACGGCACACCGGTCGGGATCTGGCTACAGCCCCGCAGCAACAACGCACACCGCTGGCTCGACGATACCTACCTCGTGCCCGCCCATCTCACCGCAGGCAAAAATCTGGTGACGGTCAGCTTGGCGCCGACCCCCGGCACGCCGCCGTGGACCGCGAGCCGCTATCACATCGATGCGCTATCTGTTGTCGCTGATTGACGTCTGCGCATACCCTGCCATCGGGGGCGGGCATATCAACTCAACGATCAAGCCTTCGAGTCGCAGAATTGTCAACCCTGGACGCGGGTCCCGTAAGCATAGTTGTGGCGTCGCCGGCCGAGATGCCGGCTTCTCGGTGGTCGAGGCTTGCGATCGACCAGAGTGGGTAAACGTCGGTCGACCCAGAACGGAGACGCATGAGCGAAAGCGTGCAGACCGGAACGATCACCACGCAAGTGCCGGCACGGCTGGACCGACTGCCCTGGGCCCGGTTCCATTGGCGCGTCGTCGTCGGGCTTGGCGGTGTCTGGATTCTCGACGGGCTCGAGGTCACGATGGTCGGCAACGTGTCGTCACGCCTCACCGAGCGCGGCAGCGGTATCGAACTCAACCCCGCCCAGATCGGTATGTCAGCGGCGATCTACATCGCGGGGGCCTGCTTGGGCGCGTTGTTCTTTGGTCACCTGACGGACCGCTTCGGGCGGCGCAATCTGTTCATCCTGACGCTCGCGGTGTATTTGGTCGCCACTGTGGCCACCGCATTCGCTTTCGCGCCTTGGTATTTCTTCATCACTCGCTTTTTCACCGGTTCCGGAATCGGGGGTGAATACGCCGCGATCAACTCGGCGATTGATGAGCTCATCCCCGCGCGAGTGCGTGGTCGGGTGGACCTAGTGATCAACGGGACGTACTGGCTGGGTTCGGCCGGAGGTGCGGCCGGCGCGCTGGTCCTACTGAACACGTCGAACTTTCCGGCCAACATCGGGTGGCGGCTCGCCTTCGGTATCGGCGCCATCTTCGGCATCTTCGTCCTTCTTGTCCGGCGCAACGTTCCCGAAAGTCCGCGCTGGCTGTTTATTCACGGGCGCGAGCAGGAGGCCGAAAAGGTCGTCGCAGCCATAGAACAAGAAATCCAGCACGACACCGGCCAGACATTGCCCGAACCGCAAGGGCGTCCACTCAAAGTCCGTCAGCGCGAGAACATTTCGTTCCGGGAGATCGCCAGGGTGGCGTTCAAGCTTTATCCGCGCCGCGCCGTCCTGGGATTGGCGCTGTTCATCGGGCAGGCGTTTCTGTATAACGGCGTGACCTTCAATCTCGGCACGCTGCTGAGTGGGTTCTACGGCGTCTCGTCCGGGAAGGTGCCGTTGTTCTACATCCTGTGGGCGCTCAGTAATTTCGTCGGTCCCCTGGCGCTCGGGCACCTGTTCGACACCGTCGGCCGCAAACCGATGATCACCTTGTCCTATGTCGGCTCGGCCGTGGTGGCAGTCGTGCTCGCCGCGCTCTTCGTGACGCAGGCCGGCGGGGTCTGGGCCTTCATCATCGTGCTCGCGGTGACGTTCTTCTTGGCGTCGGCGGGTGCCAGCGCGGCTTACTTGACCGTCAGCGAGATCTTTCCGATGGAGACCAGGGCGCTGGCGATCGCGTTCTTCTACGCGGTCGGCACGGCGATCGGCGGTATCACCGGTCCGCTGCTGTTCGGTCAGCTGATCAACTCGGGGGAGCGCGGCCTGGTGGTCTGGTCGTTCCTGATCGGAGCCGCGGTGATGGCGGTTTCGGGCCTGGTTGAACTTTGGCTGGGCGTCGCGGCCGAGCAACGCCCGCTGGAAGAGCTGGCGTTGCCGTTGACGGTGGCCGACGCTGAGCGCGAGGAGGAGTCGGGTTAACGCCGGCTGAACTCTTTTGTCGCAGGTCGCCCCCGGGCTGGATGCGGGATGCGTCGGCGACGTGATTTTGCGACACTGAAGCAACTATGAGACGTCTGCTGATTCTGACAAGCGTCGCCGCCGTCGTCGGTATGGCCCCGCCGGCATACGCCGACCCCAAAGACGACGACTTCCTTTCCCAACTTCGTGCGGCTGGCCTCACCTACCAGGACCCGGCTGCTGCGATCGCCGTCGCCAAGGACGTGTGCGCGTTGGTCGACAAGGGGACGCCGGACACTGAGATTGTGAACAACCTTCAGCTGCGCAATCCGGGATTCAGCGGCCACGGCGCCGCGGAGTTCACCACGATCGCGGCCGGCGAGTACTGCCCGAAATACCTGACCGGCGAAGGTCGGCCGCCGAAACCTAAAGGTGCTGACGGCAACTAGGGCAAGCGGCTAAACGCCGCTGCGAACCACCTCGTCGGCCGTAGCGCGCATCCGCTCCGACAATCGAAGCAGATCGTGCTCGCCGACCCCGTTCTGCAGCGTGTACGCAAGTCGCCTTAACTCGACAGAGCTGTTGCGCAATTCTTCAAGGAGTCGCGACTCAACGGTGAACATGACCTTCTTCCTCAAACAGGACGGGCGCAGGGCCCACAATCCGACTTAAAAAATGTACGCAGTCCAGTGGCGTCTCGGCGAGGGGTCGCAGGTCGCTTTTACAGGACTTTGACATGCCGTTTACGCCTTCGACCAAGCTCGAGAACTGACTTAGCCTCGCAGGCCTCGGTCTGTCGAAGCAGACTGCAGTTCTCGCTCAACTCGGGCCCATATGTCACGGCGCCGCAATGACATCGCCAGGTTGAGTGACGTCCGCAGGAGCATTCAGTGCTACCGACCAGCATCCGTTCTGGCCGCATCAGATGACCGCGAGGACAGCGCAGTGGCGGCGGGACCGCCGACCGACTCGACGGGAACCGAACCAGCTCACCGACCGCAATCATGGGCCGACGGTAGGCGGCTAGTCTGCGTGCGACATTAATAATTCGGATGATCTTGCTGAGAAAGAAGGAAGCCGACCTGCCGCCCACGCAAATGACAGGGATTGTTCAATTCGGCGTAATTCAAAATCACCGGACTTAACGTTCGATATTTTTCCCGCCCGCAGCTATGCGCCGCCAAGTAGCCTGATCCCGTGCAAATCGGAGTACTGGGTGCAGCTCGCATCGCGCCGCCGGCGCTCATAAAACCGGCCAAAGCAAACGCCGACGTCGAGGTGGCCGCCGTCGCGGCGCGCGACGTTTCGCGCGGAAAGGCATTTGCCGCCAAACACGGCATCCCCCGGGTGCACGATAACTATGACGCTCTGCTCGCCGACCCCGAAATCGACGCCATCTACAACCCGCTCCCGAATGGCTTGCACGGCAAGTGGACCCGAGCCGCACTGGCCGCCGGTAAGCATGTGCTGTGCGAAAAGCCCTTCACCGCCAACGCCGTGGAAGCTCGTGAGATCGCCGAGCTGGCCGCACAGTCGGGCCGAGTCGTCATGGAGGCGTTTCACTACCGCTACCATCCGATGGCTTTGCGGGTCGAGGAGATCATCGGATCGGGCGAGCTGGGCAAGCTCGAACGGGTGGAGGCGGCCCTGTGTTTCCCGCTGCCGATCTTCTCCGACATCCGCTACAACTACTCACTTGCCGGTGGCGCGACGATGGATGCCGGGTGCTACGCGGTCCACATGGTTCGCACATTCGGCGGTTCAACACCGGAAGTTGTTTCAGCGCAAGCGAAATTGCGCGATCCGCAGGTTGACCGGGCCATGACGGCCGAACTGCGATTCTCCGAAGGGCACACCGGCCGGATCCGTTGCTCGATGTGGTCGTCGCGTCTGTTGGACTTCAGCGCGCATGTGGTTGGCGACCAGGGCGAGCTGCACGCACTGAATCCGATAATGCCGCAGATTTACCATCGGCTCTCAGTTCGCTCAGCTGCCGGTAAACGCGTGGAGCGTTTTCCGCGTCGCGCCTCCTACGCCTATCAGCTCGACGCCTTCGCCGCGGCAGTGCTGCGCGGCGAACCCGTCAAGACCACGCCTGAAGACGCGATCGTGAACATGACCGTCATCGACGCGATCTATCGAGCTGCCGGCCTGTCACCGCGTGAGCCGAGCTGACCGGTCATGGCGCAACGGGGCGGTTAGTCCACTCCCGGTCCGGGCGGCGTGCCGATCGAAACCAGCCACCCGCTGCGCCGGTGCCACCGTCGGTGGGAATGGTGTGGCCGGTGACGAACGCTGACAGGTCGGAAGCCAGGAACAGGATGACGCGGGCCTGGTCTTCGGCCAGCCCCATCCTCCCGACCGGAACCCATTGCGGCCACTGCAGCTGCTCTTCGGCGGAGAGCCACCGCGAATACGGCACCTGCAGTGATTCGGTGACGTCGGGGCCAATGGCGTTGACGCGCACGCCGTCGCGGCCGACCTGCACGGCGAGGCTGCGGGTGAAGTGGATGACGGCGGCTTTGAAAGCGGCGTAGACCGGATCTTCCGGGTAGCCGCGAAGCCCTTCGACCGACGAGACATTGACGATCGCGCCGGCGTGTTGGTCGATCATCGTCGGCAAGAAGGCGTGCGTAACAAGGAAAACGTGGTGCAGGTTGATTCGGTAGAGCTCGTCCCACAGCTGGGAGTCGGTGTCCACGAAGTTGCCCGGATGGCGCAGCCAGTGGCCCACGTTGTTGACCAGCACATCGATGCGGCCATAGCGCTCAAGTGCTGCACGCGCCAGGCCGGCGACCTGGTCGGCGTCGCGGACGTCGGCGACGAAGGCGACGGCTGAACCGCCGGACTCGCTGATTTTGTCGGCGGCACGCTGAGCACCTTCAGGGTCGATATCGGCGATGACCACGTGGGCGCCATGGTGTGCGAACAGCCGTGCGGTCGCCGCGCCGATGCCGCCACCGCCGCCGGTCACGACCGCAACCCGGTCGGCGAGCAGTGCGCCATTAATTGCTGCGTCGTCGATCTTCATTTGACGGTTCCTCGGGGTAGGAGTGCGCTCAATTCTTTTGGCGTACTCAAAGTAGTTAATGCCGCTTTGCGGATCTAGTTCTGGCGCAGCCAGGTTCGATACCGATCACTACAAGCGGGCAGGTAGGTTTGCGGCCATGTGGAGCTCGCTGCTTGTGCTAGCGCTTCCCATCGCGTTGGACCCGGTGCGTTTCGGCCTCAATCTTCTGCTGGTTTCCCGACCCCGGCCCGCGCAGAACTTGCTCATGTACTGGGTCGGTTGCGGGCTAACCGGCTTTTTCTTATTGCTGATCCCGATTTTGGTACTGCATTTCACCCCGGCGTTTTCGTCGTTCGTGCACGACTTGGCCAACCCGGCCACGGCCACCAATTTCGCCGTCCGCCTCATCGAGATCGTCGCGGGTGTGCTCGTTTTATTGGTCGCCGCTTTGTTGGCGGTGCGCTTTTTGGCGCGCCGGCGAGCGCAGCTGCCGACGCCGGTCGCCCGCACGTCGACTTTGGTAGTGGACTCCGGTGAGCCGACCCCGATCTCGCGTCTGCTGAGCCGCGCCACCAGCGCATGGGAAAGCGGGTCCTCATGGGTAGCGCTGGCGATCGGCGTCTGGGCCGGGCCTAACCCGGCGATGGTTGTATTCGGGCTCACCGCCATCCTGACCTCGGGAGCCGCGCTTGCTGTGCAGACCGGCGCCGCCGTCGTTTTCATCGTCGAGACGCTTGCGGTTGTCGAAATCGTGCTGCTCAGCAATCTGGTCGCGCCAACCAAGACCGAAGCCATTTTGCGACGGCTACACGACTGGGCACGGTCCTATCGCCGCCAGATCCTGGTAGCGATGTTGACGTTGGTCGGAGTCGCACTGGTGGCTCAGGGCATGGGCAGCATCTGAGCCGCCACAAGCTATCCGACGGCCTGGTCGTGAGGTTCGGGCAGCATCTCGCGAGCCGGTCGAGGCATTGGGTGCGGCCGGCGCGGTTCTCGCACTCCGGCGTCGCCGTCACCCCGAAGCCACAGCCGGACCACCGATCCGGCCCGAACCCGCGCGCCCGACTCGGGGCTATCCACTTCCGTTACCTGTAGTAGCGGAATAGAGTGGGCGGATGGCCAGCAGGCATCTCCGCACCTGTCCACTGTGTGAAGCGATGTGCGGTCTGGAGATTCACGTCGACGGCGGCCCCAACAACGGGAAAGTCACCAAGATCCGCGGCAACCCCGATGACGTCTGGAGCCACGGGCACCTTTGCCCGAAGGGCACCACGCTGGGCGCGTTGCACAACGATCCCGACCGGATCCGCCGACCCATGATCAAAGTCGGGGGCAGCTGGCAGGAGGTCAGCTGGGACGAGGCGTTTCGTCGCTGCACCGAGTTGCTGACGCCGGTGATCGAGAAGTACGGGATCGGCGCGGTCACCGCCTACACCGGCAACCCGCTGGCACATTCGTTTTCGCTGGCCCGGTATGCGGGGGTGCTGATGGGGATGTCCGGGATGCCGGTCATGTACTCGCCGGGAACCGTGGACCAATGGCCAAAGAACCTGTCGTCGCACCTGATGTACGGCCTCTGGTGGAACTTTCCGGTGCCCGACATCGAGCGCACCGACCTGCTGGTGATCATGGGAGCCAATCCCGCCGCTTCGCAAGGTTCACTGCTGGCCGCGCCGAACGTGATGGGGCTGATTGACGCGATCCGCAAGCGCGGCAAGGTGATCGTGATCGATCCGGTGCGCACCCAGACCGCGGCGCGGGCCGATGAGTGGCTGCCGATAGTGCCGGGCACGGACGCGGCGCTGCTGCTGGCCGTCGTCTACACCCTCTTCGATGAAGACCTCATCGATCCGGGACCTTATGTCGACGATGTTGACGCGATGCGCCGAGTCGCCGCGGATTGGCCGCCCGAGAGGGTCAGCGGCGTCACCGGAATCGACGAGAACCGCATTCGACGGCTGGCCCGCGAACTCGCGGAGACCGAGCGATCTGTGGTCTATGGTCGAATTGGCTTGTGTAATCAGGAATTTGGCAGCCTGGCCAGCTGGCTGGTCGACGTGGTCAACATTTTGACCGGCCATTTCGACACACCCGGCGGGGCGATGTTCCCGAAGCCGGCGGCCTGGTCGATCACGACGCAGCCGCTGCCCGGCCTGGAGGGCGGCGTCGCCGAATTCGGCCGCTGGCACACCCGGGTCCGCGGCGCTAAGGAGGTGCTCGGGCAGGCCCCGGTGTCGTGCATGGCCGAAGAGATCGCCACCCCGGGCGAGGGGCAGCTCAAGGCACTGATCACGGTGGCCGGAAATCCGGTGTTGTCCACGCCCGGCGGCGACAAGCTCGACGAGGTGCTGCCGATGCTGGAAGCGATGATCTCCGTTGATCTTTGGCTCAACGAGACGACGCGGCATGCCGACGTCATCCTGCCCGGGCTGTCGCCACTGGAACAACCTCACCATGACGACCTGATTCTGCTGTTCGCCATTCACAGCATCGCGAATTACTCGGCACCGGTGTTCGACCCGGGTGATCGCCCGCACGAGTGGGAGATTCTGATCCGGCTGACCGGCTTGTGCACGGGCACCCCCGCCGAGGACGTCGACGTCGCCGCGATCGATGACGGCTATTTCGATTACCTGGCCTTCACTCAAGGACTCGACGGCGCGGAAATCCGCAAGCTCTACGACCACGGCGGCCCGGAGCGCATGCTCGACCTCACGCTACGTACCGGGCCCTTCGGGGATCGGTACGGCCAGAACCCCGGCGGGCTCACCTTGGAGATGCTCAAGGCCAATCCCAACGGAATCGACTTCGGACCGATGGTGCCGCAGCTGCCCGACCTGCTCGGCACTCCCGACAAGAAGATCCGCATCGCCCCGCAATACCTGCTCGATGACGTACCGCGGCTGGCTGAGCGGATAGAGAGGCCGGCCGAGCCGCTTGTCCTGGTCAGCCGCAGGCATTTGCGATCAAACAACACGTGGATGCACAACGTGCCTGCGCTGATGAAGGGCAAGGACCGCTGCACGCTGCTGATCCACCCCGACGATGCGGCGCGGTGCGGCGTAGCCGACGACGACGTCGTCACGGTGAAATCCGCGGCCGGCGAGATCAAAGTGCCGGTGGAGGTCACCGACGCGATCAAACCCGGCGTGGTATCGATGCCACACGGCTGGGGACACGGCAAGCCAGGAACCCGCATGTCGGTGGCGAACAGCTCACCGGGCGCAAACACCAACGCGCTGTCCCCACCGACATTTATCGACGAGCCGTCGGGCAATGGTGCCCTCAATGGCATCCCGGTGACGATCATCGGGGATCGAGTGCGATCGCGCTATTCCTCTCCGGAAAATCGCTCCCACGCGGATTGACGCGTGATGCCAAGGGCCGCACCGATCTTCGCCCACGTAACGCCGCGGCGGCGGAGTTCCAGTACCCACGACCGCAGGGTGGTCTCGACTTGCTGAGCCACCACCGCCATCCGGGGAACATGGTCGAGCATCTGCTGGTCGCTCAGCGACTCCCACACCGGCAGCCGAAACTCATGCGGCTTATCCCGAGACTGATCAACGACCGTTGCGGCCAACGCGATGCATCCGTTGCAAATATGCACGCCAGGACCCGCCACCAGCTTGTCGACCTCGGTGTGCGGCTTGCCGCAAAATGAGCACCAAAGCTGCCCGGTTTGGGTTGCCGTCGACCTCATCGCAACTCCTCGTGTCAGGATCGCCCTGACAAAGATAATGCGTCAGGCACATCCTGACAAGGAAGCGCGCGGAATCGTGGGCAATATCATCTGCTTATGAGCGCCGCTGGGCTGGATACCGTGGGCTCGCCCGCATTCACCGTGGACGAGTCGGCGCGCTACCGGGCGGCAGGCTGGTGGTCCGACCTCACCCTCTCCGATGCCGTACGCCGCAACGCCGAGCAGTCTCCGGACCGCGTCGCCTACCTCGACCATCCAGGCGTGTCGCTGACCTGGCATGAATTCGACTACGCCGCACGAACTCTGGCCGAACAGCTAGCCGGCCTAGGCGTCACGCGGGGAGATCGGATCGCGGTTTGGCACGGCGACTCGGCTGCGATCCATGTGCTGTTCGTCGCAATCGAACGCTGCGGCGCCGTCGTCGTTGGTATCGGCGCGCGCGCCGGCACCCGCGAGGTCGCGCAGCTGCTGCGCACCGCGCAGCCGAAGATGCTGATCGCCGATCAACAGCGCGCCGATGCCGCGGGGGCCGTGGCAGTCGAATTGCTGGTCATGACGCGCGACGGGGGAGCGCTGTGCCTGAACGCCGAAGTTCACCCCAAGACGCCTGAGCCCCAACTCGGACCGGACGACGTCTTCCTGATCAATTCCACCTCGGGCACCACCGGGCTGCCTAAGTGCGTCGCGCACACCCAAAACCGTTGGTACTACTTCCACCAGAAGGCCGTCGCCAACGGGCTGCTCACGCCCGACGACATCTTCTTGCCGGTCATCCCCATGCCTTTCGGTTTCGGGATATGGACCAGCCACACCACTCCGATCTACCTGGGCGCCACGTCGGTGATCCTGGAACGCTTCACCACCACGGCAACGTGTCAGGCGATAGCCCGACACAAGGTCACCGTGTTGTGCTGTGTCAGTACGCAACTGACGATGCTGATGGCCGATCCCGCCAGCCGAGATTACGACTTGAGCTCATTACGTGTCGTTTTCACCGGTGGCGAGGCACTGCCGTACCGGCCGGCCGCCGAGTTCGAGGAACTCACCGGCGCAACGGTCCTGCAGTTCTACGGTTCCAATGAAACCGGCCTGCTCAGTGGGACGACCGTGCATGACACGGAGCAACGCAGACTTCGCACGACCGGTCGCATCGTTCCGGAAATGTCGGTCCGGCTCTTTGACGGGGACAACGACGTCACCGACACCGGCAGAGGCCAGCCCGCCTGCCGGGGTCCGGCAACCAGCCTCGGCTACCTAGGCGGTGTCGACCATGATCAATTGTTCACCCGCGACGGGTGGATGCGGATGGGCGACATCTGCGAGATCGACGCGGACGGCTATCTGAGCGTCACCGGCCGAACGTCCGATTTCATCCTGCGCGGCGGCAAGAACATCAGCGCAGCGCAGGTCGAGGATGCCGCCACCACCAACCCCGCGATCGCCGTGGCGGCAGCGGTCGCCATGCCCGACCCGGTGTTCGGTGAGAAGGTCTGCCTCTATGCCGAACTCGCCGACTCGGTGACGATCGAGCTGCCCGAACTCGTCGAGTTTCTGTTGGCACAGGGCACCTCCAAAGAGCTGCTGCCGGAGCGACTGATTGTCGTCGATGAACTACCCCGATCGTCCGGCGGAAAAATCGCCAAAGGCCGGCTCCGTGACGATATTCGGGCCAGGATGGAGGCCAACCATGAACGCTCGTAACCCACGGCGAGGCGGCCTGGAAGTGTGGTCGCCCTCGGTGGTACCCCCGATCGGCGTCGAGCTATCGCAAGAGCAGGCGCTCGCTGTGGCGTTCCGGCACCTGGCCGCCATCGGTTTCGCGGAAAACATGGCCGGACACATCACCTGGCAGCCTGACGGGCACGCCGAAATGCTGGTCAACCCCTGGGGACTGTGGTGGCAGGAACTGACCGCATCCGACATCTGCCTGGTGGATAGCGAAGCCCGGGTGGTCCGGGGCCGTTGGGATGTCACGCCGGCAATCCATATCCATACCGAACTGCATCGCATCCGCGCGGACGCACGCGTGGTCATCCACAACCATCCCTATTACGTATGCGTGCTCGCCGCGATGGGCAGGCTGCCCGAGCTGGTTCATCAGACCGGATCGCTTTTCCTGGATGATTTGTGTCTGGTCGACACATACGACGGCGAGATCGACAGCCCTTCCCGCGCAGCCGATCTCGCGGCCCGCATTGGCGGAGCTAACCTGACCATTTTGGCCAACCACGGTGTTATCGCAACCGGGCGCAACCTGGCCCAGGCCGTCTACCGCGCCGCGTCGATCGAGCGGGTATGCAAGCTCGCCTACGACGTCATGCTTACCGGCAACGACCCGGTGACGATGAACTGGTCGGACATGGCGGGTATGCAACGGTCGCTGATCGAACGCGCCGCCGATGTGTACTGGGCAGGCGCGGCCCGGATGACCATCAAAGCCGATCCCGCCGTGCTGAACTGAGCGGACTGACGAATGAAATCAATCGACGAGCTGGCCGCCAACCCGAACTTCACCACCGCCAAAACCGGCGAAGATCGCTCCGTCACCTTTTTGCCCGACCCGCCGCGGGCGCACCGCCGCTACACGGTGATCTCAGTCGACGATCACATTGTCGAACCCCCCGACACCTTCACCGGGCGTCTGCCACGCAGATTCGCCGAGCGCGCACCCAAGGTTGTGGACACCGGGGACGGCGGACAGACTTGGGTCTACGACGATCAGGAACTGCCCAATGTCGGCTTCAACGCAGTGGTCGGGCGTCCGGTGTCGGAGTACGGATTCGAGCCGGTTCGATTCGACGAAATGCGCCGCGGCGCATGGGACATCCACCACCGCGTCAAAGACATGGACCTCAATGGCATCTACGCCTCGCTCAACTTCCCCTCGTTTCTGCCGGGGTTCGCCGGCCAGCGCCTACAGCAGGTAACGACCGATCGCGATCTGGCGTTGGCCTCGGTGCGCGCGTGGAATGACTGGCACCACGAGGTTTGGGCGGGTTCCTATCCCGGCCGCATCATTGGCTGCCAGTTGCCCTGGCTGCTGGATCCCGAGCTCGGCGCCAAGATGATCTATGAGAATGCCGAGCGCGGCTTTCACGCCGTCACTTTCAGCGAGAACCCGGCGATGCTCGGATTGCCGAGTATTCACTCCGGGCACTGGGATCCGATGATGGCGGCATGCGCCGAAACCGAAACCGTCGTCAACCTTCATATCGGATCGTCGGGTTCGTCGCCGTCCACCACCGATGACGCGCCACCGGACGTGCAGGGCGTGCTGTTCTTCGCCTATGCCATCTCGGCAGCGGTCGACTGGCTGTACTCCGGGCTGCCCAGCAGATTTCCCGAACTGAAGATCTGTCTGTCCGAAGGTGGCATCGGCTGGGTTGCGGGGTTGCTGGATCGCCTCGACCACATGCTCAGCTACCACGCGATGTATGGAACCTGGGCGTCATTGGGGGAGAGCCTCACTCCTGCAGAGGTTTTCACCCGCAACTTCTGGTTCTGCGCGGTGGAAGACAAGTCGTCATTCGTACAGTACGACCGCATCGGTGTGGACAACATGATGTTGGAAGCCGATTACCCGCACTGCGACTCCACCTGGCCGCACACCCAAGAAACGATCCATGAGCAAATCAGCGATCTTCCGGCCGACGTGATCCGCAAGATCACCTGGGAGAACGCTTCGCGGTTGTATCGCCATCCGGTTCCGCCCGACGTACAACGGGATCCAGAGGCGTTTTGATGACTCCGATGCACGTGGAGAGTCTGCGCCGCTACCCGGTGAAGTCGATGCTCGGCGAGGTTGTGCCATCGATGGTTGTCGATGAGGGTGGCGCGTCGGGGGACCGGCGGCTGGCCCTTGTTGATTCGGCGACCAACCGGGTGGCCAGCGCCAAGCAGCCGCGGTTGTGGCGCAAGCTTTTACAGTTCACCGCCAGCGGGGACACCGGCCAGGTAGTCATCCGGCTGCCCGATGGCGCAAGCATCGCGGCCGCCGACCCCGGCATCGATGAAGTCCTCTCGCAGTTGGTGGGACGCTCCGTGAGCCTGGTCGGCAGACGGCCACAGGGCGCGAGCCTGGAAAGGCCCGACCCCGAGACGGTCTTGGAGCTGGGCGAAGATGCCGAAGTCGCCGGCCAGGTCCTCGAGATCGCCCAAGCGACGCCCGGAGACTCGTTCACCGACCTCGCACCGCTGCATGCGATCACGACGGCCACTGTTGAGCACATCGGCACCGAGGCGCTGCGGTACCGACCCAATATCGTGATCGCCACCCCGCCGGGCTACCCGCCCTATGCGGAAAACGATTGGGTTGGTAGGGATCTGACCGTCGGTGCAACACGGATGCATGTTTTGAAACCAACGTCACGGTGTGCGTTGCCCACGCTTGAGCACGGTGCGCTACCGCGGGCACCTCACGCGCTACGCACTCCGGCCGCCGAAAACCGGCTGCAATCACCGGGATCCGGCCCGGTACCCTGCGCCGGGGTCTACCTGACGGTCCTGGCGGCAGGCACCATCCACACCGGCGATCCGGTAACCCCGCAATAGCCACGGCTAACAGGCGGATAGACTGCGCGGCCATGACCGTAGCTCATTCGTCACTGGCGGGCCGGCGCATCCTTATCACCGGCGGTGCCACCGGTATCGGCGCCGCCGCGGTGCGGGTGTTGCACGAGGCGGGGGCGCGCCTGGTCGCGACGTACCATCGCACCGCGCCCGCCGACGACATCGGCCCGGTCACGTGGCTGCAGTGCGATGTCCGCGATCCCGAGGCGGTCGACGCGGCGTTTGATGGTGCCGTGCAGGAACTCGGCGGGCTGGATGTGCTGGTGAACGCCGCCGGCTTGTGGCAGGCGGGAGTGCCCGGACGCATCAGCAGCGACGAAATCGACTTCCTGTTGGCAACTAATGTCAAGGGAACGATTCTCACCAATCAGGCGGCACATGCGGTGATGCGCGGCAACGGTGGACAGATCATCAACTTCGGGTCCTCCGAGGCGGTGATGGGCAGCCCGATCGCCGCGGTGTACTCCGCCACCAAGGGCGCCGTCCAAGCCTGGACCCGGTCGGCGGCCAAAGCCTGGGGTGCAGACCGAGTCACCGTCAATGCGCTGGCACCCGCAGTTCAAACCCCAGGCGCAGACCGGTTCCGAGAATTCCTGGGTCCCGATGCCGCGGCATTCCTCGATCAGCAGATGATGTTGTCAATTCCGCTCGGCGGCAAGCTCGGCGACCCGGCACGTGACCTGGGGCCGGTGTTGGTTTTTCTCGCCGGCGAGGGCGCCGGGTTCATCACCGGGCAGCTGATCCCCGTGGACGGCGGCCTCGCCATGGTCGGCGGCTGAGCGGACCGGCCCGATGGATCGCCTCGGTGTCGAGATGCTCTGTGTCTTCGGCATGCCGCCGGTCGACTACGTACACCTCGTCGCCGATGTGGGTTGCCGCTATATCACCACCGGCATGACCGGCTTTGCGCCGTTGAAAGCGCTTGGCTATAAGCCGTTTTCGTTACGCGACGATGCCCGACTGCGTAGGGATCTCCTTGCGGCGATGGACGAGCGAGGCGTGTCGATCGCATTGGGGGAGGGCCTGCTCATCGCACCGGGGGTCGACGTTCGTTCGTATGCAGCCGATCTGGACATCATGGCGCAACTGCGAATCCCGCGGATCAACACGGTCAGCTTGGAGCCGGACCGGGGGCGCACCTTCGACGAACTCGCCGTGCTCACCGAGTTGGCCGCCGAACGAGGCATCTTGACCAGCGTCGAGCCCGTTCCCGGCCTCGCCATCGCTGACCTATCGGCCGCGATGGCCGCCGTCGAGCATGTCGGCCGCGACGAGATCAGCCTGCTGATCGACACGATGCATGTGGCCCGCTCGGGTGCCGGACCGGACGACCTTCGATCGCTGCCCGCCGAGCGGATCGGGCATGTGCAGTTATGTGACGTCCCGTTGCGCTCCACCAAGGAGCACCACTACGCCGAGGAGGCGATGTATCACCGGTTGGCGCCGGGCGACGGCGAGTTGCCGCTGGCTGAAATGCTCGCGGCGCTGCCAGGTGATTGCGTGGTGGGATTGGAGGTGCCGATGCGGTCCCGCGCGGAAGCGGGCGTCAGCGCCTACGACCGGATACTTCCGTGCGTCGAGGCCGCGCGGGCGCTGCTGGCGGCGTGCTAACGGCGCAATCTACGATCCGAGGCCCTTCTTGATGGCGTCGTCTTGTTTGTGGCCGACGTCGGCCACAAACTCCGGCGGGGCCAGTGCATATGACGGGCCGTCGAATTCGATCGTGACGAACGCCTTGCCCTCGGTGAAAACCAACATCGTCACCGTCTTGGAGCGATCCGGTGAGGGTCCCGAGATCGTCGCGCCGTCGACCCCGACGTCAACCCCCAGGGGTTTGGCGAGCAAGGCTTCGCGGTGCACTGCCTTCGCCGAATCGAGCGCGTTCGCAGCAGCCGCAGGGTCCAACATGATCTGGATGGTGTCGATGATCGTGTGGGCCTTGTCTTGGTCGTTGAAGGTGATTTGTGCGCCTTGTTGGCCATTCGGGTTCTTGACCGCTGGGCCGGCGGTGAATGGCTCGGGTGCGTTGATGTCACCGGCCTTGATCAGCAGCTGGGTGTAGTCGCCAGGCTGCGCGGCGTGTGTGGAGGTGGTTGATCCCGATGTCGGCGCCGAGGACGTCGAATGGCTGCTGCAGCCGGCCACCGACACTCCCGCCAGCGTTGACGCCACGATCACACCGGCGACAACCGGCGGGGAAATCTTCATCGGGCCCTACTCCCTTCAATCGAGCTAATCTCCGAAACGGTAACCCAGGGCCGATTTATCTGGTCGGATGTAGCCGTTCTCGGCGATGTCAGCGCACCCGGAACGGCTCAAGGTCGGCATGCTTGACGGTCAATCCATGACCGGGTGCCGTCCGGTCCGGACGCAGCAAGCCGCCCGGTTCGGGTTCCAGGACTCCGTCGAAAGCCAAACCTTCGAGTCGCACGTGGTCGTGGAAGTACTCCAGATGTCGCAGGTGCCATAACGCCGTTCCGACGTGCGCGCTGACCTGCGGGGCGCAGTGCAAGGAGAGATCCATGCTGCGGGCGTCGCACAGCGCGCCGACTTTGAGCACGCCGGTGATGCCCAGGCAGCGGGTGACATCGGCCTGCAGGCAATCGACGGCGCCGGCATCGAGCATCCGCTGGAAATATGGCAGGTCATAGCCGTACTCGCCGGCAGCAATGTCCATCCCGGCGGGTCCCTGCTCGCACAGTTGGTGAAGGCCGTCGAGATCGTCCGACGTCACCGGCTCTTCGAACCAGCGGACGTCGTGCTCAGCGAACCGTTCGGCCCACAGGAGTGCCTGTTTACGGGTGTAGGCGCCGTTGGCGTCGACAAACAGCTCGTTCTCGGTGCCGATCGCCGACCGTGCTGCCGCGACCCGGGCGTCGTCCGTGGAAGGGTCACGGCCCACCTTCATCTTGACGCGGGGAATCCTCGCCTCGACCCACCCAGTCAGCTGTGATCGCAGAGTGTCGTTGTCGTATGACGTGAAACCGCCGCTGCCATAGATCGGCGTCGCGTCGTGGACCGCACCGAGCGCGACAACGAGCGGCTCATCCAGCAGCCGTGATCGCAAGTCCCACAACGCAATATCGACCGCAGCGATTGCTTCGGCCACCACGCCCGGTCTGCCCAGGTTGCGGATCGCATGCTGCATCTCCGCCCACCGCGCCGGCGGTTGCAAAGCGTCGCTGCCGGTGACGACGTCGGCCAGCTTCGAGTGCACCACTGTGGCAACGGGTGTGCCCGCGTACGTGTAGCCGATCCCGACATGGTCACCGGCACGAGCAGTCACCAAGACCAGGGTGGTCGAATCCCAGGCAAACGTGCCATCCGACTCCGGGGCGTCGGTCGGAACCGTGTAAGCCGACACTTCGACGGAGTCGATCGGCACGCCTGAATGCGCAGTCATATTCGTTGGCTACCCCCAAGCGAAACCGGGTATGCCCGCTTGGTGGTAGCTAACGGAGTTGCCGAGCAGTTTCCGCCGCACGTGCTGCGGCAATACGCCTTGCTCGCGGACGGGGAGCGGGGGATCCTGGTTGGCCCACGCGGCGACTTCTGCTGGATGTGCTTGCCGCACTGGGACAGCGCTGCGGTCTTCAATTCACTGCTAGGCGGTCGCGGCATCTACGCGGTTTCGCCGGACGAACCGCGATTCGTTTGGGGCGGATACTACGAGGGACGGTCGTTGATCTGGCGGTCCCGGTGGGTAACCAACGACGCGATTGTGGAAAGCCGCGAGGCACTGGTATTTCCGGGGAATCCGCACACCGCGGTAGTGCTGCGGCGCATCCGTGCACTGGATCATCCGGCCCGGGTGCGGATCACGCTCGACGTCCGTTCCGGCTACGGATCCGAGCCGATGAGCGACCTTTCGTGCGACGACGAAGTATGGACTGGGCGGTCCGGCAAGCTACGCTTCCGCTGGACCGGAGGGTTGCACGCGCGGCGGTGCGACGACGGGCGGCTGGAGGCGGTCCTGGACATCGCACCCGGCAGTGACCACGATTTGGTCTTGGAACTGTCCGACCGCGAGTTGAGTGCGCAGACAGTGCGTCCCGACGATGGCTGGCGAAGCACCGAAAATGCCTGGTATCAGTCGGTGCCGGAATTTTCCGCCACCTTGGCGGACGTGGATGTCCGAGCCTCCTACGCGGTGCTTCGCGGCTTGACCAGCAGTACCGGCGGGATGGTCGCCGCTGCGACCATGTCGCTACCGGAACGCGCGAAGCAGGGCCGCAACTACGACTACCGGTATTGCTGGATCCGGGATCAGTGCTATGCGGGGCAGGCTGTTGCTGCCGCCGGTGCCCACCCGCTGCTCGACGACGCGGTGCGCTACGTCAGCGAACGCATCCTTGCCGACGGGCCCGCGCTAAAACCCGCCTACTCGGCCGCAGGCGGGACGGTGCCAGAAGAGCGCGATTTGGACCTGCCGGGCTACCCGGGTGGCGCCGCCGACAAGCTGGGCAACTGGGTAACCGACCAATTCCAACTCGACGCATACGGCGAAGCACTACTGCTCTTTGCTGCTGCCGCCCGCCTGGACCGGATGGACCTGAACCACTGGCAGGCGGTCCAGATCGCCGTGGACGCAATCGAAAAGAGGTGGCGGGAGCCTGACGCCGGTATTTGGGAATTAGACAACCACCGCTGGGCACATTCTCGGCTGATGAGCGCTGCCGGGTTGCGGGCCATTAGCGCGGTGGCGCCACCACCTCAGGGCAGCGAATGGCAGCATCTAGCCGATCTGCTGGTTACCGATACCGACGGCGACTGCTTACACCCATCAGGCAGATGGCAACGGGCGCCTGGTGATTCACGGGTCGACGCGGCGTTGTTATTGCCGTCGATCCGCGGTGCAATCCCGCCAAATGATCCACGCACCGTCGCCACTCTCGAAACCGTCCGGGCCGAATTGAGTCAGGACGGATTCGTGTACCGATTCCGGCCGGACCAGCGTCCACTGGGCGAAGCTGAAGGTGCTTTTTTGCTCTGCGGATTCGTGATGGCGCTGGCCGATCATCAACAGGGTAACCACCTGGCCGCCGTACGCTGGTTCGAGCGCAACCGCACGGCCTGCGGTCCCCCTGGCCTGTTCACCGAGGAGTACGATGTGATGCAGCGCCAACTGCGCGGCAACCTGCCGCAGGCCTTCGTGCATGCGCTGATGTTCGAGACGGCGCATCGCCTAACCGAGCCGGGCGGTGCGGAAATCGGAGAAATCGGTTAGGCGTGTCGCAGGGCAGCGGCGATGACCTGTGCGATGTGCATCGGCTGGTGATCGGGTGAGAGCTCCCGGATTTGGGTGCGGCAGCTGAACCCGTCGGCAAGGACCAGCGCATCGGGATCGGCCTTGCGCAGTGCAGGCATCAGTTTGTCCTCAGCGCAGGCTACCGAGACGTTGTAATGTCCCTTCTCGAAGCCGAAATTACCTGCCAAACCGCAACATCCGGCGTCGAGGACATCGGGCTCGACACCCGCATCAACAAGCAGCTGCCGATCATCGCTGTAGCCCAGTATCGCGTGCTGGTGGCAATGCTGCTGGACTACCGCCTCGGCGTCGATGTGAGGCGGCTGCCAGCCAGGGGCCTTGTCCGCCAATACCTCTCCAAGGGTGTAAGTTTGCTTGGCCAACCGGTGCGCGTCCTCGTCGCCGTAGAGCAATTCGGGCAAATCTGATCGAAACACCGCAGCGCAGCTGGGCTCCAACAACACCACTGGCGTGCTGGTCCGCAGCGCCGGCCGTAGCGTCGTAAGTGTGCGGCGCAGAACCCGTTTGGCGGTCTTGAGCTGGCCGGTGGAGATCCAGGTCAGGCCGCAGCACACGGTCTGGCGCGGAACTTCGACAGCGAATCCCGCCGACTCCAGCACCGCGACAGCGGCTTTGCCGACCTCCGGGTCGAAATTGTTGACGAAGGTGTCCGGCCAAAGCAGCACCTGCCCGCGCGGCGCCGGCTTAGCCGCCGACCGCCGGTGATGGAACCAGGTGGTGAACCGCTCGTCAGCGAAGTTCGGCATCTCGCGATGGACGTCGATCCCGCCTGCCTTCTTCACCAGTGTCGAAAGTCCGCGGGTATGCGTGACGGTGTTGAGCAGTCCGGGCATGACCGCGGCCAGCCGCGCCCACAACGGTATCCAGCCCATCGAGTAGTGCGCCATCGGCCGCAGCCGCCGCCGATAGTGATGGAACAAGAACTCTGCCTTGTATGTGGCCATGTCGACGTCGACGGGGCAGTCACTGCGACAACCCTTGCAGGCCAAGCAGAGGTCGAGCGCATCGTGGACCTCGGAAGAGCGCCACCCGTCGGTGATCACGTCACCTTGCACCATTTCGAACAGCAGCCGCGCCCGCCCCCGGGTGGAGTGCTCTTCCTCGCCGGTGGCCCGGTAGCTGGGGCACATCACGCCGGATTCGTGGCCGCGGCACTTGCCGACCCCGACGCAGCGCGCGGCCGCGTGGGAGAACTTGTGGCCGTCGTCGGGATAGGCGAACATCGTCGCGGGTTCGGCCGGCCGGTAGCCCGCGCCGAAGCGGAGATTTTCGTCGAGCCGGTAAGGGTGCACCACCTTGCCGGTGTTCATCCGGTTATGCGGGTCGAACAGGGCCTTGGTCTGTTCGAACGCTCCGACCATCCGTTCGCCGAACATGATCGGCAACAGCTCGCCGCGGGACTGGCCGTCGCCGTGCTCGCCAGACAGCGAGCCGCCGTACGCCACCACCAGCCGCGCCGAATCTTCGACGAACGAACGGTATTTGGCGATGCCTTCGGCGTTGCGCAAGTCGAATGGGATACGGGTGTGAACGCAGCCCTGACCGAAATGCCCGTACAGCGAAGCACTTCCATAGTCGCAGCGGTCGAGCAACTTGTGGAAATCGCGCAGGTAATCGCCGAGCCGCTCCGGCGGCACAGCCGCGTCCTCCCAGCCCTCGTGGGTCTCTGGCTCGTTGGGCGGGTACGCGGTGGCGCCCAGCCCCGCTTCCCGAGCAGACCAGACTTCCTTCGCGCGGGCCGGGTCATCGAGGACCGTGACGCCGTTGTGCGGGACCTTTTTCAGCGCATCGATCATCGACTTGGCCTTGCGATCGGCGTCGTCCTGATCGTCGCCGTCGAGCTGCACCATCAGCCAGGCATCGCCATCAGGCAATTGACGCAGGGCCTTTTGCGCCAGGCGCTGCGAATTCTCCAGTTCGACAAGGCGATGATCCAAACCCTCCAGCGCCGCGGGATTGTGTTCCAGGATGGCCGGCACCGCGTCGGCAGCCGAGGCGATGTCGTCGAACCCCAAGACCGCCAGCGCGGTCGCCGCCGGCTGGCGCACCAATTGCAGCTCCGCGTGCAACACGGTAACCAGCGTGCTCTCTGAGCCGACCAACGCCTTGGCGACGTGAAAGCCGCTCTCCGGCAACAAAGAATCGAGGTTATAACCCGACACCCGCCGCGGGATGTTCGGATATGTCGACCGGATCTCGTCGGCGTACTTTTCTGCCAAAGCCTTCAGGCCGCGGTAGATTTCGGCGCGACGCCCACCTTCGTCGAGAATGGCGGCGAGCTTGTCGTCGTCGGTCGGGCCGACCCACATGCGCAGCCCGTCGTACGTCACCACCTCAAGGCGGCGCACCGAGTCGACCATCTTGCCGTATGCCTGCGCGCTGGCACCGCAGGAATTGTTGCCGATCATTCCGCCGATCGTGCAACTGACATGGGTAGAGGGTTTGGGCCCTACCATCCAGCCCGACGAGTCCAGTTCGTCGTTGAGCTGGTCGAGCTTGATGCCCGGCTCAACGACGACGATACCGGCATCGGTGTCGATCGAAGTGATGCGGGTGCAGTACTTGCTCCAGTCGATGACGACTCCCGCGTTACAGCACTGTCCGGCCAAACTCGTACCGCCACCGCGAGATAACACGGGCACCTCGTGCTGGCGGCACACCGCGAGGGCATCCACCGCGGCCTGGGGATTATGCGGCACGACCACGCCGATGGGCACCTGCCGGTAGTTGGACGCATCGGTGGAGTAGGTGGCCCGCGAACCGGGATCGAAGCGCACTTCTCCGTCCACGCGTTCGCGCAAGTCGGCTGCGAGCGCCTCGTAGACCCTGGGCGATGAGCTTGGACGTTTTGTTGTTATGCCCGCAGTCACGATTTCTCAGCTTTTCTTGTGCGGCAAGAACTCTTGCATTTTGGTTTTAAGACCGGTCTTGACAAAGCCGGTCCGGTCTTCGTCGCCAGCCAGCACGGCGGTGGTAGCCGCCTTGAACTGATCCCAGGTGGCGTGCGGCGGGATCGGAGGCATGTCGGGATCGGTGTAGACGTCCAGGACGGTGGGACGGTCGGCGGACAAGGCGTCACGCCAAACATCCGCGAGTTCCTCGGGATCCTTGACCGACGACGCGTTAAGCCCGAGTCCGGCGGCAAACGAGGCAAAGTCAACGTCGGGAAGGTTTTGCGATTCAGCGAATTTCGGCGCGCCGGCCATAGCGCGCATCTCCCAGGTGACTTGGTTGAGGTCGTTGTTGTGCAGGATCGCCACAATCAGGCGCGGATCATCCCACTCCCGCCAATATCGCTTGACGGTGATCAGCTCGGCCATGCCGTTCATCTGCATAGCACCGTCACCGCTGAACACGATGACCGGCCGGTCCGGTTGGGCGAATTTGGCTCCGATGCCATACGGCACACCGGGTCCCATGGTGGCCAGGGTGCCCGACAGCGAGCCGCGAATGTCACCGCGGAACCGCAAGTTGCGTGCATACCAGTTGGCCGCCGAACCGGAATCGGCTGTGACGATGGCATTGTCGGGCAGCTGGCGCGAGAGTTCGGAGAACAGCCGCAATGGGTTGACGGGGTCGGTGGCAACCATTGCCTCCTTGTCCATGGTTTGCCACCACCGTGCGACAGTTTTCTCGATGCCTTCCCGCCACGACCTGTCCTCCTTGCGCTTCAGCAGCGGAATGAGGGCCCGCAACGCGGCCTTGGCATCTGCGACAAGGTTGATCTCGTAGGGGTAGCGCATCCCGATGAACCGTCCGTCGATGTCGATCTGCACCGAGCGGCACTGCCCGAATTCCGGCATGAACTGGGTGTAGGGGAAGCTTGATCCCACTGTCAGCAGCGTGTCGCAGTCGCGCATCATCTCGTAGCTGGGCCGGGTGCCCAGTAGGCCGATCGACCCTGTCACCCAAGGCAATTCATCGGACAGCACATCCTTACCCAGCAGCGCCTTGGCTGCTCCAGCGCCGAGTAGGTCGGCAACTTCGGTGAGTTCTTTGCGCGCTCCGCGCGCGCCATTGCCCACCAGCATCGCCACCCGTTTGCCTTCGTTGAGGATGTCGGCGGCGCGGGCAATCGCTGCGTCGTCGGGTGCGATAGCCGGCCACTCGATGCCCAGGCTGGACGGCACCATCTTGAACGCATGAGTCGGCGGCGAATACGGCAATTCCTGTACATCGGACGGGATGATCAGCGCCGTCGGCACGCGTTGTGCCAACGCCACCCGGATAGCGCGATCGAGCACATTGGGCAATTGCTCTGGCACGGTAACCATTTGGACGTAGTCACTGGCGACGTCCTTGAACAGGCTCATCAGGTCGACCTCTTGTTGGTACGACCCGCCCATGGCGCTGCGGTTGGTCTGCCCGACGATGGCCACCACCGGCACGTGGTCGAGCTTGGCGTCGTAAAGACCGTTCAGCAGATGGATCGCGCCCGGCCCCGACGTCGCCATACAAATGCCGACACGGTTACTGAACTTGGCGTATCCGACCGCTTCGAACGCGCTCATCTCCTCGTGGCGCGATTGAATGAACATCGGTTGATTGTCTGCTCGCCCGAACGCGGCAAGGATTCCGTTGATCCCGTCGCCGGGATACCCGAAGACATGCTTTACATCCCATGCCCGCAGCCGCTCGAGTAGGTAGTCGCTGACTTCTTGCTTGGACATGGATTTTCCTCCTGATCATGGATTTTCAACGTTGCTAAGTTCGGCCGCACCGCGTCGTCGGCGCCATCGGCGCAGCTGTTGTGCGGCGACTCCCGCCCCGGCGGCAAGTGCAGCTGCCGCGCCGCCGAGAAGTCCGTGGTGCTGCGAGGCCCATAGTTGGATGCTGCGATTGCTGGATTGGTCGCCGAAAATGCCTCGGGCCCCGTAGTCTTCGCCGTTATGACCGTCGGCGGGTTCCCACAAATTCGCCGGCTGGTCGGGCGGTCTTTCATCTTCGGTCTGCTGTGAGTCGAAGCCCGTGCGGGCAAGGTAGCGATCTAACAGACCGGGCGCAATGGCGTTGGCGGCCAACGTGCCTGCCGTGCTGCCACCCACCCAGTACTCGCGGCGGCGAGGATGATCCGCCGCATACAGCACCGCCCGCGCGGCGACCTCGGGCTGGTAGATCGGCGGAACTGGCTGGGCCTGCTTCGGCAACCTGGATAGCACCCAGGAAAACTGCGGGGTGTTGACCGCGGGCATCGTCACCAGCGTGACGTGGACCTTGCTGCGCTCATGCAGCAGCTCGCAGCGCAGCGCCTCGTGAAATCCCTGAATCGCGTGTTTGGCTCCGCAGTAGGCACTTTGCAGCGGGATTCCCCGGTAGCCGAGCGCGGAGCCAACCTGTACGACGGTGCCGGTGTTTCGGGGCTTCATCCGCCGTAGCGCCGCCATGGTGGCGTAGACGTAGCCGAGATAGGTCACCTCGGTGACACGCCGGAACTCAGCGGGCGTGATCTCCGAAAACGGGGCGAACACCGACGTGAAGGCGACGTTCACCCACACGTCGACGGGTCCGAAGGCACGCTCGAGTTCCTCAGCGGCCGCCTCGCACTGCTCCGGGTCAGCAACATCGGTAGGTATCACGCAGGCCTTGCCGCCGGCAGCTTCGACATCCTGCGCCGCACCGGCGAGCCCTTTCTCGCCGCGCGCCACGAGGCCGACGTGTGCACCGCGGGCCCCAAATGCTTTCGCTGTGGCACGTCCGATCCCGCCGCTGGCCCCAGTGACCATCACAACCTGCCCCCGATGGGCAGCCTTGACACTTCCCACGCTCATCGAGATACCCGCAATTTATGGCGTTACTCCTGTTCACAGGCAGTTCACAGCGGTCAAATCGGGCCGGGTGCGACGTGATGTGCGCCGCCGGGTGTTTGAGGTGTTGCCGCGACGGGAAGGCCTGCCGGTGTTGCGAACTCAACAACCACCGAAAGGCAGATGAATTCAATGGGGGACAACAAGAGCGGGCCGCACGAAGCCGTCAAAGGCGTCGTCGAGGGCGTCAAAGGCAAAGCCAAGGAGGTTGCGGGATCGCTTGCTGGCCGTGATGACGTAGTCCGGGAGGGTAGAGCCCAGCAGGACAAAGCGGAAGCCCAGCGTGATGCGGCCCGCAAAGAAGCCAAGGCGGAGGCGGCGCGCGGCGCGGCAGCGGCCGCCGAAGAGCGGGAGAAGCGCGAGCAATAACCTAGGTCGCTGCGGGAGCTCGCGGGCTCCCGACATAGCCTGCCTAGCAACAAAGTTCACTGCGCCGAGATCGACGCCAGCGCCGAAAACCGGCGGTAACTCGGCGCTACCGTCAATCTCGGTGCAGGAGAGCGTAGTCCGAGGGCGCATAGAGGCCGCTCCCGGTGACCAGCGGCAGATCTAGCGTCGTCCGGATACCGGGCGGCGCCGCGACCACCGCCGGGATGGCGTTGACGATGCGGCCCGCCGCGGCGACGATCGCCGCGTGGTTGTGATCGCCCTTGGGGCTACTCGGGCAGATGTCCATGGTGTAGGACGGCTCGCCGACGATCTGCACCCGATACGAGCCGCCGGGCTGGGCGGGTTGCGCCCAGTCGGGTCGCAGGTCTTCTCGCAACCGGGTCACGTGCTCGACGACGATCGCGGGGTGGCCGTTGACCATGCCGCGGATCTCGAACTGCAGAGCGGCCATGGTCCCCTTGGCGATGCGTCCCACCGCGACGTCGAAGTCTTGCGGCGCCGGTTCGCGCTTGTGGGACTCGGTGATCTCGTCCAGCTCGATTCCCAGCCCCGCTGCGAGCTGACGGATCGCAGCGCCCCAGGCGATGCTGAGCACGCCGGGTAGCAGCAGCATCGGCACGTCGTCGAGGGGTCTGCCGAATCCCATGTAGTGCATGACCTCGGCGCCGTCGTAGGTCGCGTAGTCGGCGATCTCCATGCAGCGCACCTGCTCGACTTGCTGACAGGTGCTGGCGAGGACGAACGGCATCAGGTCGTTGATGAATCCCGGGTCGACACCATTGATGAAGAGGCTTGAGTTACCTTGCCGCGCAGCATCTTCAACGCGGGCGATGTATTTGTCTGGCATCACGCCCCACGGATACTGCAACATTCCCGGCGACGATCCGACGACGTTGCTGCCCGTGGCGAGGATGTGCATCACGTCCTTCATCGCCTCCGGGAGGCGGGTGTCACCCATCGCGCAGTACACGACACATTCCGGCCGGGTAGCGAGCACGGCATCAAGGTCGTTGACCGCCGCGATTCCGGTGGACACATCGACCCCGGCGAGTTCCCCGGCGTCCTTGCCGACTTTCTCCGGCGAAGAGACGCACAGCCCGGTCAGTTCGAATTGCGGATTGGTGACCAGCTCGGTCAACGCCAGACGACCGACGTTTCCGGTGCCGACATGGGCGACACGGATCGCCATGGGTGTCCTCCGTCCCTGGATGCGAGCGACAGACTTTCTAGACGCTAGTCCAGGGCGGGCGACGGTTATGCGTGGACGTCAGGCTCCGAAGCCTTGGTGCGGAGAAGCCGCGGGCGCGGGTGTACTGCCACCCGCACCGAGGTGGCTGACGGCGAAGTCCACTCCTTGGGAAATGACGCTCCCGTCGTCTGCGTAAGAATCGTGCGCGGCGAAGTTCATTCCCTCCGAGCAAATCGGGTCCTCAACGGCACACACCTGGATGGTCTTGGCCTGATACAGCGGGCCGATGACAACCTTGGGCTGGCCGAGAAACTCCATAGCTCTCACATTCGGTGCTCCGAACAGCACGACCGCGGCGACGTGGTTCGCTACGGCCGGGTCCAGCGGTTTGGGGAGAGTCGCCGGATCGACGTCAGGTGGTATCGAATCCGGGACGGCAGGCGAGGTGACGAAGCCCATCACGGCTGCGCCTTGGGAGTAACCGCCGAGCACCATCTTGGTGTTGGGGCAGGCTGACGCCTCGGAGACAACATGAGTGCCGGCGTCTCGAATACCGTCGATTCCGGTCGACCACTGTTCGCTGGCCGGGTAGTTCACCGGATAGACGTCCATCGACTTTCCGCCCAGGCGCGCGCGCAGGGAATCGACAAATGCCTGTCCGGTCGGGCCAAGACCGGGTTCCTCGCCGGTACCGCGGGCGAACACCACTTCGGTGTCAGGACAACCCGCGGCGGATGCGGGGGGAGCGGCAGCGACAGGAATGCCGAAGCTCAACGCTGCTAGTACCGGAAGACCCAAGAAACGATGCATATCGCCAATCATGCCGCAAAAGGTTCCCTCGCACATGCGGCTCCAAACCAAGAATTTCCTGGCAGAAATAGCGGCTGCCGAAACGCTCCTGAACAGCAGTTAACACCGGATGAAAGCAGCAGCGCGTGGCTGCTGCAAGCGTGGCCGTCAGTTGGCCCGTGGCGCAGAGTGATTCAACCCGATAGTGCGTCGACGTTCGTCGGCACCTCCGACAGCTTCACCAGCCGCACTTCCGGCCGCGCCGGGACCTCGTCGGCGAGAAACCACCGGAACGCGAGGTTGCCACGGGGATAGTCAAGTGTGGTCAGGGAATTCGGGTGCGCGGTCATACCGCGAGAGATGACGATCGTCGCCGACCCGTCTGAGTTGAGCACCGCGCTGTGGCCGTTGACCGAGCTGCGCGCATCGGTGACGCCGTGGGTGGCCATGAATTGGTTCCACACGACCAGGTTCCAGAACCTGCACCGCGGCGGCCGGTGGGTGATCACGAGCGCCTCGTCCTCGTCGAGCACGAAACTGCCGTAGGAATAACAGGCGTCGCGGGCCGACCAGCCGAAGTTGGCGTCCGGGACCTGATAGGGATCGGCGAATTGATTGGCCGCATGCGCGATCTCGTGCCCCAGCGCGTGCACGTCGTCGACCCGCGCGCCGACGGCCAGCGGGACGATCGCGAACATCGTGCGCAGCCAGATGGCGCTGGCCCGTAGCCGGGCGGCGGTCTCGGCATCGCCGTGCCGAATCGGTTTCGGTTCGTCGAGCGCCTCAATACGCCAATTGACCTTGCGACCGGTCAGCGGGTCGGCCTGGTAGTCGCGGGTCATCAGAACCGCTGCGTCGGGCGTGGGCCCGAGTTCAAACGAGAAGTTGCCGGCGTTGTCGATCTCGAGATCGTCGTCGCGCACGAGTGCCACAATGCGGTCCGACCACGCGCCAGGCGACGGCTCGTTGTAGGCGGTCAGCGAAAAGTAAACGCTGTTGCCGCGGTTGCCGCTGATCCGATATCGCCGTTTGGGGTCGACCGGGCACATGTAGTAGTAGGCGTCGGTGTTGTCGCCGCCCCATCGACGATCTCGTCGGAACGGAGTATTCACTGCGACGAACACCGGTCGACTGGGCTCAGCGAAGAGATAACTGTCGAACGCCACGCCAAGCGTGGTGGCGAGCATGCGGTAGCCATCGGCGATGTGGCGATCGTCGGTGACGGCACGGTCGCCCTCGAGAAAGGTGCGGTCGAGTCCGGCCAGGGTCTCGAGTAGCTCGCTCCAAGCCGCGGTGGACTCGTGCTCGCTTTTGGTCATGCGCTAATTCCTCTCGTTATGAACGCGGCGGTCCGGTCGACCCAGCAATCGTCGAGCGCGTCCCCGCGGGTGAGCAGCGCCAAGAATGTGGTGCCGGCGACGACCTCGACGATTTCGGCCGCGGTGACGTCGGGCCGTACTTCGCCGCGGGCGACGGCGTCGGCCAAGCGATCCGACAGTCCGCGCGACAGGATGTCGCCGAAGCGTTCGAGCAGCGCGGAGTGCAGGGTGAGGTCGGCAGCCATTTCACCGACGAGTCCGGGCAGTGCTGCCCGCGCGGCCGGCGTGGTGAGCACCTCCGCGGTGCGGCGCACCATCTCGCGCACGTCGCCGGCCAGCGACCCAGTATCGGGTAGCGCGGTCGCATCGCTGATCGGGAAAACCGCCTCGTGAACGAGGTGCGCCTTGCCGGGCCATCGTCGGTAGATCGCGGGCTTGCTGGTGCCAGCCCGCCGCGCGATCGCGTCGACCGAGAGGTCGGCGTAGCCGGTCTGCGCGAGCAGTTCGACGGTGGCCTGCAGTACCGCGCCGTCGATGCGCCTATCGCGGGGCCGGCCAATTTCTGTCGTCATTACGAAACTCAGAGTAACATAAGTCGCCGTGACCGATGCCGCTGCCGTTCTCGTGCACCTGGACGACCTTGCCGAGCCGCGTTTCAGCCCCCAAATCCAGCCGATCCGCGACCTCATGACGGCGATGGCGCCGGAGTGTCCGCTGGAAGCTGACGCGCTGCACGCCAAAGCCGCCGCCGATACCGGGCTTACCGACTTCGGGCCGGACGATTACCGGGAGCGCCTCGATGTCTACCTCGCGGCGGTGTCCGAGATCCGCGGCCTGCACGGGCCGGGAATCGTCAACTTCCATGCTCAGGTATTGCAGTGGCTCAAGAACCGGCTACTGCTCAACGATCTGCTGACGCGACACCCTGAGATTCATGACATCGAGCTGCTGCCGCCGGTCGTCATCGCGGGCCTGCCCCGCACCGGCACCACTCATCTGCACAACTTGTTGGCGGCGGCCACAACCTTTCGCACCATCCCGTACTGGGAGAGCGTCGAGCCATTTCCGCTCCCCGCCGAGGTGGGCATCGAGCCCGATCCGCGAAAAGCGCGCATGGACGCCGCCGTCGAGTTCATGAACGCCGCGATGCCGCACTTCCCGCTCATGCATGAGATGACCACCGAGCATGTCCACGAGGAGATCCAGCTGCTGGCCAATGACTTCTCCACGATGCTGTTCGAGACGCTCGGGCACGTGCCGCGGTGGCGCGACTACTACCTGACGCATGACCAGACAACGTCCTACCAACACCTGGCCGTCCAGTTAAAGGCGCTGCAGTTTCTTCGCGGCGGCCACCGTTGGTTGTTGAAGTCGCCACAGCACCTGGAGCAGTTGCCGGTGTTGAACGCCGTTTTTCCCGGCACGATCGTGGTGTGCACCCACCGCGACCCTGTGCCGGTAACACTGTCCATGCTGGCGATGCTCACCTACAGCGCGCGGATGCATTGTTCGCCGGTGCCGGTGCAGGAGATCGCGGCATCGTGGGTCCAGCGTTTGCAACTGATGCTCGATGCGCTTGTGCGCGACCGTGACATCATTCCGCCGGAGCGGTCGATCGACGTCCGCTTCGACGCCTTCATGGCCGACGAGCTCGGCGTCGCCGAACGGGTGTATGACCTAGCCGGCGAGGCGCTGACCGACGGGCCCCGCACGGCGATGGCCGATTATCTGCTAGCCCACCAGCGCGGGCGGTTGGGCCAGGTCGTGACGTCGGCCGAAATGTTCGGACTCGACGAGCAGGACCTGCGCAACCGGTTCGCCCGCTATCTGGAGCGCTTCTTGGCGTAGAGGCCCAACGACCTCGGTGGCGCTAGGCTGCCGCCGGTGGCTCGTCAGGAGCTGGCGCGGGCGGTTGGTTCCCTTCCGGCTCGGCGGGTGCCGGGGCGGGATCCGGTGGCGGAGGCAGTTCGTTCTGCACCGGCTCGACCGGAGGGGCTTCGGGAGCGGGCGGCGGGGGAGGCTCGGGAGCCACCGCGTCCGCCAGCACCGGACCGGGCGGCGGGGCATCCTGCGGTGCGCCGGGATCCAGCGGAAGGAACATGTGGTGGGTGAACTGGGACTGGTAAGCGCCGCCGCCACCGATGTGCACGCCGCCGCTTTCACCGCTGGAGACCGGCGTTCCATCCGGCAGCGTCACGGCCGTATGACCGCCATTCCAGCCGATCACTAGAGCGCCAGGGGCGGTCCCGTATTGGAAGCCGCGTGCCAACAAGGCTGATTCTTCATTCCCGGTATTGAACCGTTCGGCGAAAGCCGGGCGGTTTGTAGCGACATTCGATACCAGGGACGCCAGACCCGAACAGTCCGTTCCGGCCGGCGAATAGCCGTGGCTATACGGCGTGCCCGACATCTGGTCAAGCAGCGCCATGATCGTTTCTGCAAACATGGGCCGGGACATTAACAACAAGATCAAAGCCGGCCAAAAAATGTGTCGGCCATCACTTTGCATATTACTGAATGGTCTGCGCTACATTTCTACACAATATGCGCTGGTAGAAGCGGGTTAGGAATTACCTATTAGACACAAGTAAAAGATACCGTAATTGTTCACTCTTCGTGGTTTCGGTCTCAGATGCGCAACCTTACGACATAAATGGTTTCGGCGAAAGGGTTATTCCCGCTGGTAGCGATATTGGGGGGCGATGCCGCTTTCTCAGCTAATTTGAGGTTTCGATCACAACGCGGTTACGGCCGACGATTACTGGGCAGGCGGCAATTGCCGTGGGCCGTCACCCGCGCGCACCTCATGTGGTCCATGGCGCTCGGTCAGCCCGCGCTGCGCCGCCCGCTGCGTCAACGACACGTCATCCACATCCTTTGCGGATAGCCGCTCTGACATCACGGCTTGCGCGCCGTGATCGTCGTCGCTGGCGGCGATAGCGGCCGATCCGCCCGATGGCGCGGGGCGGGCACTCTCCTCGGTATCGACGACGACCTTGCGGGTGCGCCTGAGCGAGAAAGTGATTTCCTCGACTTCCTCGAGCACCTGACGCGCGGTGCGTAGCGGGTGGGTTGACGTATCGATCGCGCGGGCGACAAAGCCCGGCACCATCGGACGAATCCAGCGAGCGGCCGCTCTGGTGACATCGGGGATGGTCGGAATCGGCGAAGTGGCAGGCACGCCCCCAGATTCCAGTGCGGCGGGCAGGTTGGGTGTCTCGGCCGCACCGGTTTCCACGGTCGCGTCGGGCAATGCCGTCGCGGCACGGCTGGCCGCCTCAGCCTCGGCGGCGATCGGTAGGTAGATGTCTTCGGCCACCGGCTCAGCGACGGGCGGTGCGCCTTTCAACTCTGCGCTCACGCGCTGACGAAGCTGCGCGCGGTCGATCTCGGTCTGTGCCTCGATGGCCATCCGGGCTTGCGCGAGTTGCTGTTCGGCCCACATCGTTTCGGCGGCCGCGCGCACCTCGGCTCGTTTGATCGCGATTGCGGTCTCCGCCTCCAGCTCGGCGCGTTCGCGTTCAGCGCGGGCTCTGGCCTGACGATCGTGGGCCGTTTCACCGCGCCATAGCCGCAGTATCAAAGGGAACAAGCTCAACAGCGTGAAGAACGCGATCGCCAAGAGTCGCAGCATTAGTGCGCCGGCGCCGGCCAGCGTGAGGTCCTGCATTGCCAGCCACCGCGCGCCCAGGCCGTGGTCGGCGTCGGCGGTCGCGGATTGCTGCGCCCGTGCGAGGGTCCGCTCGCCGTCGCCGATTTTCGAGTCCAGCTCGGCTGATTGCCGGTCACGAGCAGCCGTGGCGGTGTCCAGTTCTCGCTGGGAGTCTGCGAGAAGCTCATTGGCTGTTCGGGTTTCGGGCCCGGAGCCGGGCACCCCGGTGATGCGGGTTTGCGGACAGGCCGGGCTCGGATGGTATTCGCAGCGCGCCACTACCAGTGCCTCGTCGCGGTGACTGCGGGCGGTATCGACCGCCGTGTCAAGCGCGACCCGCGCCTTGCGTAGTTGCGCCAGGCTGGTGGATGTCTGCACGACGGTCGGTGCCGCGTCGACGCTGCGCGCGGCCTGTAGTTCCAGATGACGATCGATCGACCCGGAGAACAGCGCCAGAGCGGCGATCTCGCCCACGACCATACCGACGGCGGCCGCCACCAGTCCGCGGCCCACGATTGTGCGCAGTCCGCGCATCGGTCCGCTGGCTACGCCGCGGGTGATCGCGCCGACCAGCAGGCTAAAGATCAGCGTGAACGGCATTATGGCCGGCACCGGCCAGCGCGTTGCTTGCAGCACAGCGAGCGTCGCCACCAGCCAGCACAGAGCGGCATCCAAGATCACGACTATGCCGGCGATCGCGTGCGCGGACCGCTCGTGACGCTCGTCGAGTTCGCGGCGCTCTCCGCCGCCGACCCAGGTGAGCAAGGCTTGAATTTGCGAGCCGCCGGTTCGCGGTTCGGTCACTTTGTGGGCGCACATCGGATGCGAAAACACCTCCAGGTTCTGCCAGCCTGACAGGCCGAGGCCGGGATAGAAGAATCAGCGGGTGGATGTGTGGCGCGGTTAACAACACGGCCGAAATCGCCCAGCCCGGTTCGCGCCGGTGCGACAGCCGAATTGTCTCATAGCCCGCGCCGACGACGATTTAATGGGCAGCGATGACGATTTAATGGGCAGCGATGAGGTGAGGGCACCTCCCGCTTGCGGGGGCAAGCGGCGCTGACAACCGTGGCCGCAAAGGCTGTCAGCGTGCGACGTTTGGCGTACCGACGCGAATGGGTAACTCTTCAGCAAATGACTGCGGGCATAAGGAGCACGGTGTGACATTGCGGCGGTTGGTTCTGGTGGTGGGGGCGGTGGTCCTGGTCGTCGGGATCATCGGACTATTTGTGCCAGTGTCGGTGTCGGACGGCAACGGCGGCAGCCTCGGATGCGGAAGCGCCGCGGTCTCGAACCTATCCAGCGCTCAAGAGGCAAACAACAAGTCAGTAGCAAGCATCCCGTTTCTTAACGAGATAATCCCGCACACCGATTTTGTTGCCGAGTGCCAGTCAGCGCTTTCCAAGCAGCGGAGGTGGACCATTCCGGTAACCGTGATCGGCGCGATCGTCGTGGTCGCAGCATATTTCGTGCGAACAGGCCGATCCGCCGCCGTCGGCGGCATCTGACATCTGCCAATCAGGTTCGACAACAACCACTTTCGAGCCTCATCGCTCAGCTCTGCGCGACGCGTTTGATCATCCGCGCGGTGGCTCGCTCGATTGTTTCGCGCTTTGCCTCCGGCGTCCGCTGACGTTTGATTCTGCGTAATGCCGGGGCGATGGTGACGCCTTGCTCGTAGGCGGTGACGACGCGTGGATCCACATAGGAGCTCCGCGCCACCGCCGGTGTATTACCCAATTCTTCTGCCACCGCGCGCATCACGGCCGCCTCTTCGCGACGGCGAGCCGTCTTTGACGTCGGCTCTCGGGCGATGGCGAAGGCCTCAGCGGCCAGCACCGTGCCGTGCCAGGTCCGCAGATCCTTGACACTGAACTCGTCACCCACCAGCTCCCGAAAGCGGGTGTTGAGGTCGTCGGCGTGTACTTCCGACCAGCCATCTGTACTGCGATATACCAACAGCCGCGGAATCTTCGTTTCGGCGCGCAACAGCGATCCAACTGCCTTGATCACCAGCGGGTCTTCGAGGGAAATCGTCCGGCGCACCCCACTTTTCGCCGGATAGTCAAATTCCACGCAGCCCCTTTTGAGCCGCACATGGTCACGACGCAGTGTGGCCAGCCCGAAGCTGCCGTTCTCTTGCGCGTACTCCTCACCGCCGGCCCGGAAGTAGCCCTGATCAATCAAATGCTGGGCCAGTGCCAGCACGCGATCGCGTCCCAGCCCGCGACTACGTAGATCGGAGAGAAGGTGCAGGCGCCAGTCAGGCAGATGTTTGGCCAAGCTGACCGCCCGGTCGTACTTCTCCTCGGACCGCTCGGCCTGCCATTGCTCGTGGTAGATGTACTGGCGGCGGCCGGCGTCGTCAGTGCCGACCGCCTGGATGTGACCATTGGGGTGCGGGCAGATCCACACGTTCTTCCACGCCGGCGGGATAACCAGCGCCTCGATCCGCGCCAAGCATTCCGGGTCGTCGACGCAGTCGCGCTCGGCGTCGACATAGGAAAAGCCGCGGCCCCGGCGAATACGACGAAATCCTGGGCCGCCGACGGTGCTTTTCCGCAACCTCATCTGTGCGTGTCCGGCAGCTGCGTATTCATCGCTCTGGTTTACCCACGGCGGTATTTGCTTAACACCACTGGCAGGGCGGGCGTCGGCCGACACGATGGGATCAGCCGCGGTGTCGGAAGGCGACATGAGACGGTATGTAGTTATGCAGGGCTATGACTACGTCAGCTACGAGGCTTTTGGGCGGCGATTTTTCGAAGTGGCCGTCACCGAGGAACGTGTCGGCGCCGCGTTCGCGGCGTTCGCCGGCACCGAGTTTGACATGCCTCCGATGGCCCAGGGGCCGGGCAAACTCGCCAAAGTCAGCGCCAGGGTGACGATCAAGGAGCCTCAGGTCAGCCGTAACGTCGGCGACAGCATCACTTGTGACATCCACATCCCGCTGCTGATCGATCTGCTTGTCGACCTACGGTTGGACAAACAGCGGTTTCGGGTTAACGGCGATATCGCGTTGACCGCGACCGCGCGCGCCGCCGAACCGCTCCTGCTGATCGTCGACGTGGCCAAGCCACGATCGTCGGATATCACCGTCCAGGTGTCGTCGACGAGCATCCGGGGCGAGCTGTTGCGCATCGTGGCCGGGGTTGACGGGGAGATCCGACGCTTCATCGCGCACTACGTCGGCGACGAAATCGACTCGCCGCAATCGCAAAAAGCGCAAGTCATCGACGTAGCAGACCAACTCGATCAGACCTGGACCGGCATCTGACCCCGGTTTATCGCCCACCCACCCCCGGGTATGCCGCTCCGGTGGCCCGAGTAGATGTTTCGACGTCGTCGGATTTGGCGCCGGAATCAGCCTGGAAGCTGGCGTGCGATCTGAATCGGTTCGGCGACTGGATGACGATATTTGCCGGTTGGCGCAGTCCGGTTCCATCCAAGATCAGCAAGGGCACGCACGTGTCGTCGTGCGTGAAGGTGAAGGGTTTTCGTAACGTCATCCATTGGACGGTCACTCGGTACGACGAGCCGGAAGTGATCGAATTGTCGGGCCGTGGCCGTGGCGGGATTCGGATCGCGGTAGCGATGACGGTCGCTGACAACCATCCCGGGTCCACGTTTCATCTGACCGCTGATTTGTCGGGGGGTCTGTTGAACGGGCCGATCGGGAAGCTGGTCGCCAGGATCATCAAGTCCGATGTGCATGAGTCGGTTTGCAACTTGGCTGCCCTGCAATAACCGCGCGCCGGTGCCGCCGGACAGACCCGCACCTTGAGCACGTCCGCGTCGTCGCCGCGAGCTGATCGGAACTGGGCGAGCTTAGTCGACGCCCCCGTCGTGGGCCCCGACCCATGCCCGTTGAACGTGGCGGATTCGGCGCGAGTCCATGCCCAGCCAGGCGAAGCCGGCGCCCGTCGCAAGCAACGCGACAACGGCTGCGCCCACTCCGACGCCGACCGCTCGGTCAGCGAAGCTGGCCAGGCAAACCACCAAAGCCACCACGCCAGTGGCCAATAGGAAAAGGCCGGGCGTCTTTGCGCCGCTCTTCATCGATTCGCCGGCGCGTGGCTGTGTGGTCCGGTGGTGATCGATAGGGTCGCGCGAGGTGTCTCCCATTCCGGTCTACTACCCGGATCGGGGAGCGAGAAAACGACTCCCGGGCGGAAGCGGCGAAACCCGACAACAACGCGCGCAGCGGTGCTGGTCGCTAGAGTGGAAACGATGACTTCGGTCGTAGTTGTGGGCAGCGGATTTACCGGCTTCGAGTGTGCACGCCGACTGGTCCGGCGATTACGCAGATCGGACGTGGACGTCACGATCATCTCCCCGGTCGACTACATGCTCTACACACCGCTGCTGCCCGACGTGGCGGGCGGAGTCGTCGACCCGCGGTTCGTGACAATCCCGCTGGCTGGGACGCTCAACGGGGTGCGCAAAGTGCGTGGACGGGTCGACAAGGTCGACTTCGAGCAGCGCCGGCTGCAATTCACCGACCTGGAACAGCGTTCCCGCGAGATGTCGTGGGACCGGCTGGTGTTGACGCCCGGGTCGGTGACCCGCTTGTTCGATATACCTGGATTAGCCCATTACGCAAGGGGTTTGAAGTCAACAGCTGAAGCGCTCTACTTGCGCGACCATGTTCTGGAGCAGCTGGAGTTGTCATCCCTCGAAGACGACCCCAAGCTCGCGGAAGCCCGTCGCACGATCGTGGTGGTTGGAGCGTCCTATTCCGGTACCGAACTGGTGGTGCAGCTTCGCGCACTGGCCGACGCCGCAGCCAAGCAGATGGTCTTTGACGCGCCCGACGTGAAATTCGTACTGCTTGACCTTGCCGAGCAGGTGATGCCCGAGGTGGGTGAGAAGTTGGGCGCTCGGGCGATGCGGGTGCTGCGGCGCCGTGGAGTTGACGTGCGGCTAGGCCTGACGCTCAACGAAGTTCACCCGGATCACGTTGTGCTAAGTGATAACTCGCGGATAGACACCCGAACAGTGGCATGGGTGACCGGAGTGAGCGCCGCCCCGCTCATCGAGACGCTGGGCCTGCCGACCGAGAAGGGCCGGCTGAAGGTGCAGACCGATTTTGAGGTGCCCGGGCACCCTGATGTGTTCGCCGCCGGCGATGCCGCCGCAGTGCCCGACGTGACGCAACCTGGCAAGATCACACCCCCCACCGCCCAGCACGCGATTCGTCAAGGCAAGGTGCTCGCCGACAACGTGGCCGCCAGTCTCGGGCACGGGAAGAAGCGCGAATACAAGCACCGCAACCTGGGGTTGGTGGTCGATCTTGGACCCCATCGGGCCGTGGCGAATCCGCTGGGCGTTCCGCTGTCCGGCTATCCGGCGAAATTCGTCACCCGGGCCTACCACTTGTACGCCATTCCGCGAGGCGTCAACCGCTGGGCGGTTACGTTGGCCTACCTGACCGATGTCTTGTTCCCGCGGACCCTGGTATCGCTGGGGCTGTCGACACAAAGCGATGCGGAATTCTCGACCAGCGAAGGCATTCCGCTGCCGAAAACCGACTGAGGCCATCACCACGGGTTAGGTTCCGCCGATGCAGTTTGTGGTGGCAGGATATGGAAGTCGCGGAGACGTCGAACCCTGCGCCGCCGTCGCTGCCGAACTGCTGCGCCGCGATCACGATGTGCGAATGGCGGTGCCGCCGAACCTGCTCGACTTCATCGAATCGGCAGGGCTTTGTGGAGTCTCCTACGGACCGGACTCGCGTGAGGAGATGAACCCGGGCTCGGATTTGGTCCGCAAGATAGCGCCGAGGATGCGGAATCCGATCAGCGTGGTGCCCGAAGTTGTCGAGCATGTCACCCAGGTCAAGCTCGAAAAGGGCGCGACGCTATCCGCGCTGGCAAAGGGGGCCGATTTGGTATTGGCGAGCTTCAACGAACAAGGGCTGGCCGCCAATGTCGCAGAGCATTACGGGGTCCCGGTAGCTGCGCTGCACCTCTTCCCGGAGCGGATTTGGTCATCTGGCTGGCTGTTTTCGCGGATGACGAAGGTCGCCGAAGACGCTCAACGCCGGGCGCTGGGCTTACCGGAGGCAACCGCGCCCTCGACGCCACCGCTGGAAATCCAGACCTACGACGAGTTCTGCTTGCCCGAGCCGGCAGGCCAATGGGTCGAAGCAGATCGCAGCCGGCCCTTTGTCGGAGCGCTCACCCTGGAATTGCCGACGGACACCGATTACGAGGTTCTTTCGTGGATTGCCGCGGGAACACCGCCCGTCTACTTCGGTCTCGGCAGTACGCCCATCGGGTCCGCGGCTGAGACCTTTGCGATGATCAGCGCGGCCTGCGCCCGGGTAGGGGAGCGGGTGTTGATTTGCTCCGGGCCCAATGACCCCGCCACCGTCGAGCATTCCGATCACGTCAAGGTTGTAGAAGCGGTGAACCACTCGGCGATCTTTCCCGCGTGCCGTGCCGTCGTGCACCACGGCGGCGCGGGCACCACGGCCGCGGCCCTGCGCGCCGGAATCCCAACCTTGGTCATTTGGCAGTGGCTGGATCAGCCGTTCTGGGCCGCTGCGGTGCAACAACTGGAAGTTGGCTTCGGGCGGCGTTTTTCGGATACCACGGTGGAAACACTGGTTGCCGACTTGCGCCTGCTGCTAAGCGCGCAATACGCCACCCGGGCCCGCGAGATTGCCGTCCGAATGACCAAACCCGCCGAAAGCCTCGCCAAGGCCGCCGATTTGTTAGAAGAGATCGCGCGCCAGGGACGCTGAACTCACTGAGACCGCACCTGGCGCATGGACCGGGTTTCGATGGCGTTGATCGTCAACGTGCGACGGGCAAACCGCCATCCGGCATCGGTCCGTTGATACTCGTCGTCGTAACGCAGATGCCACACCACGTCGGTCAGCTGATCCCCGCGGCGAGTCCAGTGATGCGCGACGCAGGTGATGCGTCCGCGGGCACTGTCGGGTTCCGTACCGACGTCGTAGACCTGGCCGACGATCGCGTGCTCGGTGCGGATTGTGGCCGCGACGGCGGCGATCGCGGCGCCGATCGCCGCATGACCACGGTGCCGATGGACAGCGGTCAACTCACCCGGCGGATCGGGCAGCAGCAGCTCGGCTGCCTCGGTGAAAAGCCCTGTGACACGGTCAAATTGCCGGTCGTCGACGCCGGCCGCATACCGATGCACCAAGTCGGCGAGAGCAGCGCGATCGGTTGGGCCGAGCATCACGTCGACAGCGAAAGGCGTTGCGCACAGGCCGACAACTCGTCCTTGGCCTGCTGGAGGTCGGTGATCGGCGGCATGGCCAACACTAGCCGGTTGGCACCCTGCGCGGCGAGCCTCTCGGCGCGTTCGGCGTCGATCTTGGTCACCAAATGTCCCAGCGATACTTCGATATCGGCCGGATCGCGTCCGGCAGCCGCCGCCACCTCACGCATCAGCGTCAGCAGGCCGTCCAACTGTTCACCCGTCACGCCCAGGGGCTGAAACCCGTCACCGAAGCGCCCGGCCCGCCGAGCCGCGGCTTTGCTGTGGCCGCCGATGTGTATCGGAAGATGCTGTCCGGAAACTGGTTTCGGACTGCAGACCACGCTCTCGAACTGAAAGAACTCGCCACGATGGGTGACGCCCTGTTGCCGGTCATCCCAGAGCGCCCGTAGCACCACCAACTGCTCGTCGGCGCGTCGCCCCCGGCTTTCGAATTCAGTGCCGCATGCTTCGATCTCTTCCCGCAGCCAGCCGACACCCACGCAGAGCCGAAGCCTCCCGCCGGACAGCGCATCGACGGTCGCCGCTCGTTTGGCCAGCACCACCGGATGATGGTTGGGCAGCACCAGAACTCCGGTGGCCAATCCGAGCCGGTCGGTATGGCCGGCCAGAAACGACAACAGGTCAAGCGGGTCGGGGACCGGGCAGTCGGCCGCCAATTCGACCCGCCCCGAGCGGTCATACGGGTAGACGCTGTCGTATCGGGTGGCCAACACGGTGTGTTCGACGGCGATGATCGATTCAAACCCGCACGCCTCGACATGGCGCGCAAAGACCGTCATCCACCGTGGGTCGGCGGTGACCCCTGCGGCGACCGGGGCGACGACACCGAACTTCAAGACGCTCATGTACCCGAAAGCTAACAGGTGGGTTGGGTAGGGGTGACGGTTGTCTGCGCGCGCATCGCTTCGGCCAGGGCGATCGCTCTGGGGCTGGTGAACACGTCCTCGAGCAGCACCGGCCGACCGTCGGGGCCGCTGAGCGGCACCCGCCAATTGGGATACTCGTCGGTGGTGCCGGGCTGATTCTGAGTCCGCCGATCTCCGACCGCATCGGTCAACGAGACGCCGAGCAGCCGCGACGGCGTTCGACCCAGGTATTGGTAGAGGGCCAGGATGGTCTGCGCTGGATCCTTTTTCGGGCCGGCTTCTTTCGACAACAGGCCGACGCGGCGCAGCTCGGCGATCCACGCCGCCCGCTCGCTTTTCGCGGCGGCGAGCTCCTCGTCGACGGGTCGGGTCAGCAGGCCAAGCGAATCCCGCAGGCGGACATGCTCGTCGGCCAGATAACCGGCGGTCGGGGGCAGGTCATGGGTGGTCACCGACGAGAGGCAATACTCTCGCCACCGCTCGGCCGGCAGCGGGCCGCCGCCGCGGTCGCGGTCGAGCTCGAACCACAGAATTGACGTGCCCAGCACACCGCGGTCGCGCAGGTAATCACGGACCCATGGTTCGACAGTGCCGAGATCTTCGCCCACCACGAGTGCGGCGGCGCGGTATGCCTCCAACGCGACGATGCCGATCATCGCTTCGTGGTCGTAACGCACATATGTGCCTTGAGTGGGTGGTTGGCCTTGGGGAATCCACCAGAGCCGGAACAGCCCGATGATGTGATCGATCCGCACCCCGCCGGCGTGCCGCAGCACGGTGCGGATCAGCGCGCGGAACGGTTGATACTCCTGTTCTTCCAGCCGATCCGGGCGCCATGGCGGCTGCGACCAGTCCTGACCCAATTGGTTGAACTCATCCGGCGGTGCACCGGCAGTGACGCCGAGCGCCAGCACGTCCTGCAATGCCCAGGAGTCGGCGCCGTTGGGATGCACGCCGACGGCGAGGTCGTGGATGATGCCCAGCGACATCCCGGCCGCCACCGCTTGCGATTGCGCGGCGCCGAGTTGTTCGTCGAGCTGCCATTGCAACCAGCGGTGGAAATCCACCGCTTTGGCGTGCTCGGCCACGAACTCGCCGACAGCGTCGGCGCCGGGGTGCTGCAGCGAGTCGGGCCACTGATGCCAGTCGGCGCCGTATTCCTCGGCGAGCGCACACCAGGTGGCGAAGTCGTCGAGGGCAGCGCCTTCCCGGGCGCAGAACGCTGTGTAGGCCAGTTCGCGCCCCGCCGCGCGCGGGACCCGATACACCAGCTCCAAAGCCTTGCGCTTGGCTGCCCATGCCGCGTCGCGATCGATGGCGTCGACCGAGTTCGCGTGACGCTGCTCGTCGTCGCGTAACCGCCACACCCGGCGACGCTTATCCAAGTAAGCGAATTCTCCGATGGCCTCGACCCGCAGGTAAAGCGGGTTGACGAAGCGCCGCGACGTCGGCAGATACGGCGACGGCTCCATCGGCTTGGTTGGCGCGGCCGCGTGTAGCGGGTTGACCAGTACGTAACCCGCGCCGTGCACGGAAGCCGACCAGACAGCAAGGTCGGTGAGGTCGGTAAGGTCGCCGACGCCCCAGGACTGCCGGGACCGGACACTATATAACTGGGTGGCCAACCCCCAGGCCCGACGACCGCCCAGCCGCTCGGGCAATCCCAGCCAGCCCGGTGTCACGATCAGCGCCGCACTGGCCTGCTGCGCCCCGGAACGCAGATGCACCCGGTGGTACCCCAGTGGCAGATCGGCGGGCAGAACGAAGCTGGCCTCGCCGACCGAGCGCCCGTCGAGGTCAAACGGCGCGGCGAAGTTGTCGACCTGGGGTATCCCGGTGCGAACCGTCCCGTCCTCCAGCTGGATCCATACCTCAGCGGGATGACCGTGGGTCACGTGCACCCAGAACGGCGTCTGGGTACCGGCGCGTCCAAGGATGGTGGGCGGCAGCGGACGCGACCAGTGCGCGCGATCATGCGCGATCAGCGCCGTGTTGCGCGTCGCCTCGGTGCCGGCGGCCACGCCAAGCGCCGACAGGACAGCCACCAGGGTGCTTTCCGGCACGCCGATCCGGCGACCGCTCCAGTCCTCATAGTCTGTGGCGATCCCAAACCGCCTGGCCAGTTCGACCAATGACGGCGCCAATTCAGTCATCCCGCCATCTTGCTTAAACAGATGACCGAAATGCGACCCGAGTGTTCACCTCACGGCAATTTTTTAACAGGCCTGAGTTTGCTCTTCGCCGTACGATGCGCAGTGAAGTTTTCATCGATTTCCCCACTACTTGATGGCAGGTGACAGCACTGTGGCGCAGACCACTCCCGGCGCGGCCGCTGATGCGCCCGGCGCAGACACGCTCGCGTGGCGAGGTGGCGCAGGGTGCCCTACGGTTAACCATGTGAATCGTGGGACTACGCAGGACTCCTCCCTTCCGTCTGCTTGGAGCGTGAACAACCGTGGCTGATTCGAACGGCGGAAAGGGAGGTTCGGGTTACGGCCTCGGACTTTCCACGCGGACACAGGTAACCGGTTACCAGTTCTTGGCCCGCCGTACCGCGATGGCGTTGACCCGGTGGCGGGTCCGGATGGAGATCGAGCCGGGTCGCCGTCAAACGCTGGCCGTCGTGGCGTCGGTGTCCGCGGCGGCGGTGATTTGCCTGGGCGCGCTGCTCTGGTCGTTCATCAACCCGTCGGGGCAGATGAACGAGTCACCGATCATCGCCGACCGCGATTCCGGCGCACTTTACGTCCGGGTGGGGGACAAGCTGTATCCGGCGCTGAACCTGGCGTCTGCCCGACTGATCGCAGGCCGGGCGGATAACCCGCACAAGGTCCGGTCGGGTCAGATCGCCGAGCAGCCGCATGGGCCAATGGTCGGTATCCCCGGCGCGCCGTCGGACTTTTCCCCGACCAAGCCCGCGTCGTCGTCGTGGCTGGTGTGCGACTCGGTGACTTCGACGGCGGGCGTGGGGGCGCCGTCACCCGTGACCGTCACCGTGATCGACGGAACGCCCGACCTGTCGAATCACCGACACGTGCTGAACGGGCCCGACGCGGTGGTACTGCGCTACGCAAACGACACCTGGGTGATCCGGCAGGGGCGTCGGTCGCGCATCGACTCGTCGAACCGGGCGGTGTTGTTGCCGTTGGGACTGACCCCGGAGAACGTCAACCAGGCCCGGCCGATGAGCCGGGCGCTGTACGACTCGCTGCCGGTGGGCCCCGCGCTGTCGGTCCCCAAGGTGCCAGACGCCGGCAAGCCGGCCGGCTTCGCCGGTGCACCCGGACCGGTGGGAACCGTGATCGTGACACCACAAATCAGTGGGCCACAACAGTATTCAGTGGTACTGGCCGACGGTGTGCAGACCGTGACGCCGGTCGTCGCCCAGATCCTGCAGAACGCCGGAACCCCGGCGGGCAATGCGCCGGTGGTCGTGGCGCCGGCGTCATTGGCGAAGATGCCGGTGGTCAACGGGCTGGATTTGTCGGCCTACCCCGACGGCCCGCTGAAGGTCCAAGACATCCGTGATAACCCGGCGACCTGCTGGTGGTGGGAGAAAACCGGCGGTGAAGAGCGTGCCCGGACCCAGGTGATCTCCGGGCCGACGATCCCGGTGAAGGCCAGCGATATCCAAAAAGTGGTGTCGCTGGTGAAGGCCGACAATTCCGGTCGCGAAGCCGATCGAGTGTTCTTCGGACCCGACTACGCCAACTTCGTGTCCGTCACCGGGAACGACCCGGAGTCCGCCACATCAGAATCGCTCTGGTGGCTCTCCAGTTCCGGTGTCCGGTTCGGTGTGGACAACTCCCGTGATGCCCGTTCCGCGCTCGGATTGACATCGCAGCCGAGCCCGGCGCCGTGGGTGGCGTTGCGGCTGCTGGCAGCGGGTCCAACCCTGTCGCGCGCCGATGCGCTGGTGCGCCACGACACCCTTCCGACCGATATGAGCCCTGCAGAATTGGCGGTACCGAAGTGAAACAAGGTTTTGCACGCCCAACGCCCGAACGCGCACCCGCGGTCCGGCCCGAGAACATCGTCCTACCGACACCGCTGAGCGTCCCGCCGCCGGAAGGCAAGCCGTGGTGGCTGATCGTGGTCGGCGTGCTGGTGGTCGGCTTGCTGGTCGGCATGGTCGGCATGACCGTGGCCAACGGGTCGCGGATGTTCCTGGGTGCTGGTTCGATCTTCCCGATCTTCATGATCGGCGGCGTCGCAATGATGATGTTCGGCGGTCGTTTTGGCGGCCAGCAGCAGATGAGCCGGCCCAAGCTGGACGCGATGCGCGCTCAGTTCATGTTGATGCTCGACATGCTGCGCGAAACCGCGAACGAGTCCGCCGACAGCATGGACGCCAACTACCGGTGGTTCCACCCCGAGCCGACAACGCTGACGGCGGCGATCGGATCGTCCCGGATGTGGGAACGCAAGCCGGACGGTAAGGACCTCAACTTCGGAGTCGCCAGGATCGGTGTGGGCATGACGCGACCCGAGGTGACCTGGGGTGAGCCGCAGAACATGCCGACGGACATCGAGCTGGAGCCGGTGACTGGTAAGGCGCTGCAGGAGTTTGGCCGCTACCAGAGCGTGGTCTACAACCTGCCCAAGATGGTTTCGCTGCTAGTCGAGCCCTGGTATGCGCTGGACGGCAATCGCAACCAGGTGATGGGGCTGATGCGGGCGATCATCTGCCAGCTGGCCTACTCGCACGGCCCGGACCACATCCAAATGATCGTTGTCACTTCCGATCTGGCGAAATGGGACTGGGTCAAGTGGCTGCCACACTTCGGCGATCCACGCCGTCGCGACGCCGCCGGCAACGCGCGGATGGTGTACGGCTCGGTACGTGAATTCGCCGCCGACCAGGCCGAATTGTTCGCCGGCCGTGGGTCTTTCACACCCCGCCACGCCAGCTCGTCGGCGGAGACACCGACACCGCAC
>NZ_JBAUZA010000178.1:0-7664 GCF_049585075.1 Mycobacterium sp.
GGTTCAACCCGTGGCGGCCGCGGCGGGCGCGGGGCAGTCGGTGGTCTTGTTACCGGCCGACGTCGAGCCGGCCTGGCAGCGGGCGGTGTCGGCCGGCGGTCGGCTGGCCCACAACCGAGTGCTGGCCGAGGCCCTCGTCGAGATCGACTTCCACCTCACGCTGCTCACGGTGCGCAGCGTTGGGCCGACGGGGCCGACCGTCGAGTTCTGCGCGCCGATCGGGCATGGCGAGGCCATCGGTGACGTCCAGGAATCCTGGCAACCGCAAAACTTGAGCAACGCGGCGTTGGACGCTGCCAAGTCGATCGCCGCCCGAATCGTCAAGTCGCTGGGCGGGCGCGGCGTGTTCGGTGTGGAGCTGATGATCCGGGGCGACGAGGTGTATTTCAGCGATGTCACCGCACGCCCGTTCGAGAGCGGCCTGGTCACGTTGCGCACCCAGCGGCTTTCGGAATTCGAACTGCAAGCCCGGGCGATTCTGGGCCTGCCCTCCGACACGATCATGATTTCGCCGGGCGCCGCGGAGGTGATCTACGCCGGCCAGGACGGGCCCGGCGCGGCCGCGGGCTCGCAGGGCTCAAAAGCGGTTGGTGGGTTGGCCGATGCGCTGCGGACGCCGGAGAGCGACGTGCGGGTGTTCGGCCGCGGCGAAGCCGAAGAGCGGCGTCCGCTGGGCATGGCCGTCGTCACTGCCAAGGACGTGAGCGCGGCGCGGACTCGTGCTCGCGAGGTGTCGGCGGCACTGCGCCGGCTCTGGTAGTTAGCCGCCCAGTCAGATATGCGAGACTCGGGCGCGTGAGCCGCGCCGGCGACGATACAGAGCGCAGCGATGAGGAGGAGCGGCGCATGACGTACGCAGGAGATATCACCCCGGAGCAGGCTTGGAAGCTGCTCGGCGAGAACCCCGAGGCGGTGCTCGTCGACGTGCGCACCGACGCCGAATGGCGCTTCGTCGGGGTGCCCGACTTGTCCAGCCTGGGCCGCGAGGTCGTGTATGTCGAGTGGAATCGCCTCGACGGCACGCGTAATGGCAACTTCGTTGCCGAACTGACCGATCAACTGCCGGCCGCCGAGGGGGACCGGCCGGTGATCTTCCTGTGTCGCTCGGGGAACCGTTCCATCAGCGCGGCCGAGGCCGCGACCGAGGCGGGTTTCGCCCCGTCGTACAACGTTCTGGACGGCTTCGAAGGACATCTCGACGCCGAAGGTCACCGCGGTGGGGTCGGGTGGCGCGCAATCGGATTGCCGTGGAAGCAATCATGACTTCCGGCGACGAGCCCCGTTCGGTCCGCACACCCGAGCCGCTGCCCGACGGTGTCAGTCAGGCCACCATCGGTGTGCGCGGCGGCATTTTGCGGTCGCAGTTCGAAGAGACTGCCGAGGCCATGTATTTGGCGTCCGGCTATGTCTACGAGTCTGCTGCTGCCGCGGAGAAGTCCTTCACCGGCGAGATCGACCGCTATGTCTACTCGCGCTACGGCAACCCCACGGTCAGCATGTTCGAGGAGCGTTTGCGTTTGATCGAGGGCGCACCGGCAGCTTTCGCGACCGCGAGCGGGATGGCGGCAGTTTTCACATCACTGGGCGCGCTGCTGGGCGCCGGCGATCGACTCGTCGCTGCGCGCAGCCTGTTCGGTTCGTGTTTCGTTGTGTGCAACGAGATCCTGCCGCGCTGGGGGATCGAGACCATCTTTGTCGACGGCGACGACCTATCCCAATGGGAGAAGGCGCTTTCGGTCCCAACAGAGGCGGTGTTCTTCGAGACGCCGTCGAACCCGATGCAGTCGCTGGTCGACATTGCCGCGGTCACCGAGCTTTCGCACGCGGCCGGAGCGAAAGTTGTGCTGGACAATGTCTTTGCGACTCCGCTACTGCAGCAAGGCTTTCCGCTGGGCGTCGACGTGGTGGTCTATTCCGGCACCAAACACATTGACGGCCAAGGCCGGACACTAGGCGGGGCGATTCTCGGCGACAAGGAGTACATCGACGGCCCGGTGCAGAAGCTGATGCGGCACACGGGACCGGCGATGAGCGCGTTCAACGCCTGGGTCATGCTCAAAGGCCTTGAGACGCTGGCGATCCGGGTCGACTACCAGAATGCTTCGGCGCAGCGAATTGCCGAATACCTGGAGGGACACCGGGCGGTGCGGTGGGTGCGATACCCATTTCTGACGTCGCATCCGCAGTACGATCTGGCTAAGCGCCAGATGTCAGGCGGCGGTACCGTGGTGACGTTCGAACTTGATGTTCCCGACAGTGCGGCCAAGCAACGGGCCTTCGAGGTGCTGGACAAGCTACAGCTGATCAATATTTCCAACAATCTGGGCGACGCGAAATCCCTTGTCACTCATCCGGCGACGACCACCCATCGGGCGATGGGACCCGAAGGGCGCGCCGCTATCGGGCTTGGTGATGGGGTAGTTCGAATTTCCGTGGGGCTGGAAAGCACGGACGATCTAATCGCCGATATCGATCAGGCATTGCGCTGAAAGCTGGCAGGATTCTCACAGAATTCTGATCTGTTGGTTCCCATCGTCAGGTGTTATGGCGTTATTGCGCTATTCACCTTGGTGTTTCCAGCTTTTTCCAATCAGTTTGGCAGTTAAGAATGTTCGGCGCGATGGTTAAAGTGTTTTGCACCGGTGTTAAGGCGTGTGTGGCAACATCAAGGCGCCGGCACCGCCGCCGGATATACGGTCACGCCTAACCGCGCTGGGCCAGATATGGAGAGCCGAGAGTGTTTTCGTGCAACCGCCGTCCGCGGACGTCGCCTCATCCGTTGACTGGCGAACTTCACGATTGGACGGTGCTCGTCGACGGGCACGACGTTGCTTGGCAGAGCTATGCCGGTCCGCTGCGACTTGATGAAACGGACATCGCCATCGCTAGCCGCAAGTTGCTTTCGATCGAGCCGTGCGACTTGCTCGAAATGGTTCTTGAGACCGTCGAGTTCTCGTCACCGGCCGATGGGCAATCGCGTTTGATCGTGCATTCGACGACGCCGTTCGCCCGCGGATTCGAGACAGACCTCACCGCGATGGTTGAGGGACGGCCGGTCTCAGACCTCACGACATACGTGGAGACTCGCGGTCTGTATCTCGCGCGCAGCGGTGATCTAGCCGTCGGTCGAACTCGGCCATGGCGTCGCGCGATCGCCAAGCAAGGCGTTCGGCGGTTGGCGATCCCGGATACCGACTACTACTACATGTCGCATGCACTGCTCCGCCGAGCGGTCGATGCTGGGGACCGTGATCCTGTGCTGGCTCGGGTCATTGAGTTCCTACGCGAACGACCTTCGGCGGTGGTGTCTCCGTACGACTTTGAGCCAGAGTTTCAAATACTGGTGACCTGGTTGGCGCAGGCTGCAGGGCTTAAGCGAATTCGGGTTGACGCCAACAACTCTCGCCTTGGCGCTTGGAATGGCAAGCGCATGCTGCATCCGACCGTCGAGTCTGCGCTGCGGCTGAACGGTCAGGTGTCCGACCAACCGGCCCGGGTCATATTGGACCAGGAGCATCGCGCGAGCGAGGCGTTTCAAGCGCTGCGGGCAGCACTTCCAGTGCTCCCGGGCTATACCGTGCCGTGGCGGGAGAACCGCTGCGACTTCAGCGAGGACCTTGTCCGTGCGAGCATGCTTTTGAAGGAGCGCTATGGGTTTTCGCGCGGTTGTCTGAAACCGTCCGACGGCGGAAATGGCGGCCGCATCGAAGCGGGAATCGAACTCGATGACACGTCGCGTCTGGAAGACCTTGCGGTGAAGGCATGGAATTTGGGCGGCGACCAAGTTCTCGAGGCGCACGTTAACTACTTCCAGAGAGAGGTCGGCGGCGAGCAAGTGTTAACCACGCCGTCTGCCCATGTGCGATCGGGAAAATTGTTGGACGGACTGACCCTTCAGTTCATGCGTGGCACGTCTTGGAAGGGCAACATCTTTGTGGGCTCCTCTGATTGGCAGGCCCTGGGATTGGACAAAACGACGTACCCGAAGCTACGGAAAGCGATGGCCGATCTGACGAGGCGGCTGCGCTTGCTGCACTGTGGCGTTGACTTTGCCATCGGTACTTTGGGCGGCAAGTTCGGCGATTCAGTCGTGGCCGCTGTGCAAGACATCAATCCAAAAGTGACCGGTGCCTTGTTCTTACGCGAGTTCATGACGCGCTATCCCGCGATCGGTGTCGGCGCTGCGACACGCGTTCTCGTGCCGGATGCTACCGAAAGCGCCGAGAAGATCCGCTCGCTACTGTCTGAATTCTCAACGACTGACCAGCCTTGTGAGGAAGTCGCCGTCGTTCCGGGACGGTGGGCGATGATCGCTACGTCTGGACGGACTTCGGTATTGGCGGGTGCTCGGGCACTGACCATTGAGCGGATGCTTACCGCTGGCGCCGGAATGTAACACCGCGGCGTGGCACTCGAGGACAACACGCAGAACGCCCAATGTATCGATGAGATAACAGTTCCCGCAACGGTTCACCTGGCCGCGAAACAAACGCGAAACAAAGTAGTGCGACGCGCTGGACGAATACCGGGAACAACGCCCTAGGCAACTTATCGTCATTTTGTGTACCGCCGTACGGTTCTGAAGCTACCGCTGGTGTTAGCCGCCGGCGCGGCTCTGGCTCAGGCACCTCGCGCCTCGGCGGATCCGCCGCGCGCCTCGGCCGAGCCCAGTCGGTGGTCACCCGACCGCGCCAACAGTTGGTACCAAGCGCAGGGATGGCCCGTCGGCGCCAACTTCATTACTTCGAACGCCATCAATCAGATCGAGATGTTTCAGCCCGGCAGCTACGACCCGCGGCGCATCGATACCGAACTGGGCTGGGCCCGGTTCCACGGACTCAACACGGTGCGGGTCTTCCTCCACGATCAGCTGTGGGCGCAGGATTCCCGGGGCTTTCAAGCACGTCTGGCGCAGTTCGTTGGCATCGCGGCCCGACATCGCATCAAACCGCTGTTCGTCCTGTTCGACTCTTGTTGGGATCCGATGCCCAGGCTGGGTCGCCAGCACGCGCCGACGCCAGGGGTGCACAACTCGGGGTGGGTGCAAAGCCCCGGGGCTGAGCGAATCGATGACCGTCGCTACACCCGCACTCTGCAGGACTACGTGACGGGCGTTATGACTCAATTCCGCAATGACGACCGTGTTTTGGGTTGGGACCTGTGGAATGAACCCGACAATCCGGCCAAGCAGTATCGCAACGTCGAGCGGTCAGACAAGCTAGAACGTGTCGCCGACTTGCTGCCGCAGGTGTTCGGGTGGGCGCGCTCCGTTGATGCCCGTCAACCCTTGACGAGTGGTGTGTGGGATGGCGAATGGGGAGATCCCGCAAGCCGCAGCACAATTGCGGGTATCCAGCTCGCCAACTCAGACGTGATCACTTTCCACTCCTATGCCGAGCCGGGGACCTTCGAGTCCCGAATCGCGGAGCTTGCCCCGCAGGGGCGGCCGATCCTGTGCACCGAGTACATGGCGCGCCCGATGGGCAGCACCATCGAGAGCATCCTGCCGATTGCCAAACGGCACAACGTCGGTGCGATCAACTGGGGTTTGGTCGCCGGCAAGACGCAGACCTATTTCCCGTGGGACTCGTGGGATCACCCCTACGCGGCGGTTCCCAAGGTATGGTTCCACGATCTGCTGCGACCGGATGGAACACCCTTCGGAGGCAACGAGTCTCAAACGATCAGAATGCTGAGCGCCGCGAGCGCCGGTTAAGCGGTAATCAATCTTCGTGCTCGACGACGCCCGTCGCGTGCTGTGCACGGTCCTCGTATGCCCGCCGGACGCCTGTGTCGAAGTTGAGGAACACCGTGTCGTTGCCCATCTTCTTGTTCAGCCAGCGGCGGCCGCGGTCCGAGAGCAGCTGCGCCACGATGGCGATGAACCGACCATTGCTGGGCACCGACACCTGGGTCTTCGGCTTGTCGAGCACCTTGACGATTGCCGCGGCGATATCGGTGGGCTCCACCGGTTTTTGAGCGGCCGACGGCGACGTGCCGGAGATCAGTTCGGTGTTGGTGAATGTCGGCAGCACCGCGGTGACCTTCACGCCCTGTGGGGCGAATTCGTCTGCCATCGCGGTAGAAACGCCCACGACTGCGAATTTAGTTCCGGCGTAGACGATTTGGCCCGGCACAGCCACCATGCCGGCTAGGGACGCGATATTGATGATGTGCCCGCTGTGGCGCTTCACCATTTCCGGCAGCACCAGCTGACAGCCGGTGAGCACGCCATAGAAGTTGACCTCGATCGAGGAGCGGATCGCCTGCGTCGATTGCTCCAGGAATGGACCCACCGGCATGACACCGGCGTTGTTGATCAGCACGTCGATGTGCCCGCCTCCGTCGGCACGGGCCTTGTCGAGGAAGGCCGCGAACGATTCGCGATCGGTGACGTCCAGCGGATGGCCGGACACCGAGCCGAGGCTGCTCATGCCGGCGACCGCGCTCTCGAGGACGTCGACGTCCCGGTCGCCGATGACCACCCGTGCACCCCGCGCCAGCAGCGCTTTCGCGGTGGCGTGCCCGATGCCACGGGCAGCGCCGGTGATGACGATGGTCTTACCCCTGATGTTGTCCATGTCGACGGACTTTACAGGTGTCAAGTCTGGCGGGAAACCCTGGTCAGGCTATGGACCGGTGTCGGCTTGCACCGCATCGCCTGGCTGCTGCTGACCGAGCAGCTCATCCTGGCCAACCTCGGGAACGTTGCGACCGTGACCATTCGCACCGCGCTTGCCGGGCCTCTTCTTCGACGCTTTCGGCGAGGGCGTATCCCCGGCGGCGCCGTGACCGTTGGACGGCAGCCCAACTGACGCGCACACCATCTCGATCGCCTTCTCGGTGTAGACGCGATAGCCAAAGTTCGGTACGTAGCCATGGATTTCGCGGGTGTCGAGGTCGCGCATGAACTGCAGTATTTCGCGGCTGAACACCTGACCGGGCACCAGGACCGGGAAACCCGGGGGATAGGGGGTCACGTAGGTCGCGGACACGATCTGGACTCCTGCATCCAACCGTTCTTCGATCTGCTCGCCGGTGAGGTATTCACAGGTGGTGTCGTCATACGAGAGGTAGAACGCGCGGCGGACATCCCCTTCGGGTGTTGGCTCGGTTCCGCTGTGATCCAGGAACGCGGGATGAAAACCGCTGAAATTCGGCAGCGGCACTGGACGTTTGGTCAGCCGATACACCGCCTGTTCGAAGTATTCGCGCTCGCCCAGACTCATCTCGGAGATGGCTTGGTCGAGTTGGTTGGCGATGTTGACCAACACTTCGACCAGGAAAGCCACCGAGCTGCGCGTGGTGCCGATATTGGTCATGAACAGCACGCTGTTACGCGATGTCTTGTTGATCTGAATGCCGTAACGATCCATCAGCTGTTCGCGTTTGAACGTGTCGCCGTCATAACCGGTCCGCCCGATGGACAAAGTGATTCGGGAGGGGTCGAGCACGAACTCATCGTGATCCCAGGCGGCCATCATGTTGCGCAGCCCCGAGCGCAGGGGTTGGTCGATCGCCGTTGGCCGGAACTGTTCCGGGATCAGATGAGAGGTGCCAAGGCAATTCATGTAATTGCTGAGCAAGGGGTGATTGTCAATCGCGTCGCGCAGTTGCATCGCGTTTTCGATTTGCCGCTGCACCAATTCGGCGCCTTCCAACGC
>NZ_JBAUZA010000179.1:0-16415 GCF_049585075.1 Mycobacterium sp.
GTGCTGGCCGACGGGGCCCTGCTGCCCAGCGCGGTGACGGTGTGGACGGCGGGCTTCGGCGTGCCGGAGCTGGCCACCCGCAGCGGGCTTCGCACCGATGAGCTGGGCCGGCTGCTCACCGATGAGACACTGACCAGCGTGGACGACCCGCGCATCGTGGCCGCCGGTGACGCCGCCGCGCCCTCGGATCAGCCGTTGCGGATGAGCTGCCAGGCCGCGATTCCGCTCGGCGCCCAGGCCGCCAACACGGTGCTGAGCCGCATCGCCGGAACGCCGCCCGCCGCGATCAACCAAGCTTTCACCGGGCAGTGCATCAGCATCGGCCGCTCTTATGCCACCGTCCAGCTCGCCCGTCCCGACGACACCCCGCTGAACCTGTTCATCGGCGGCCGGTTCGCCGCGTCGATCAAGGAATTGGTCTGCAAAGGCACGGTGTGGGGCATTCGCCGCGAAGCCGCCAAGCCGGGGTGGTATCGCTGGCTCAAGGGCGGTAGGCGCGCCGAACGGCTGGCGCACGATGTGGTCACGGTGCCGTGACCACATCCGACGAACACGCAGAACGGTTCACGCTGCTGCGGCCGTTGCTGTTCACCATCGCCTACGAAATCCTCGGCTCGGCAACAGAATCCGATGACGTGCTACAGGACAGCTATCTGCGCTGGGCAAAGGTAGACCTTGCGAGCGTGCACGACACCAAGTCCTACCTGGCCCAGCTGGTCACCCGTCAGGCGCTCAACGCGCTGCGCGCCGGCGCCCGGCGTCGGGAGGATTACGTCGGCCCATGGCTGCCCGAGCCGCTGCTGCTCGAAGAGCAGGACCCGTCGGCCGATGTCGTACTGGCCGAATCGGTTTCGATGGCAATGCTGGTGTTGCTGGAGACCTTGGGCCCCGACGAACGCGCGGTATTCGTGCTGAGAGAAGTATTCGGCTTCGACTACGACGAAATTGCCTCCGCAGTAGGCAAATCCGTGCCGGCGGTGCGGCAAGTCGCCCATCGGGCCCGCGAGCACGTGCAGGCCCGGCGCAGGCGCTTCACCCCGGTGGACCCAGAGCAAAACGCCCGTATCACTGAACAATTCATGGTTGCGGCCTCGACCGGCGACGTAGAAACCGTTATGGCGATGCTGGCGCCCGACGTGGTGTGGACCGCCGACAGCGGCGGTAAAGCCAGCGCGGCGCGCCGGCCGGTGATCGGGGCCGAAAAAGTCGCTCGCGCGGTCGTCGGCCTGGTGGGCCGCGCCGCCCAAATTCCCGATGTTCGCGTGGAAATGGCCATGTGCAACTCCGCGCCGGCCGTCCTGCTCTATCGCGCCGACCTTCTGGAGGGCGTGTTCACCATCGAGATCATCGACGGCAAGATCACCAACTTCTACGCGACGCGCAATCCCGAAAAGCTGACCAGGCTGACAACCCCACACGAAATCAGCCGCGGCTGACACCTCCGCGCGAGCAGTCCCCCGCAATCGAACGGTGCCCCCAGCAATAGCCCCCGTACGCACGGCGTGTCGAGGGGCTTTTGCGTCTGCTCGCGCAACACACCAAGCTGGTGGGGTGAGAATCGACCGGCTCGGCGATCTTGGCGGCGCACCCGAAGTGCTGCGCGCCATCGGCGACGCCACCAACCGGCTGGGTCTGCCCCCGCCGGCCGCGCTGACCGGTGAGTGGTTCGGTTCGCTGGCGGTGATTGCGCCGAGTGTGTCGGTACGACCCGTCGATGCCGCCGAGGCGTTCGCGGTGCGACCGGGAGCAGACAGCACGGCGGTCGGCGGCGGCTGGATCGGCTATCTGTCTTACCCCGATCCTGGCGCCGACGGACGACCCCCGCGAATACCCGAAGCCGCGGGCGGTTGGACGGACTGCGTATTGCGCTGCGACCGCGACCGGCAGTGGTGGTACGAGAGCCTCTCCGGTGCCCCGATGCCGGCTTGGCTGTTGGAGGCCCTGGCCACGTCGATGCCGGCGCGGCCTTACCGCATCGACTGGGACGCCGCCGACCGTCAGGCGCATCGCAGCGGAGTGCTGGCGTGTCTGGAGGCGATCCGCGCCGGCGAGGTCTATCAGGCCTGCGTGTGCACCCAGTTCGCCGGCGCGATCGCCGGCGAACCGCTGGACTTGTTCGTCGACGGTGTTGCGCGCACCGCGCCGTCGCGGGCCGCGTTCGTCGCCGGAGCGTGGGGGGCGGTGGCCTCGCTGTCGCCGGAACTGTTTTTGCGCCGTCGGGGTCAGGTTGTCACGTCGAGCCCGATCAAAGGCACGCTGCCACTGGACGCTCCGCCGTCGGCGCTGCGAGCCTCGGTCAAGGATGTCGCCGAGAACATCATGATCGTCGACCTGGTCCGCAACGATTTGGGTCGCGTCGCCGTCACCGGATCGGTCACCGTGCCCGAGCTGCTGGTGGTGCGGCCCGCGCCGGGTGTATGGCACCTGGTGTCGACGGTATCGGCGCTGATGCCGGTCGAGCTGCCGATGTCGGCGCTGCTCGACGCGGCATTCCCGCCGGCTTCGGTGACCGGAACTCCCAAACTCCGTGCCCGACAACTGATTTCAGGGTGGGAGCAGTCTGGGCGCGGAGTGTATTGCGGCACAGTCGGTTTGGCGTCGCCGGTAGCCGGCTGTGAGCTCAGCGTCGCAATCCGCACCGTGGAGTTCGACCCGGCCGGCAACGCGGTGCTTGGGTCCGGCGGCGGAATCACCGCCGACTCCGACGCCGACGCCGAGTGGGACGAATGCCTGCACAAGGCGGCGCCGATCTTGGGTACTTCAGCTGCGGGCCCGCAGCACCGCGTCGTAGAGCTCACGCCGTGACGGCGCTCCCGGCGTGGCGGCAATCACCTGCGCGCAAGCGTCTTTGACGCCCATCCCGGTATCGACCAGAGCACTCACCTGGGCCACCAGCTCCGCCACCTCGGCGCGCGGGGTGGCGCCGGCGAGCACGACGGTGATCTCGCCCAGCACGCCGTCGGCCGCCCAGGTCGCCAGTTCGGTCAGCGATCCGCGCACCACTTCCTCGTGTACCTTGGTCAGCTCTCGGCACACCGCCGCCCGGCGTTCCCCACCGAGTTGTTGGACGGCGTCACGCAGACAGGCGGCCAGCCGGCGCGGCGATTCAAAGAACACCGTCGTGCGCCGCTCGTCGGCCAGCGACGCCAGCCAAGCCTTACGCGCCGATTGCTTGCGCGGCGCGAATCCCTCGAAGCAGAACTTGTCCGATGCCAACCCCGAGACCGCCAGCGCGGTGGTCACCGCCGAGGGCCCGGGCAGACACCGCACCGGCAGACCGGCGTCCAGGCACGCCACCACCAGCCGGTGGCCCGGATCGTTGATCAGCGGCATCCCGGCGTCGCTGACCACCAGCACCGTGGCGCCCGAGCTGATCGCATCGACCAGCTCGGGCACCCGGGACGCCTCGACGTGATCGAAGAAGCTGACGATATTGCCGCCGATCCGAACGTCAAGCGCCTTGGCCAGCGTCCGCACCCGGCGGGTGTCCTCGGCGGCCACCACATCAGCCGACGACAGAGCGGCGATCAGCCGGGGTGAGGCATCGGACGGTTGGCCCAACGGCGTCGCGCCCAGCAACAGTCGACCAGTCGTCATGGCCCACAGCCTACGATCGGTCCAATGCGCGCCGACGACAGAAGACACCGCAGCGATGAGGTGGGGGCACCTCCCGGTTGCGGGGGCGAGCGGCGCTTATGAACACCGCTCCGCCCGATGAACTCGTCGCCACCGAGCGGGCTGTACCCGTCATCAGCCCCGGACCGATAATGCCGGCGCCCGACTTCGGCCCAGTGGACCGGTTAGAGGGCTGGGTCGTGACAGCAGTGATCGCTGCTCTTGCGGCGGTGACGCGGACGGTGAACCTGGGTTCGCCGACCGATGCCGGTACACCGATTTTCGACGAAAAGCATTACGCGCCGCAGGCCTGGCAGATGCTGCACAACCACGGCGTGGAAGACAACCCGGGCTACGGCTTGGTCGTTCATCCGCCGGTCGGCAAGCAACTGATCGCGATAGGTGAAGCGATCTTCGGCTACAACGGGCTGGGCTGGCGGTTCACCGGCGCAATACTCGGCATTTTGATGGTGGCGCTGGTGGTGCGCATTGTGCGACGAATCAGCCGCTCGACGTTGGTCGGCGCAATCGCCGGACTGCTGGTGATCGGCGATGGGGTCAGCTTTGTGGCGGCGCGCACGGCGTTGCTCGACGGTTTCCTGGCCTTCTTCGTGGTCGCGGCGTTCGGTGCGCTGATCGTTGACCGCGACCAGGTGCGCGAGCGCATGCACGTCGCGCTGACCGAGGGCCGCAGCAACGAGACGGTCTGGGGACCGCGGCTTGGTGTGCGTTGGTGGCGGTTCGGCGCAGGCGTGCTACTCGGTTTGGCTTGTGCGACAAAGTGGTCCGGGCTGTACTTCGTGGTGTTCTTCGGGCTGATGTCGTTGGCGTTCGACGTCGCGGCACGCCGCCAATACAAGGTCCTGCGCCCGTGGCTGGGTGTCATCCGCCGCGATCTGGGCCCTACCCTCTACGCTTTGCTGCTCATCCCGTTCGGGGTGTACCTGGCTAGCTACGCGCCCTGGTTCGCCTCCGAGACTGCAATCGATCGACACGAGGTCGGCCAATCGATCGGAACGCAAACGGATTTCCCGCTACCCGATGCCATCCGGTCGCTGTGGCATTACACCGCCAAGGCCTACGAATTCCATGCCGGCCTGACGAATTCGGCTGGCAACTACCATCCCTGGGAATCCAAACCGTGGGCCTGGCCGATGTCGCTGCGGCCGGTGCTCTATGCCATCGATCAGCAGAATGTCCCGGGCTGCGGCGCGCAGTCGTGTGTCAAGGCGGTGATGCTCGTCGGCACGCCGGCGATGTGGTGGCTTTCGGTGCCCGTCCTCGGCTACGCCTGCTGGCGGATGATCGTGCGCCGCGACTGGCGCCACGCCGCGGTGCTGGTCGGCTATTGCGCCGGCTGGCTGCCCTGGTTCGCCGACATCGACCGGCAGATGTACTTCTTCTACGCAGCCACCATGGCGCCGTTTCTGGCGATGGCGATCGGGCTGATCCTCGGCGACATCCTCTACAAACCGGGCCAGAACGCCGAACGTCGCACCCTGGGGATGATCGCGGTATCCTGTTATGTCGCATTGGTTTTGACGAACTTTGCGTGGCTGTTTCCGGTGCTCACCGGCCAGCCGATTTCACAGGCAACCTGGGATATGGAGATCTGGCTGCCCAGCTGGCGCTAGATGACCCCGAGCTGCTTCATCTGCGAGAGCACGTCGACGACTCCCCACGTCTCGGCGATTCGGCCGTTGACGAAGCGGAAGATGAAAATCTCGTTGTAGGTCACCGACTTGCCGGTTGGAGGCAGTCCCATGTATTCACCGCGGTGCGTCCCGGTAACGGTATTTCTCACCACGACCTTGTCGCCCTCCGCGATCATGTCCTCGACAGTGAGATGAAGGTCGGGGAAGGCCGCGAGCAGCACCGCCCACACATGCTTGAGCGCCTCCGCGCCAGTCACGTCCAGCGGCACCGGCGTGCGGATCAGCGCATCGGGCTCGACAAGCTCATCGATCATCTTCGAGATGACCGCCACATCACCGGAATTCACGATGTCGTGGAACCGGCTGAACGTTTCCTTGTTGCTTTTTTCCTGCGGTGTCGACATTCGACTCCTCCATTCGGCTGGCTACCCTCTTAGACACCGCGGCGCGTGCGATTGTGACAGCCGCGCGGCTATCCATTGAGATTGCGCTCAGGGTCGTGAAATCCCGCCGATCACAGCCCTGAGCGCAATCTCAATGCGGCTAAATCGGGTCGCGGGCGGCCGGACAGGACATGCACCGCGGGCCGCCGCGACCGGTGCCCAGCTCTGAGACGGCGATCGTCAATACTTCGATCCCGGCGTCCTCGAGACGAGCGTTGGTTCGCGTGTTGCGCTCATACGCGACGACGACGCCGGGTGCCAGTGCCAACGTGTTGTTGCCGTCGTCCCACTGTTCACGTTCGGCGACAACGGGATCCAGCCCGGTGTCGATGACACGCAACTTGTTGATACCCATCGCGGCGGCCGCGGCTTCGACGAACGGAGCTTCGTCAAAGATCTGTACACCATCGGCCGTGCGCGCAATCGTGAAAGCGGACAACGAATCGACAATATTGGCGTACATCACCACCGCATCCGTGTCGACCATTGTGCACACGGTGTCGAGGTGCATCTGCGCTCGTTCTTTGGCCAGCGGTACGGCCAATACCGTGCTGGCCAGGTCGTCGTCGAACAGGCTGCGCGCCAAGGCCTCCGCGCCCGCCGGCGTGGTCCGCTCACCCACCCCGACCGCAATGACGCCCGGTGCCAGCAACAACACGTCACCGCCTTCGACGGGTGCGGTGCGTGATTCGTAGGCCCGGCGCACCCCGGTGAATCGCGGATGGTGCGCATAGATCAAATCGGTCAACGACGCCTCACGCGCCCGAGCCGGCAGCGCCAACGATGGGATGACGACCCGAGGTCCGACCCAGATCGACGAGTCGCGAGTGAAAACCAGGTTGGGGAGCGGTTCGATGACATAGTCGTTGTCGTGGTGCATTCGATGCACCAGCGAATCGTCCGCGCGGGCATCTGAAGGCAGCTCGGCGAACGTCATGCCGGCCGTCAGCACATGCGCCAGCGCGGCCGGGTCGAGGCTCCGCAAATAGGCCGAGAGCTCTTGTGCCAGAGGCATTCCGAGGCGTGGGGCGTCAACCGACGCGGCGATGCCCTGCATCCTGGCCGCCCCGCTCGCCAGAGCCTCAGTCAACAGGTCGGACAGCAGCAGCACCTCGACGCCGCGGGAGCTGAGCAACTCGGCGAATTCATCGTGTTCGTCCTGCGCCCTTGCGACCCACGGCAATCCGTCGAACAGCAGATCATCGTTGTTACGCGGGGTGAGTCGGCGCAGTTCGGCGCCTGGTCGATGCAGGATGGCCACCCTCAGTACGCCCACTTCGGAGTCGGACCCCAGCTCAATACTGCTCACACTTAGCACGGTAACCCGAAATCGCCACCTCAATTATGGTTGAGGTTATGGACACCGACGAACTGCTTCCCGGCGAACTGGCGACGCGCGCCGGAGTTGCGGTTTCGGCTTTGCACTTCTACGAGCGGCAGGGGCTGATCACCAGCAGGCGGACGTCAGGCAACCAGCGCCGCTACAGTCGCGAGACGCTGCGCCGCGTCGCCTTTATCCGGATGTCGCATCGGCTGGGCATCCCGTTGGCGCGGGTGCGGGATGCGCTGGCCACACTGCCCAGCGATCGGGTTCCGACCAGCCGGGACTGGGCGAGGCTGTCGGCCGGCTGGCGGGCCGACCTCGACGATCGGATCCTGCATCTTCAGCGGTTGCGCGACAACCTCGCCGACTGCATCGGCTGCGGTTGTTTGAGCCTGCGCAGTTGCGCGTTGTCCAATCCGGGCGATGTGCTGGCCAAACAAGGACCCGGACCAGTACGTCTGTAGTTGATTGCCCGGCTCCTCCTCGGGCCGCTGCACGGCCCGCATCGTCGCCGCGCGAGTTCGAACGGGTGTGCGATAGACTCGCGGCTGTGGCGATTGCCGTACAGGAATCGTTGTTCGAGTGCAACGAGCGCAGGCCGCTAGGCAGCGGAGCGTGGATCGATATCCGCTCCCGTTGGCTAACCGGCGCCGACGACTTATTGACCGAACTGCTGGCGACAGTGCCGTGGCGAGCCGAGCGCCGTCAGATGTATGACCGCGTCCTCGATGTGCCGCGCCTGGTGAGTTTTCACGACCTGACAGTCGAGGATCCGCCGCATCCGGGGCTCAGCCGGCTGCGCCGCCGGCTCAACGACATCTATGCCGGCGAGCTGGGCGAGCCGTTCACCACGGCAGGCCTGTGCTGGTATCGCGACGGGTCAGACAGCGTCGCCTGGCACGGCGACACGATCGGCCGCAGCAGCACCCAGGACACCATGGTGGCGATTGTCAGCCTCGGCGCCACCCGGACCTTCGCGCTGCGGCCCCGCGGCGGCGGGGCGTCGTTGCGGCTGCCCCAGGCTCATGGCGATCTGCTGGTGATGGGCGGTTCGTGTCAGCGAACCTGGGAGCACTCGATTCCCAAAACGTCGTCCGCTACCGGTGGCCGGGTCAGTATCCAGTTCCGGCCAAGAGACGTGCGCTAGAAATCAGCTTCTGACAGCCGCGACAGATTTGACCAGCAAGTCGCGCGCGCGATTCGTGTCGACGGGCGTGACGGGCTGGCCAGGTTTCAGCAGCGGGTTGGCGGTGATGATCACCTGATAGTCGCCAAAGTGCGCGGAATAGTTGTAAAGCTCTCCGCTGCGGGGCTTTCCGTCAACCACCGTTTGCAGGATACGGTGCACTCCCAGGGTGCGCGTGCCCTCGATCTGCGGCGCATCGACGACCTCGATGAGGCCGCGCATCTTGCCGCCCTGGAATGCCACCTTCTTGCAATTCCGGGCCGGCTCGTTGAACGGCACCGGTTCGGACGTCTGCACGGCCATGGCGATGAAGCGGTTGCCGGCACCCTCGGCGGCGACGGCGGCCATGTTGCCCTGCAGGCCCGGCGGCATGTCCTCGCCGATCACAAACGACGAGCAATCTGACGGGTCGAACGTCAGCCCCGGCGGAAGCTTGTGCGTCGAGAGCACCTTGGGATCGATTCCGGTCTTCGGGACGTCCTTGACCTTATATCCCGGTCCGAAGCTGGAGTCCACCTGCGAAATCTTGGTGATATCGGCGGATGCGGCGTTGTCCGAAGAGCCGTGAGAACAGGCCGCCAGCAAGCAGGCACATCCGATCGCGACCGCTATCCGCATCATCCGCGTCAATCTAATGCACCGTCCTCAAGCGCGTAACGCCGACACGGCTTTCACCAGCAGGTCGGCGGCGAACTGCGGCGTCAACGGCGAGTGCGGTGAGCCGGGGTCACTGATCAGCGTGGTGAACGCGTAGAAGTCGCCGAGATAAGCCGTGAAGGTGTTTGCCTGGGAGCCGATTTGGTTGCCGCCTTCAACCGACGTGGTGATATCGGCTGCCATACCGAGGGTTTCGGCGCCGTCGATGCGGGGGGCGTCGACCAGACGAACGTGGGCAGTGGCACGTCGGCTGGTCATGGTCCACCCACGGCACTGCGAAACCAGCTGCTGATCCAGTGAAACCGGGCCGCTCGGCGCGGCCGCGACAATTGCGTACACGATCCCGCCCGCACCGGATCCCGAAATGCCTTGAGCGGATTGCCCGTGACCGCCGGCCGGGTCGGCCAGCGCCGCGCAACGCGCAGGGGCCGATGCGCTATTGCCGCCAAGACCCCAGAGCGCCGGTGGCGCAGCCTGGCCCGAAGCCGCGGTCACCTCATAGCCAGGCGGTAGTTCGCGTCCCACCCGTCTGATGTTGGCGGGATCAATGTGGCGAGCCGCAGGGGTGCCCGACGGTGCCGGCGCGGATTGGCGTGCCTGCGCACATGAGGCGAGCAGCAGGGCAACCACAACCACCGCAGCGACCCAGGGCCGCATGCTAGCCGACAGACCGAATAACTTGGCGCGCAGCACGTTTGATCTTATCCGTCATATCGCGGCTCAACGGAATATCCCGCGGCACATCGATGACGGTGGTGACCACCCCGACGTCGTCGCGCTCCCAGAACGCACCGTAATTGTCCATGATCGTCCGCATCGCCACGTTGTCGGCGAGCATTCGGCCGGTGAACTTTTCGACTCCGTCGACCCGGGCGGCTACCGAGAGCGCGGCGATCAAGAACGAACCGATACCGCGGCCCTGATAGGCGTCGGCAACGGTGAACGCGATCTCGGCGACGGTGGGATCGTGATCGTCTCGAACGAAGCGCGCATCGGCAACCGGGTTGCCCTCCGCATCGGTCATCACCCACACGAAGTGGTCGACGTAATCAACCTCTGCCAAGTAGTCCATGAGCGCCGGGCTGGGGACCCGCGGTGACATGAACCGCCGATACAACGTCTCTCGGGAGAACCAGACATGCCCCTGCATGGTTCGCTCGCTGTCACCGGGCAACACCGGGCGGAGCAGCAGTTCTGTTCCGTCGCGAACCCGGACAGGGATCGGCGTCAGGAAAGCGGCGAGCCGCTGGCGGACGGTGCGCACCAGCCGGCCCATGATTCCGGGGACATGCACCATCCGGGCGAACGCGTCCATGTCGCCGATCCACCCGGTCAGCGGCTCGATCGTGGTCACGGTCGCCGTCCGCGGGATGTGCCGCAGCAGAGCGATCTCGCCGACGATCATGCCGGCGGACACCTGCTCGACGGTCACCACATCGTCCTCTCCGACGTGCTTGATCTCGGCGGTGCCCGACGAGATGAGCAGAAAGGAAACCGCCTGCTCACCCTGCCGCATGAGCACTTGGCCCGCGGTGGCCCGCAGTGGTTGCAGGCTCGCCGCCAGCGGCATCAGGTCCTCCGGCGGACATCCCTTGAAGATGTCCAACGCGGCGAGTTCGTCGGCGCGCAGCGCGGTCCGATCGGTCACGATGCCAAATCCGCCCCTGTCGCCGTCTCGTACGCGCCCGGTTCAGCGACACCCGGTCGCGGTCCGATGCTGCCAAGGTTATGGGCTGGGTTCGGTTCGCAGCAAGGATGCACCAGACTCACGGGATGGACATCGGCAAGGATCCACTGGAGACGACCCGCAACCTGCTGGACCGCGATGCGACCGTGCGGCACGGTTTCCTCGACGTGCTGGGCGAATCAACGGCCGCGCCAGTGCCCACCTTCGCCCAGCGCGCAATGAACAGCCCGTTGGTCGCGGGCGTCTACGAACGACTGTGGCGCCCGGTTGCGTTCTACGTTGCCAGCGGAGTCACCACCGGCGCCGAGCAACGACGCGCCGCCGAAGCATTACGCCTGCCCGGCGCGCACAGGCTGCTCGATGTCGCTTGCGGCCCAGGCAATTTCACCGGCCGACTGGCGCAACGGCTCCCCGACGGCGGCCTTGCGGTCGGGTTGGACATCTCCGAGCCGATGCTCAAGCGCGCCGTGCTGGACAACAGCGGCCCGCGCACCTGCTACGTCCGCGGGGACGCCAGCACGCTGCCGTTCGGCGATGAAACATTCGACGCCGTCTGTTGTTTCGGCGCCCTCTATCTGATGCCTGAGCCGTTTCGGGTTGCCCACGAGATGGTACGAGTTCTCACGCCCGGCGGACGAGTGGCGATACTGACGAGCTACGCCGGGCAGTCGCCGCCCGTCCGGCACGCGATGATAGGAGGTGCCCGCGTTATCGGATTGCGGATGTTCGATCGTCATGCCTTTGTCGACCTGTTCACCTCGGCCGGTTTGATCGACGTAGAGCAGCAGACGCAGCGCACGTTGCAGTTCGTGACGGCCCGCAAGCCCAGCTGACCGGGGGTCAGCCCATCGAATAGAACCCCTCTTCGGTCAACTCCGCGGCAACAGGTCCCCGAGCAGCCAGGGCGTGAGATTTGAACGCCTGCGCGGCGGCGCTCAGCCGGTGTCGAACCGGGACGAACCTGCAGTTCAGATTCGGCGGATGGCGCCGACCCCAAAGCAGAACGTCGGCCGTGTTGCCACTGCGGGCCGCCACCGCCAGCCGGCGGACCGGTTCGTTCGCGACGAACACGTCGGTTGCGACGGCCAGCACGTGGGGGCCCGAGGGCGCGGTCGCGACGCTGGCGCCCAATATTCGTATCGGCCGGTCGTCGATTGCGCCTCGCCGGTGGCCGTCGAGCGCGACCGTGACATCCCATCCCGCCATCGCCCGATCGACGATCAGCCCGCCGATCGACGTGACCACATCGGCGATGTTGGTCGCGACCACGTGAAGTCGATACCGGCCGGAGTCCTCCGGCGCCCGCCGCGGCGACTTGGCTACCGGCAGCTGAGCCGGGCTATTCAGTGGGGTGAGAGGGCTGGCGGGAGCGGCCACATGCTGTCCGTTCGACTGGCTGTTGATTGACACTACGAATATAGAGTAACCTCACGTCGAACGAAAACCTAGCACACGACGAGATCGCTTTGACACCAAAATCGCCGGTAAAGGGCCGCTACACTGCCGGCATACAAAAGAGACGCAAGCCTAATCCGGACCAGCGCCGCCGCGAATTGTGCGATGCGGCGATCCAGCTACTTGCCGATGACGGCGCCAAGGGCCTGAGCCATCTGAAAGTCGACGCACGCGCCGACGTGCCCGATGGCACCACCTCGTTCTACTTCCGCACGCGCTCGGCGTTACTGGGCGCGGTTGCCGAGCGGATGGTCGAGCTCGACCTGGCCACGTTGCAATCGGTTGCCGACCAGGCCGGCCTCGCTGACGGGGCGTCGGCCTCCACGCTGGCCAACCTTGTCATCCAGTCCGGGGAAGAGCCGCAGCTGAGCCTGACGAAGGCGCGCTATGAGCTGACCATGCAGGCGACCCGCGATCCGGCGATCGCGGCGACCCTGCAACGCGGCACTGACGCCTTCACCAAGCTGCACCACGACATCCTGGTGCAGCTGCTGCCGCACGGCGCCGAACTGGACCCCGCCGTCGTCGACGATCTGAGCAACGTCACACTCACATTCATCAACGGCCTTTTGCTGCGCTTCGCCCACGGCGACCGAATCATCGACAGCCCAGAGCGGCTCGACGGCGTCCTTTCGGCCATCGTGACGGGGATCTTGGGCAGCGATCAGCAGGGACGGCTGACCCGCTAGCGCGGCGGCCTCTTGCCCAAAGCAGACGCATATGGTTCTCTACGGCAATAGAGTTACTCCTCGGCGCCGGCGCCGTCGAGCGCAGTTCTTTTAAGCAGAAAGTACAAATCGCCCACGCCGCCTCAGACGCTGACACACTTGCGGCATCGAACCCGCATGCGGCGCACCCGGACGTGGAAGTTAAAGCGAAAGGCACGATTTCGTGACGATCAGCACCGGCAACACCAACTAAGCAGGAGATGACTGATGCCTGAGTACGACTACGAACAAATGAAGCGCGACGCCGAGCCGCTGATCAAGTTCGAGAAGGACACCAAAAACCGGATCGCCTATATCACCTTCGACCGTCCCGAGGCACAGAACTCGACCACGTTGGGGATGCGCCAGAACTACGCCGACCTGATCCACAAGTGCAACGTCGACGACGACGTCAAGGTTGTCGTGATCCGCGGCGAGGGAGAGGATTTCGGCAGCGGCGGTGACCTTCCCGAACAGCGCGGCATGCTGGAAAACCCCGGCATGCCGCTGCTGCACGAGCTCGCGATCAACGACGACGACGTCAAGTACCCGCCCGGTGGTTCCTACCGCTATCTATCGACCGTCACCGACTTCTACGCCAAAGCCAAAGCGGGAAACCGTCCACTCCAAGAGCTACGCAAGATCAGCATCATCGAGGCCAAGGGCTACTGCTACGGGTGGCACTTCTATCAAGCCGGCGACGCTGATCTGGTGATCTCTTCTGACGACGCGCTTTTCGGACATCCCGCGTTCCGCTACGTGGGTTGGGGACCACGTCTGTGGTGGTGGGCCGAGACGATGGGCCTGCGGAAATTCTCCGAAATGCTGTTCACCGGACGGCCGTTCAGCGCAAAGGAAATGTATGAATGCGGCTTCATCAACAGCGTGGTGCCCCGCGACAAGCTGGAAGACGAGACGCTGAAGTACGCGATGGCCTGCTCGCGGTCCCGCCCCACCGACACCGTCGCGGTGCAGAAGACATTCCTCGAGCTATACAAGCAGCACAAAGGCGAATACTTCGGCAGCCTGCTCACCGGCATGGTCGAAGGGATGCTGCCGCTGATCCAGAACGACCGCGAAAACGATGTCGACCTCACCGAAGGCACCTTTGGCAAAGGCCTGAACAATGTGGTCAAGGACAACGACATGAATTTCCCGCCGGAGTGGCGGTTAAGCCGCTCGGGACGGAACAAGCCCTGAGGCCATGTCGGCACTGACAGGTATCAGGATCGTCGAGCTGGCAGAATCGGTTGCCGGCGAATACTGCGGCAAACTGCTCGCGGACTTTGGCGCCGACGTGATCAAGATCGAGCGCCCGCATCGCGGCAGCCCGACTCGGGCGATGGCGCCGATCATCGGTGACGATGGCAGCCCCGAGCGCAGCGCACTGTTCGCCTACCTGAACACCGACAAGCGGTCGGTCGTGCTCGACGTCAGCTCAGCCGACGAGATCGAGACGCTGCACAAGATCATCGCCGCGGCCGATGCGGTCGTAGACGATCATGTGCCGTCGTGGACCGAATCGGTTGGCCTGTCGGCGAACGATATTGCGCGTCGGCACCCCGCCGTGGTGTTCTGTTCGATCACCCCGTACGGCGCCCAAGCGCCGCCGGAATTCCAGAACGCCAAGAGCATCAACGTATTCAACAGCAGCGGCTGGGGCTATCACACACCCAGCAATGCCGATCCCGCCAAACCGCCGCTGAAGGGGCCCGGCCGTTTCGTCGCCGACTACGAGGCCGGGCTCGACGCGGCGCTGTGTGTAGCCGCATCCCTGTTCTGCCAGCTGCACTCCGGCGCCGGCCAATTCATCGACGTGTCACAGCAAGCGGTCCTGGCGTCGCGAGCCGACAGCGTGCTGGGCAGGTTCATCACCGGAGAGATAGCGCCGCAAAACACCCGTGCTGACTACGATCAGCAGGGCCCGGCCTCATTTTTCGCCTGCACAGACGGGTTCGTCTTTCTCTACATGACCAGCCGCAAGCACTGGGTGGGCCTCAAGGAACTAATGGGACATCCGAAATGGCTCGATGCATTTGACGATGACTGGCTCGAGTTCTCGGTTACGCCGGAGAAGGTGGCGACATTCAAGGACGGGTTCGCGAAGTGGGTCGCGAACTTGCGTAAAGACGCGGTGGCCGAAGAAGCCCAGCGGTTGGGCGTTGCGCTGGTACCCGTCAAGAGCGCTGCCGACCTGAAAACCTCGCAGCAGTACCGTCATCGCGGCTTCTTCCAAGACGTCACCCATCCGGTACTCGGCACCGCGGCATACGCAGGCGTTCCCTACCTGATGACGGCATCGCCGGTGCGCATCGCCACTGCGGCGCCCAGCCTGGGCCAGCACACCGGCGAGGTTATGGCCGGCATCGCGACGCCTCGGCCGGCGCCGAGGGCGGCCTCGGCACAACTCAAACCGCCAAAGCTGGTACGAGGCGGGCCATTACAAGGAGTTCGGGTCGTCGAGCTCACGAAAGTGTGGGCCGGACCGTACGCCGGAAAGCTACTTGCGTTCCTGGGCGCCGAAGTGATCAAGGTGGAAAACTCTCAGTCGCCCGACGAGATGCGCGCGTACGGCGGCACCGACATCAACCACGCGCCGTACTTTCTCTCCATCAATCCCGAAGTGCTCAGCGTGGAATTGGATCTCAAATCTCCCGCGGATACCGACCGGCTTCGCGAGCTAATTGCGCACAGCGACATCGTGATCAACAACCTTCGGCCCGGAGCGATGGAGCGTCTAGGACTTGACTACCAGCAGCTGAAATCCGTCAAGGCCGACATCATCTCGGTGTCAATCAAGATGTGGGGCAACGACGGGCCGCTGGGCTATCAGACCGGCTACGCGCCATGCTTCGCCGCGTTGGCCGGGCTCGCCTCCCTGGTGGGCTATCCAGGCGGACCCCCACTCGGCACCAGCATCCGGTACGGAGATTCGACCGTCGGCGCGGCCGCGGCGTTGGCCGCCGTAGCCGCATTGCTTCATCGAGACCTGAGCGGCGAAGGCCAATTCGTCGACGTGTCGGCCGTGGAGGCGCTCTCGTCGATGATCGGCGATTGTCTGCTCGAACAAGATCTGACCGGAAAGCAGATCGTCCCAGAAGGCAACCGCCATCCGGATATGGCCCCGCACAACTGCTATCCCTGTGCCGACGGCGACTGGCTGAGCGTCGCCGTGGCCGACGAAACCCAGTGGCGCGCACTGTGCAACGTGCTGGGTGCCACCGCGCTCGCCGACGACACACGCTATGCGCGCATGCGGGATCGACTCAGACACACCGATGAGCTCGACCGAGACCTCACGCGGTTGACCACCAGCCATGACGCCGCGCAGTTGGCGCAGCGGCTCAGGTCGGCCGGTGTGCCATCGAGCAAGAGCGCGACGTCCCTCGACGTCATCAGCGATCAGCTGCTGTGGGACCGCGAGCTTTACCGCTTCGTCAGCGATCACCGCGAAGGGCAACGGCCGATAGTGGCTGCGCCGTGGCGAATGTCCACCGTCCCAGCACAGATCGAGCGAGGCGCCCCCGACCTCGGCGAGCACAATGACTATGTCCTACACGACATCTTGGGCGCTCATGCAACGGAGGGAAAGTGACCGAGAGGTTGGCCGGCACCGCCGCATTGGTGACGGGCGCCAGCAGCGGCATCGGCGCCGCGACGGCGCGGGCGCTGGCAGCGGAGGGCGC
>NZ_JBAUZA010000180.1:0-8815 GCF_049585075.1 Mycobacterium sp.
GCGCCGTGCCCTTGAGCGACTCGTAGGCGGCTGTCCTTATCCTGTCGATGCGCGCCATGCCCTCGTCGGTCGCGGGGTCTCCCTTGTGCGAAATAACGAAGCGCGCAGCCTCGCCGTCCGGTGACAAAAACAGCTTCATCACGCGCTGGAAGTCCGGGTTGTCGAAGGCCTCGCGCGGCAGGTAGAAGGAGTCGTCTGTCTTGGCCGCGTCGTAGTCCTTGCCCATCGCGGTGACGTCATTGCTGAGGTTGTCGACCTGGTCGAGCATCCCGGTCATCGTGCTGTGCAGTGTCAGCACCATGGTCCGCACGCTTCGCATCGTGGCGATCTGTGGCGGCAGCAGGGCGGCCAGTTGCGGCATCACCGCATCGGCGCTATTCAAATCCCTATCCAGGTCGCCGAACTTCTCGGTGAGTTTGTCTACACCGTCTAACGCGTCGTACATGTTCCTGATCGCCCAGCAGACTGGGATGTTGTAGCAGTGCGGCTCTGCGTAGAAATAACTACGGACCGGTCTGAACGCGTCGTCGAAATCGGCGATTTCGTCGCGCACGTTGTTGGCGATGACCAACGTGTCTTTCGCGGTGCCGGCCGCGTGGTGACCGGTTCCGACGAGTTGCTGCATCAGCGTGTTCATACGCTCCATCGCCGAGATGGTCCCGCCGAGCTGGTCGGCCAACGTCACCATGTCTTTCATCCGCGTTTTGGCGAATTGCAGATTTTCTACCTGCCCCGCATTTTGCATGCTCAGCAGAAATGGAATAGACGTGTGCTCAAGGGGTGTGCCCTGGGGACGGGTGATGCTCTGTACCCGGGCGACTCCTTCGACTCGGAAAATCCCCTTGGCGAGCTTGTCCAAGACGAGGAAGTCGGCCGAATTGCGCATGTCGTGGTCGGACTCGACCATCAACGTTTCCGGCATCATGCGCGCCTGCGAGAAGTGCCGCTCAGCGGCCGCCATGCCGGCGTTGCCTGACATGGTCTTGGGCACGTAGTCCCGATCTTTGTAACTCACCTTGTACCCGGGAAGTGCCAGCAGCCCCACCAGGGCGACCGCGCACGTCGCGACGAAGATCGGCGCCGGCCAGCGCACGACTGCAGCGCCCACCCGTCGCCAGCCGCGCACGTTGAACGCTCGCTTGGGATCCAGAAGACCAAACCGACTCGCCACTGTCAGAACCGCGGGAACCAAGGTGAGTGCGACCGCGACGGCGACAATCATGCCCACTGCGCACGGGGCGCCCATGGTTTGGAAAACCGGCAATCGGGCGAAGCTGAGGCAATACGTCGCGCCGGCGATCGTCAAACCTGACGCCAAAACTACCGGAGCTACACCGCGATAAGCGGTGTAGTACGCCTGTTCCCGACTTTCGCCGGCCTGACGCGCTTCGTGATACCGCCCGATGAAGAAAATCCCGTAGTCCGTTCCCGCTGCGATCGCGAGAGATACCAGGATGTTGATGGCAAAAGTGGAAAGCCTGATGACGTCGTGATAGCTCAGGAAGGCGACGATTCCGCGAGCCGCCGCCAACTCGATCCCCACCATGGCCAACAACAGGACGACGGTAGTGATCGAGCGGTACACAAAAAGCAACATGATGAAGATCACCGCGACGGTTGTCACCATGATCTTCACGACCGTTTTGTCCCCGCTCTGGTTCGCGTCCGCTGTCAGCGCAGCGGGACCGGTGACGTAGGCCTTTACCCCGGTCGGCGCGGGAGTGCGTTCCACGATCTTTCGAACCGCATCGACAGAGTGGGCGGACTCCGTTTCGCCTTGGTTACCGGCAAGATTCAGCTGAACGTAGGCGGCCTTGCCGTCGGCGCTTTGCGCGCCGGCGGCCGTGAGCGGATCCCCCCAGAAATCCTGGATGTGCTGTACATGCTTGGCGTCAGCCCGAAGCTGACTGATCAGGGCGTCATAGTATTGGTGCGCTGCCGCGCCGAGGGGTTGGTCACTCTCCAAGACGATCATCGCCATGCTGTCGGAGTCGGATTCCTTGAACGCCTTGCCGATGCGCGCCATCGCCTTTACCGACGACGCGTCGTTGGCGTTCAGTGATACTTCCCGCTCTTTCGCGACCTCTTCCAGCGCGGGGACGCCGACACTCACCAACAGGGTGATCGCCAACCAGCCGAGGATGATTGGCACCGCCAATTTACGGACCGGACCCGCTACCGGTGATCGTTTGATGCGCTCGTGGGCGCCGTGATGGGTGCTCATGTGCAGTCATCCAGCCGATGCATGTAGGTCTTCATGTGTCTCTCCGACGCGAGGCCGACCCGGATCGAAGACACGGTGGATCCCCCACTTCCGATCACCGTCAATACACCCGGCGGTCGCTCTACCCGCCTCAGAGCATCAATGATCGGCATCCCCTTTACCCGTCCCGAACGCGAGCGGCGCTGCGATACGAGCGCGACCAGTATGTGATGAGTAAACCATGATGGGGCCACCACGTGTCAGGTTCTATTAGTGCATTGTCTAAGAATCAGCCGTCCCTCGCAATTGGAGGGTTTACCTACGCATATTCCGATGCGCCGCAGGCCCAATTCGCCTTCTTGCGGCTTTTGAGTAGTCGGCTGATCAGCGAACACCGTTGGCGCGAAGGACATCTCGCGGCCACGGGAGCTTCCGGTGGATAGGCCGGCCTATAGCTCGAACGGACCCAGCCCGGCAGGTTGAGCCAGCATGCAGAGTGGCCCTGCCGCTCATGTCATACTGCCCCGATGGTTTCCACCACCAACCGCCTGATTTTCAACCCGTTGACGTATCGCGTCATCACAAATCCATCGATTTACAACCTCCTTTTCACCTCATCCCCCGCGAAACGGTTCGCGAGACAAACTCGCTGGATCAGCGATGATGACTGGTTGTTCCTCAACTTCTGCTACGACGACCCGTCCATGGGCCTGCAGCTCGATGAATCCGACGAACACAACCGGTACTCGATCCAGCTCTACCACCGCACCGCGACCCAGGTTGACCTCGCGGGCAGGAAGGTGCTGGAAGTCAGTTGTGGCCACGGTGGCGGCGCCTCCTATCTAGTGCGCACACAGCACCCCGCCTCCTACACCGGACTCGACCTGAACCCGGACGGCGTCGCGTTCTGCAAGAAACGGCACCACCTGCCCGGCCTGGATTTCGTCGAGGGCAACGCATTGGACCTACCGTCCCCCGACGGCTCCTTCGACGTGGTGCTCAACGTCGAAGCCTCGCACCTCTACCCCGACGTGCCGCGCTTTCTTGCCGAAGCGGCCCGCGTCCTGACTCCGGGTGGGCATTTTCTGTACGCCGATTTCCGGCGGCGTCGCGACTTGGCCGAGTGGGACGCGCAGCTGGCCAACGCCCCGCTGCGGTTGGTGTCGAAGGACGTCATCGACAAGCAGGTGCTGCGCGGGATGGAGAAAGACCGGCCGCACAAGCACGACCTGACCAGCCGCCACGGTGGCATAGCCCGCTTTGCCAGCGATATGACCGACTGGGCGTTCTGCCGCGCAGTGGAAAATGGGGAATTCTCCTACCGGGTGTACTGCTTCGCCAAGGACTGACCCGTCGTCCCAGCCGCACAGGGTAAATTCAGGGAACCTGGTATGCAGAGGGGGACGACATGGCAACGGCGACAACTGAGCCGGTACGCCTGCCGCCGGGGCCACGGATACCGAAGACCATCCAGGGCCTCGCGTTACTCACCGCGCTGTGCGAAGTGATCCCCGCTCTTGGCCGACGCTATGGCAGCGAATGCACCATCAATTTGCCGCTCTTCGGAAAGACGGTGGTGGTCAGCGACGCAGCCCTGGTCAAAGAGGTTTTCTCGGCCAGCGGCGACCTTCTCGAACGCCCGACCAACCTCGGCGAGGTATTCGGTCCCGGGTCGACGTTCCTCCTCAACGGCGAGGAGCACCTCGAGCGCCGACGGGTGATACTTCCGGTGTTTCACGGCAAGAAGGTGGACGCCTACGAGCACATCGTCGAAGAAGAGGTGCTGCGCGAAACCGCGAATTGGCCGGAGGGGCGCGAGTTCAAAACGCACGAGTCGATGAACAACATCGCGCTAAACGCGATTCTCCGCACCATGTTCGGCGACGAGCCATCCGCGCTCGACGAACTTCGCAAGGTGGTGCCGACGATGGTGACCGTCGGCTCCTTCCTGCACCAGCTGCCGTCAATCGTGCGGCGTGATTTCGGTCGATGGAGTCCGGGCGGACAAATGGCGAAGTACCGGCAACGTTTCGACGCCGTCATCGACTCACTGATCGCCCAGGCGCGGTCCGACCCGGCATTAGAGGAACGCAAAGATGTGCTCGCGGTGCTGCTACGAGTCCGCGATGACAGCGGCGAACCAATCCCCGATCAGCACATCGCCAACGAGCTGCTGACGTTGGTGGGCGCCGGTCATGAGACAACCGCGAACCAGATGGCCTGGATACTGGAGCAATTGCGCCGGCACCCACAGGTATTGGAGCGCCTTGTCGAAGAAGCGGACGCCGGCGGATCGGCCTTGCGGATAGCGACGATCTACGAGGCGCAGCGCATCCGGCCCAGTATCGAGGCTTCCTTTCGGCGTACGAAGACACGAATTCGGTTGGGAGACTGGGTTCTTCCCGAGGGCATCCATGTGACGGTCAACTTCCAGCTTGCCCACGAGTCAGCGGTGAACTTCCCCGACCCGGATACGTTCAACCCGGACCGATTCCTCAACACAAACCCGAAGCCGTTTCGGTGGATGCCGTTCGGCGGGGGCGTAAACCGTTGCCCCGGCGCGTCGTACGCGCACATGGAGATGGACATCGCATTGCGCACCCTGCTTCGCGAATTTCGGTTCGAGCCGACCGATGCACGAGGCGAGCGACGCCGCTACCGCGGTGTGGCAATCATGCCGTCGCGCGGCGGCCGCGCGGTGGTCCACCGCCGAAAGGCCGCGACGCCGCGTGATCATGCCCCGATGTCGGTGGGCAACTCGGGCAACTGAACGCGCGGAAATCGCTGTGCTGACGTCGCAACCCGCTGCCGAACCCTCCCTGGCATACTGCCTGGCATGCCCATGACTGCTACAGAACGCATCGCCGACGTCGGTGTCAGGCTGTTCAAAGACTTCATGACTAAAGTCTGGTATCCCTTTCTGACCCGCCGACTCGATGCGCAAGGGGTCACCTTCCTCAACTTCGGATATGAGGAAGACCCGCCAATGGGCGTGCCGCTGGACGCGGCCGACGAACCCAATCGCTACAACATCCAGCTCTACCATGCCGTGGCAACCCAAGCCGATCTCGAAGGCAAAAAGGTGCTGGAAGTCAGTTGCGGCCACGGCGGCGGGGCGTCCTACCTCACCCGTACATTGCACCCAGCCTCCTACACCGGGCTGGACTACAACCCGGACGGTGTCGCCTACTGCAAGAAGACGCACAACCTGCCCGGGCTGGACTTTGTGCAAGGCAATGCCGAGGAGCTGCCGTTCGGCGACGAATCCTTCGACGCGGTAATCAATGTCGAGGCCTCGCACGCCTACCCACAGCTCTCTCGTTTCCTCGCCGAAGCCGCGCGCGTCCTGCGCCCTGGCGGGCACTTTCTGTACACCGATTTCCGCGGCGACAACGAGTTTTCCGGGTGGGACGCAGCGCTAGCCGAAATGCCTTTGCGCCAAGTTTCGGCACGAGTCATCAACGATTGCGTAGTTCGCTCGCTCGACAAGAACTCGCAACGTTCACTTGAGCTGGTCGGCGGCCGGCTGCCGGCGTTCATGCGGCCGTTCGGGCGCCGTTTCGCCGGTGTGCCAGGTACCGGAATCTACCGCCGCTTCGAAAACCGGACGGCCGAGTACCGGATGTACTCCTTTATCAAAGACTGAGTGGCGTCAGGCTATCGCGTAGTCCGACAACGGGAATCGCTCCTGCTCCTTGACGGCGCTGCGCACCGACGTCGGCCGGAAAAGCGGGGCTTCACCCTTGCCGGTGTGGTTGCGGAACCAATACGACCGCGAATTCACACAGCTGCCAAGCTCGAATGCCGAGTCTTCCAGCAGCTCGATCATCCGGGCCAGGAAGCGGGCGTTGGCCTCTTCCGTGACCTCGAAGGTCCGCGCACCGCGGCGTTGGACTTCGCCGAAAAGCCGATCCATATGGCGCATCTGGTATTCCACCGTGTTGAACCACGACAATCCCACCCACGCGTACGGGCTGGCCATCGACAAGAAGTTCGGGAAGTGCGGCATCGAAATGCCCTCATAGGCCTGGAATTGCGTTTCCCGCCACCACTTTCCGAGGTTGCGCCCTTCGCGGCCGATCACTTCGATCGCCGGCAGGTTGGCTTCCCAGACGTCGAATCCAGTCGCGAGGACCAGGGTGTCAATCAACCGTTTGGTGCCATCCTTCGCGACGATGCCGTCGGACTCGATCCGTTCGATGCCGTTGGTTTCCAGATGCACATGCTGTTTCGTGAACGCCCGGTAATAGGTATTCGAGATCGTCGGGCGCTTGCAGCCGAAGTCGAAGTCCGGGTTGAGCTTTCGGGAGAGCTCCCGGTCGCGCACCAGCATCAGCCGGTATGCCTTTGAGAACTGCGAGATGGCTTTGTTGACCAGCTTGAAGTACCGGTACTTCCACATCGTGACGACCATGGAAAATTCGAGAATGGTGTCGGTGTACCACCGCAGCAGGCGCTGGGTTGCCGGAAACCGGGCGAAAACCCGTTGTGTCAGAGGCGAGAACGGGACGTCGACCTTGGGCAGCACCCAGATCGGCGTGCGCTGGTAGACGGTCAGCTCGGCGACTTCCTTGGCCAATTCCGGCACGACCTGCACTCCGGTGGAACCGGTCCCGATGACGGCGGCCCGCCGACCGGCTAGCGAGACCTCGTCATCCCACTGGGCGGTGTGCAGGATGCGTCCGGCGAACGTGTCGATGCCCGGTATGTCCGGGGTACTTGGCTGGCACAGAAAGCCCGTCGCAGCGATCAGGAATTGCGTGCTCAGCGTCTCACCACCCGCGATGGCAACCCGCCAGACTTGAGCGTCCTCGTCCCAACGGGCGCCCTCAACGGTGGTGTTGAAACGCATGTGTCGGCGTACGTTGTACTTCTCGGCCACATCCACGGCGTAACGCTTCAGCTCGGCGCCGGGTGCATACATCCGCGACCAGTTCGGGTTCGGCTCAAACCAGTAGGAGAACGTGGGCGATGGTTGGTCGACGGCAAGCCCCGGATAGTGGTTGACGTGCCAGGTTCCGCCCAGATCGTCTTCGCGGTCAACGATCAGGATGTTGTCATAGCCCAGCCGGCTGAGCTGGATGGCCGCGCCGATTCCGCCGAACCCCGCCCCGACGATGATGACATCGAACTGCTCGCCCATAAGTATTAGACGGTACCCTCCGTCTCTTCCCGACGACCGGCCGTCGCCCGATTGAGATACCGCCGCTCCCACGGCTCTGGGGTACGGCAGCATCACCCACGGGTGGAGTCAGGGGTCGGCCAACATCGCTACCCCATTCGACCTGTTCCGGACCGACCTCAACTGGTCCGACGTGCCGACAGCGCTGGTCAACGGGGTTCCGAAGCGCATCGACGGCGCCATCGCCGAGCTGCAGAATCGGTGCCGGCCCGATCGCGGACGCGGTCGAAGGCACCCTGCTCAACGTTATGAACCTGATCCCGTAGCGTAAGGGGCCGAGCAGCCAACCAGCGGCAAGCGGCACGCCCCTTTGTCTGATGGAAATGGCTGCTCGGGGGCACAATGTAAGGTGATTGCGGGCAGCTCGGGCCTCGAAAATGGTCACGAGATTGACGCCCTGCCGTGCTAGGTCTTTCACCTTTGCGCCGGTAGACTTCGGACGCGATTGTGCCCAACGACGCGCATGTGCCAAGCAAGCGTATCGACTCGAGCACCCGAGGGGAGGTTCGGATTGCCGGTCGTATTGGGCAACTTCTGCTGGCTACTGGGCGCCGTAATCCTGGTGAACCTGCTGCTTGTGGCGTGGATACGCATGGTCAGGCGGTGGCGACGCAATATGGACGTCAGCGACGACCCCGAGTACGTTGCGACCCTCGCGACCCTTTCCGAGGCTTCCGTACGCCGCCACTTCAATCCCTACACCGACATCGACTGGGAATCGCCGGAGCTCGCCGTCAACAAGAATGACCCCCGCTGGGTTCTGTCAGCCACCGATGCGCTGGGACGGCATCCGTGGTACCAGGCGCAATCGCTGGAAAAGCAAATTGAAATCGGGCTGTGGCGCAACGCCAATACCGCCAAGGTGTCCCTCCAATTAGAGAGCATCCTGATCCGCGGTCTGATGAACTACACGTTCTGGGTGCCCAACGGATCACCCGAATACCGCTACTGCGTGCACGAATCCACCGAAGAGTGCAACCACGCCATGATGTTTCAAGAACTGGTGAACCGCATCGGTGTGGATGCTCCGGGCATGCCGCGGTGGCTGCGATGGATATCGCCCGCGGTCCCGCTGTATGCGGGGCCGCTGCCCGGCACGTTTTTCTTCGGGGTGTTAGCCGGTGAGCTGCCGATCCACAACATGCAGAAGAGGATGTTGCGAGAGGACAATTCGCTGCATCCCATCATGGAGAAGGTGATGGCGATTCACGTCGCCGAGGAGGCCCGCCACATCTCCTTTGCCGACCAGTTCCTCAGCAAGCGCGTGCCGCACATGGTGCGGCGGAGCCGGTTTGCGCTGTCACTGTACGTGCCGATTGTCATGCGGGTGCTGTGCCAGGCGATTGTCGTGCCGTCGCGCAGCTTCTTCCGAGAGTTCGACATCCCACGCTCGGTGCGCAAAGAGTTGTTCTTCGATGCGCTCGACTCGC
>NZ_JBAUZA010000181.1:0-3499 GCF_049585075.1 Mycobacterium sp.
TCCCAGAATCTGGTCGTTGTGCTGGCCGAGTGTCGGCGGGGCAAAGCGATGGTGCCGGGAAGGTCCGGGGGTGATGCGAAACGGCCAGCCGGGATAGCGGTGCCGGCCGGTGATCGCGTGCTCGAAATCCTCGTAGTACCCCCGCGCATCGAGCTGCGGCACGTCATACATCTGTTCGGGCGTGATGACCTTCTCGGCGGGGATATGGCGTTCCTGAAGAGCCGCAACGATATTCGCGGGCGACTGGGTTTGAGTCCAAGCAGCGACGACTTTGTCGAAGACGTCGTGATTGGCTGCCCGGTCGTCCTGGAGCAGCGCGGGCTCACCCATCAGGTCGACCAACGCGGCCCAGTCGTTGTCGTCGCGCACCGACAGCGCCACCCACGCATCCTCGGTGTCGGTCGGGTAGACGCCTTGGCGGTAGCCGCGTTGCCGGTTGCCTTCCCGCGGCCGGACGATGCCGTTCATCGAGTACTCGATCACCGGTTCGGCGGTGACGGCGGCGCCGACCTCGATCTGCGCGACCTCAACAAGCTGACCTTCGCCGGTGCGGCGGCGGTGCTCGAGTGCGGCGAGCAGCGCCACGCCGGCGTGCACTCCGACAATCGGGTCGGCGGGGCCCTGCACGTTGCACGGTGGACCGTCGGCGTAGCCGGTCACCGCCGACATGCCGGAAACCTGTTCGATGTTCAGCGCCCAGCCCACGTAGTCCCGCCACGGGCCGTCGAGGCCGAATCCCGGCATGCGGACTGCGATAACGTCGGGCCGTAGCGCTACCAGCGATTGATAGTCCAGCCCGAACTGCTCGACCACCCGAGGCGAAAAGTTCTCCACGACAACATCGGCCTCGGCGGCAAGCCGTCGCGCGAGCTCGCGCCCGGCCTGCGAGGTCAAGTCCAGCGTGATGTCTCGCTTGTTGAGGTTGGTGGCCTGCCACAGCGCGCTGCGCTCGTACCAGTCGTCGCCCTCGTACGGATACGCCGCCGAGTAGCGGAACCCGTCGGGCCGCTGAATCGACTCGACTTTGATGACGTCGGCGCCGAGGGCGCCGAGGTAACAGGTGAGGTAGCCGCCCGCCCAAAATGTGGTCAGGTCAAGGACTTTCAGCCCGGCGAACGGCTGGGAAGGGTCGGTGATCTCGGCGGATGGCCAATGGCCACGGGATGCTGCGCTAGCCGCGATCGCCGGCGTCTTCGAGAGACGAAACGGCGGGCCCGGACGTCGAAAAGACCAATCCCGTCCTCCCCCGTCGACGAAGAATTCCCGCTTGACGTACTGCGGGCAATCCAGCGCGGTGGCGCCGTCTGCTATCGGCGCCGCCGGAATACGCAGTGCCTGACTGAGTTCGACGATTTCGGCGACGGTTCGCTCGCTCAGCCAGGGTTGGGCGGCCGCGAAGAACTCGGCACGCTCCGGACCGCCCATCATGATCGCGTATTGCTGCTCGCCGAACTCGGGCAATTCGAGCATGGCGCACACGTCGAGCCAGTGCTGCCCGGTCAGGCAGTTGATTCCGACCCAACCATCGCCGGCCCGAACGACACCCAGCATCGGGGACGAGCGGATGTTGGACGGCAGGCCCAGCGTTCGCATTCGCTCGGCCATCAACATCGGGTAGGGCAGCGTGGACAGCAGCGCCTCGAACACCGAGACATCGACCTCGGTCACCCGACTCCTAGAGGCGATTCGCAGCGCGGTGAGCGCGCCCAAGGCGGCGTACCCGCCGGCGACGTACTCGGCGATGCGGGCGCCCGCCTGCACCGGCGGGCGGTCGAGGTCGCGCGCCGAGACCCAACCCGACGCCGCCTGGAGCGTCAGCGATGTCTCCACGCGGTCGCGAAACGGCCCGTGCTGCCCGAAGTTTGAGATGCGCACCACGACCAGGTTCGGGTTGATGTCTTGCAGGGCGTCGATTGCGAGTCCGGATTCGTCCAGGGCTCCGGGAGCCAGCGCGTCGATCAGGACGTCGGCGTCACGGATGAGCTCGAGGGCGACCGCTGCCTGGCGTGCCAGGTCGAGCACCGTGGCGTGCTTGCCGACGTTGAGGTACTCGAACAACCCGCAGCGATCGGGGTCGGGATCGCCGCCGGGAAACGGCCCCCATCGACGCAGCGGATCCCCTTCCGGCCCTTCGATTTTAGTTACGTCAGCGCCCAGATCGACGAACATTTTGCCACAGTAGGGACCTGAGATCTCATCAGCGATCTCGACGACACGAAGGCCGTCGAGAAGCCCGCTCCTCACGCGGGCAATCCCATGGCCTTCGGCTCCATGTACTGACGAATTCCCATGATCCCGCCGCTTTCCCGGCCGAACCCGCTCTGGTTGAAGCCGCCGAACGGCGCACCACCGGGACCGAAACCGTTGACCGCGATCTGCCCGGTGCGAACTCGACGCGCAACGGCGACGGCACGGTCGACGTCTGTGCCCCACACGGCGCCGGAAAGCCCGTACTGCGAGTTGTTCGCGATCCGCACCGCGTCGTCGTCGTCGTTATAGCGCAGCACCGACAGCACCGGTCCGAAAACTTCTTCCTGCGCAATCGTCGCATCCGGCGTGACGCCGGTAAGGATCGTCGGCTCGAAGTAGAACCCGGTATCCAAGCCTACCGGGCGGCCGCCGCCGGTGGCCAGCTTGGCGCCGTCGTCCAGAGCCCGATCCACGTGTGCCTGAACGCGTTGCAACTGCGCGGCGCTGATCAGTGGACCCATCTGCACGTCGGGGTCGGTAGGATCGCCGACCTTGACCGCACGGGCCAGCGCGACCAGCCGATCGACCATCTCGTCATGGATCGACTCGGGAAGCAACAGCCGGCTGTGCAGGATGCAGGCCTGACCGGCGTGGAAGGAGCACGACTCGAACATCATCCGCTCCAGCGTCTCGTCGCTCAGCGCGATGTCGTCGAGCACGATGCTGGCCGACTTGCCACCGCACTCGAGCAGCAGCCGCTTCATGGTGCCACCGGCTGCGGCCATCACGTCGCGGCCGACGGCCGAGCTTCCGGTGAAGCTGACCATGTCGATTCGCGGGTCGACGGTCAGCAGCTTGCTGGACTCGATATCGGACGGCGTGACGACATTGACCACGCCCGGCGGAATGTCGGTGTGCTCGTCGATGATTCGGGCCAACGCCAGACCGGCGAGCGGGGCCAACGGCGACGGTTTGAGCACGACGGTGTTGCCCGCGGCCAGCGCGGCGCACACTTTCATCACGTTCAGGGTGTGCGGAAAGTTCCACGGCGTCAGAATCGACACCACACCGAGTGGCTCATAGCGCAGCAGAGTTGTTCCCGCCGCGCCGTAGGCGTCGATCTGCTCCTCGACGGGATGGGTGGCAAGCTCGGCGGCCTGCAAGGCCGAGAACGCCGGTCCCTCGACATGGATGACGCGCTCATTGCCGGTGCAGCCCCACTCGAGTTGCGCCAGCGCGAAGAACTCGTCGGCATGCGCGAGCAACGCCTCGCCGAGCTGGTTGAGCCAGCCAGCGCGCTGCTCGGGGC
>NZ_JBAUZA010000182.1:0-5438 GCF_049585075.1 Mycobacterium sp.
GAGCAGGACTAAATCGAAACGAAACGAACCGAAACTGCAGTTGAGACTGCATTTTGCCTGGTCAGCAAGGGTTCGAGTCCCCTTAGCTCCACAAGAGAAACCCAGCCAGATGGTCTGGGTTCTTTGCTGACAGGCGTCGGTTCGCACGCCGAGTGTCTTAACTCTGTCCTACCGCTGACCGAGAACACCGCCGACGCGGCGGTAGACGGTCGTCGGTCACGCGGCCTGTAGACCGTCTGGGTAATGCGCTCGGGTGGTTTAGCAACTAACGTTGTTGTTTGTTCCACGACCGTGATGAAGGACTCGTTCGCTGTGGGTGGCATGCATGGCGATATGACCAGGAGCGATTGCTCGCCCCTGGTTACCGAGCGCTCATCGTCGTCGATGTCGGGGGCGCCCGGGCGAGGGATTCTTGAGCCGCGAGGCGCCGCGCTGCAGGATCTTGCCGCCCAACGACGGCCGACGAGTACCCGAGCCCGGTGGCGTGCCGTCGGCCAGTCCGATCAAAAGCGCGGGCTATGCAGCTCGCGCGCAGCAGCAACGGAACGTCCACGCGACGATGGCGTCGTTGCAGCGTCGGGTAGCGGCCCGTCCACACCCCGGCTGTCGGGCTACCTGATTGCCGACCCACGGCTGGGCCCAATTCCGCGCCGAGCCGGCAGCGCTGCTCACTCGGCTGATCCCTGGCTTCGCCGAACCGGACGCGCTGAGCCTCACATGCATGCGGACCCTAGCGAACCGGCCACTCGGCCGTGGGCGGCGGCGATCAGCCAACCCGGGGTTACGGCGAAGTCGCGGCTTCACGATCGATCATCCACACCGCACAACCACCTGATCGCAATGGATCCGCAGGCTGGCATCACCAGTTCGAGTGGCAGCGTGCGCGGTTACACGGCGAGTGGCCAGGGATTTATGTTGCCACACACGACGATTGATGTGGCCGACAGGAGAAGGTCGGGAACGGGCGTTGGGGTGTCTTCGCGCCGGGACTTTCAGGCTCTGGAGAACTCGCGGATGGCCGCGGCGGACATGGTCGCCCATGGCGAGCGTCAGTTCGACGCGTTGCCGGCGCAGCTGCTATGGCTGTATGCATTGGTGGCCACCATCGTCATGGCGATCCTGGCGCTGGCAGGGGTTGCCCAACCGCTCATACCCGCGCCCGCGCCTGCACCCGCACCCGCACCCACGCGTCACACCGCCGACGTCTGCCCGCCCGTCGTCGCGCACGCGAAAATGCCCGACGCTTTAATCACACCCGGCTTAATCACACCCGGCGACCGCAGCCGGCTCGACGCGTCATTAATCAAACTCGGCGACCCCAGCCTGCTCGACCCTTCATTGTTCACACCCGGCGAGCGCTGCGTCAGCGGATACGTTCCAAAAAAGTTGCAGTGGCTGACGTCGATGAGCAAGGCAATGCGCGACGCCAATATCACCACGCCGGATCAGCGGGCGGCGTTCATGGCGCAGATCGCCGAGGAGACCGGCGGACTACGGATGGTCACCGAGCGGCCGTGGGGACTGCCCCGCTCGGAGTGGAGTGACGAGCAGGTCGTGCGAAACTATTTCAATAACAAGTACGCGAACATCAACGGCAATGGCGATGTCAGTTCGGGCGACGGCTACAACTACCGTGGACGCGGTATTTTGCAGATCACCGGCAAATCTAACTATGCGGCGGTCAGCGAAAAGCTTTATGGCGATGACCGTTTGGTGAAAAACCCTGATCTGGTCTCCCAGCCGGATGCAGCCTGTGCCACCGCGGCGGCCTACTGGAACGAAAACGACCTGAACCGTTTCATACCGCCGGGCCAACCCGTGACACCGCAAGAGTTCCAGGACCTCGGCTCGACGATCAACACCGGGCATCCCGGGCATGTGCCGAACAACGCCGCCACGCGCGAGAAGTATTGGGGAGTCGCCAAGGAAGTGTTCGGTGTTACGTGAGATGTACTCCGCCATTGCACAATCCGTGCGTGGGTTTTCGTTGGCGCTCGAACAGGACGGGACGCGGTCCGGCGCGTTCGCACCCGAGGTCTGGCCGACCTGCGGGCTTTCGATAAGGCGTTGGAGCGTGTCGGTGCACCATGCTCCGAGCTCGTCGAGTCGGTGACGTGGGTCCGCGCTGTGGTCCGGGTAGTCGGTGAAATCCCGCAATGACGCGACCTATTGCTGCAATGAGTGAGTCGGCTGATCGCGCAAGCTATTCCGGCTGGTTCAGCTCGATGAAGTTGCCGAACGGATCGTGCAGGAAGGCCTGGTGCCCGGCGCCGGGGATGAACGGGATCCGGTGGACCTCGACGCCCCTCTCCTGCAGATCGCTGACGGCAGCATCGATGTCGTCGACGCGGATCGCGAAGTGGTTCGCGCCGGGCGGCTGGGCGTCGGACTCCATCAGGTGCACTTGCTGGCCGCCGGCGTCGAGCCAGTACCCCGCGCCGAGATGGGGGCGCGGCAGCTGCGTCATGCCGAGCACGTCGCGGTAAAAGGCGAGACCTCTCTGCGCGTCGGCGACGCAGATGGCGACATGATGCACACCGGCTGGCTTCATCGCTCAATTCTGCCTCAGTAGCAACTTCAGCCGCCGCAGGGTCGTGCAAGCAACCCTCAGCGATTGCGACCGCCCCGCTGAACGAGCCAGAGGGTTAACGCGACCGACGCGATCACAACGACAATGAGCAGGATGTTGGTTGTCACCGCAGTAATTTATCGAGCCAGGAGTATGACGGTGGCTGCTCCGTCGGGGGTGGTGACGGTTTTGTTCACCGATGTCGAGGGGTCGACAGAGCTGTGATCAGTTTCTTCATCGCAGCACCTCAGCTGCGGAAGCACACGGGAAGCCGGCGGCGCTGAGCGCCCAGTGCCGAACCACCGGGATCAGGGACGGTCGGTAGGCGACCACTGCGGTGGCGATGATCACGCCCATGTCGTGCTGAGAATTTCGCTCCTCGCCGGCATTGACTGCCGAGCCCACACTGGCGTCGTTCTGTAGGCCACCCCATTCTGGTCGAGCAAATGCAGATAGGTCACGTCGGCTTGAGTGTCGGGGGCCGCTGACGCCAGCGCCGAAGCACCAGCGATCAGGCCCAGTACCGCTATCAACAGGGCGACCGTCCATTTCCGAACCTTCATCATGCTTCCTCGACGTTCGCGGCATCACCTGGAGGGCGGCCCTGCCTCCATCGAGACGCTCAATCCCGTACGGCGCGTCGCGGCCTCCGAACTAAGGGCTGTTCCCGATACCAGCGTGCCAACCTAGCGGGCCCACCGCCAGGCCCAGACAGGCGAATTACAGCAGGCCGAGTTCTCGCGCCCGGCTGACCGCCGCCCCGCGGTGCTCAACGCGGAGCTTGCGGTAGATGGCGCGTTGGTGGGTCTTCACCGTATTGAGCGAGACGTATAGCCGCGCACCGATCTCACGTCGCGACAACCGGGTGGCGAGCAGGCGAAGAACCTCAATCTCCTTGGGGGTCAGCTCCTCACCGACCGCGCACCCTTCGTCGCGCGAAGTAGCCGCGGCGCCCGCGGTCCGCTCGGCCGACGTGGCGATCAGCTCGGCACTGCGGGCGATGTCGCCGCCAGCGACCAAGTGGCGCGCCGCGCCTTCGAGGCCCTGGCGTTTCTTTCGCGCAATTCTCCGCGCGTAGTTCGACTTGCGCGACAATCGACGCAGTCGTGTCCGCGCACCGAGGCTACCGATGCGACGGTGAACATCTAGGAGGTTGTATCACAATGGATTTCGCACTCTTGCCCCCAGAAATCAACTCCGGACGAATGTATGTAGGTCCTGGGTCAGGACCACTGCTGGCCGCAGCGGCGGCCTGGGACGGGATTGCCACCGAGCTCAACACGGCGGCAGCCTCATACGGGTCGGTGATCTCGGCGCTGACCACGGGTCCCTGGCTCGGCGCCGCATCGGCGGCGATGACGGCCGCAGCTGAGCGCTATGTGGCATGGATGCGATCCACTGCCGCGCAGGCCGAGCAGACGGCCACTCAGGCAAAAGCCGCGGCGGCCGCCTATGAGGTGACATTTGCGGCGATGGTGCCCCCGCCGGTGATCGCGGCCAACCGCGCCCTATTGCAGGCGCTGGTGTCGACCAACCTGTTCGGGCAAAATACCCCGGCGATCGCGGCCACCGAGACCCTGTACGCCGGGATGTGGGCGCAGGATGCCACCGCGATGTACGGCTACGCGGGCGCGTCTGCGTCGGCGACAACGCTGCCTCCGTTTAGCCCATCACCGCAGACCACCACCGGGGCATCGGCCGCGACAAGTGCGCAGACCGTGGCGTCCCAGCTGGCCGCCACGACAGCGCAGGGTGCCACATCGACAGCGGCGGTTACTGACACTCTGGGCACGCTGGCGGACCTAATCGATATCGTGCTGTTCTTGCCGGGTGTGGCCCAGGCTGGGCTCACGCCATTGAACACCACCTCGATATTTGCCGACTTATCGTTCGACGAAGACGAACTCCACTTTGAGGGGTTGGAAAGCACCGAGCAAAGTATCCTGGATACGTTCAGGATCAACGGTTTTCGCTTGCCCGAAGGCGCCGTCGAGAATGTGACGGCGCGGTCGGTGACGGCGTTGGGCCCGACCGAAGTCCCTTCGGTGACGGCGGGTCTGGGTCGAGCGCCATCGGTAGGGGGCATGTCTGTGCCGCAAGGCTGGACCGTGGCGGCTCCGGAGATCAGGCTTGCCGCGCTGACATTGCCGACCACCGGCTTGGCCGCTGCTCCAGAAGTTTTCGTAGCAAGCCCGGCAAACCTCCTGGGTGAGATGACCCTGGCGAACATGGCGGGCAACGCCATCAGCGGCACTCGGTCTCCGGGACGACGTCAGGAGCGCATCGGGTCGATTAACTGCGCCCGCGGCGTGTCGACGACGCCCACGTCGCCGACCGGACACGCCACGGCAATGGCCGCCGACGTCCACGAGTTCGCCGAAGCGTTAGTCAAACTCGGCGACCTCCGCGACTCCGGACTCTTGACTAATGAGGAATTCAGCAAGGAAAAAGAACGCCTCCTCGCACGCTGAATCTCGACACACCTGGGTGCATCGGAGGATCCCAGCGCGCTTGCGGCCGGAATTTTCCCATCGCGCTGGTTGGGCGGTGGTCTCATATGTCGTCTTTTCGGAGACAGTGTCTCCCGCGTTCGCGTACGCGACTATCAGTCAAAAACCACGGGTACTATCCCGATATTCGAATTGGAGGAGGACGAGTCATGAATGGCGCCACCGACTTCATGGCCTCGTCGGCGTTGACGGCGATGACACGCCGCTGACCTTAGGGAGTCCGAATGACGTTCAGGCTTACTCGTCGTGGCGCTGCGATATTGAGTTGTGCTGCGGCGCTTGTTCTTTCTGCTGCGGTTGCCAGCGCTGATCCGCCCGACCCGCACCAGCCGGACATGACGAAGGGCTTCTGCCCGGGT
>NZ_JBAUZA010000183.1:0-4893 GCF_049585075.1 Mycobacterium sp.
TCGGCGCCGCAGGCGATGGCCTTGGCCAGGTCGCCGGACGTGTGGATATCCCCGTCGGCGAGCACGTGTACATAGCGGCCGCCGGTCTCGTCGAGGTATTCGCGGCGGGCCGCGGCGGCGTCGGCGATCGCGGTGGCCATCGGCACGCTGATCCCAAGGACCTCGTCGCTGGTGGTCACTCCCGTCGTCGAGCCGTAGCCGACGATCACACCGGCTGCCCCGGTGCGCATCAGGTGCAGCGCCGTGCGATGGTCGAGCACGCCGCCGGCCACCACCGGGACGTCGAGTTCGGAGATGAACGTCTTGAGGTTCAGCGGCTCTCCGTCGCTGGCGACGCGTTCGGCGGAAATGATCGTGCCCTGGATGACCAGCAGGTCCACGCCCGCCGCGACCAACCCCGGCGTCAACGCCTGGGCGTTCTGTGGACTCACTCGCACCGCGGTGGTCACCCCGGACTCACTGATGCGAGCCACCGCCGCGGCCAGCAATTCCGGATCCAGCGGTGCGGCGTGTAGCTGCTGTAGCAGCCGGATAGCCGCCGACGATTCGGGTTCTTTGGCAGCCGCCTCGGTGACTTGAGCGATCTTGGCGGCCACGTCGGCGTGCCGGCCGATCAGCCCTTCGCCGTTGAGCACTCCCAGGCCGCCGAGCCTGCCGAGCTCGATGGCGAACTCGGGCGACACCAGCGCATCGGTTGGATGGGCGATGACGGGGATCTCGAACCGGTACGCGTCGAGCTGCCACGCCGTCGACACGTCCTGCGAGGAGCGGGTCCGCCGCGACGGCACGATGTTGATGTCTTCGAGTTCGTAAGTGCGCCTTGCCGTTCGGCCCATGCCGATCTCGACCATTTCATGCATCAGCGGTCAGCCTCGATTCCTTTGCGAGATCGACGTTTTGCCGTGAAAGCCCGAGAACCGACCTGCAAAACGTCGATCTCGGCGCCATGCGGGTAAGTGTGGCACTCACCGCACGTAGTAGTTGGGCGCTTCGGCGGTCATCGTGATGTCGTGCGGGTGGCTTTCTTTCAAGCCTGCCGGCGTGATCCTGACGAATTGCGCCTGTTGCAGCGCCTCGATCGTGTTGGAGCCCGTGTAGCCCATCGCTGCGCGCAACCCGCCGGTGAGCTGATGGATCACCGACGACAACGGCCCGCGGAACGGTACCCGGCCCTCGATGCCCTCGGGCACCAGCTTGTCCTCGGAAAGCGCATCGTCCTGGAAATAGCGGTCCTTCGAGTACGACTTGCCCTCTCCTCTGCCCTGCATCGCGCCCAGCGACCCCATGCCGCGGTAACTCTTGTACTGCTTGCCGTTGACGAAGATCAGCTCACCGGGCGCCTCGGCGGTGCCGGCCAGCAGCGAGCCCAGCATTGCCGTCGACGCGCCCGCGGCCAGCGCCTTGGCAATGTCACCGGAGTACTGCAGCCCGCCGTCGGCGATCACCGGCACTCCCGCAGGGCCGCACACCGCGACCGCTTCGAGGATCGCGGTGATTTGCGGCGCCCCGACACCGGCCACCACCCGGGTGGTGCAGATCGAACCGGGACCCACACCGACCTTGACCGCATCGGCGCCGGCCTCGACCAGCGCTACGGCCGCCGACCTGGTGGCGACGTTGCCGCCGACCACCTCGATCCGGTCGCCGACCTCGGCCTTGAGCTTGCCGACCATGTCCAGCACCAGCCGGTTGTGGGCGTGCGCGGTGTCGACGACCAGCACGTCAACCCCTGCATCGACCAGCGTCATGGCCCGCACCCAGGCGTCGTCGCCAATGCCGACGGCGGCCCCGACCAGCAACCGGCCGTCGCTGTCCTTGGTGGCCAACGGGTGCTGTTCGGTCTTGACGAAGTCTTTGACGGTGATCAGCCCGGTCAGTCGGCCGTGACCATCGACGATCGGCAGCTTCTCGATTTTGTGGCGGCGCAGCAGGCCCAGGGCCGCGTCGGCGCTGACGCCCTCCTGGGCGGTGATCAGCGGCGCCTTGGTCATCACCTCTGCGACCGACTTGGACTGATCAACCTCGAAGCGCATGTCGCGGTTGGTGATGATGCCAACGAGTGAGCCATGCGCGTCGACCACCGGCAGCCCCGAGATCCGGAACTTTGCGCACATCGCGTCGACTTCGGCCAGTGTGTTGTCCGGCCCGCACGTCACCGGATCGGTGACCATGCCCGCCTCGGACCGCTTGACCATCTCGACCTGGCCGGCCTGTTCGGTGACCGACAGGTTGCGGTGCAGCACGCCCATGCCGCCGGCCCGAGCCATGGCGATGGCCATCCGGGACTCGGTGACGGTGTCCATCGCCGAGCTGACCAACGGCACCTTGAGCCGGATCTTCTTGGTCAGCTGGCTGGAAGTATCCGCGCTGGCGGGCACCACATCGGAAGCCGCCGGAAGCAGCAGGACGTCGTCGAAGGTCAGTCCCAGCATCGCAACTTTGTGCGGATCGTCACCTCCGGTCGGCACCGGGTCGTCGGCGAGGCCGCCGACGCGGACGTATGGCTCGACAATCAGGTCGCCGCTGCCTTCGAGACGGGACAAGCCAGATGACATCGCGGGGGCCCTCCCATACGCATGCGGAGTGAAGACCTCATCCTATCGGCTCCTTCCGACCTGGTGACGACGCGCGCCGTTGCGCGGCCTAAGTCGAACCGACATGGCAGCTGGTCTGCGGGTGTAGCGCTGGCGTGATGCCCGCCCGGCCCCGTAATGTGGAGCCGTGCGCGACTACCTCCCGCCGGGTTTGCCGCCCGATCCATTTGCCGACGACCCCTGTGATCCGTCGGCGGCGCTGGACGCCGTCGAGCCCGGGCAGCCGCTTGACCCCCAAGAGCGGATGGCGGTCGAGGCCGACCTGGCCGACCTTGCGGTATACGAGGCCCTGTTGGCGCACAAGGGTATTCGCGGCCTGGTGGTGTGTTGTGACGAGTGCCAGCAGGACCACTATCACGACTGGGACATGTTGCGCGCGAACCTGCTGCAGCTGTTGGTCGACGGCACCGTGCGTCCGCACGAGCCGGCCTACGACCCCGAGCCGGACGCCTACGTCACCTGGGATTACTGCCGGGGATACGCCGATGCGTCGCTCAATGAGGCGACCACGGATACCGAAGGATTTCACGGACGCCGCTAAACAGGCGTTTTCCTCAGCCGCCGACCGAGTTCGTCGGGCCTAGCGATCAGGGCGCGGACGTCGCGTGGGCGTCACGGCTGACGACCTTCGCATGCAACAGGTTCACCTTGTCGATCAGATCCTGTTTGCGGTCGGCGTCCTTGACGTGCTGGACCCGGTCGCTGACCGCGTCCAGCTTGTCCTGGGCCTCATCCCACTGTCCGAGCGCGATCATTTGCTCAACGCGGTCCAAATCGGTCTGGGCCGACGATGCGATCCGCTCATCGTGCACCGAAGCCGGCTCGCCGAACACCTTGGTGTGCACCCCGTAGAGCGTGTCGCCGGGCTGGGCTTGGCCCATCACGGCAACGAATCCGCCGACGCCGAGCAGCGCGGCGGCCAACGCCCCGACCAGCGCCGTACTGCGGCGGATACGACGACGCGCTGCCAACGCGGCATTGAGCGCCCCAGCGGCTTCGTGGTCTGGGCACAGTCCTCGAGGCACCGGGGCCCTCAGCTCGTCGCGCCAGTCCCCAAGCAGCCCGGCCAGCGCCCGGTCGCCGGGATCACCGGGGTCGGCGACCTCGCCGAACTCGACCGGCTCGCGTTTGGCCAGCGCGTCGATCAACCGCTCGGTGCGGCCGACGGCGTCCAGGTTGGGCTGATCAAACGGTGTGGGAGTTAATTCAGACATAGTCTCGCCCCGCTGCGACAATCTCGGATTTCAGCCGCGCCAAGGCGCGGTGTTGGGCCACCCGCACCGCTCCGGCGGTGCTACCGACGGCGCTGGCGGTTTCCTCGGCACTCAGACCGACGACGACCCGCAGGATCAGGATTTCCCGTTGCTTGTCGGGCAGAACCTTGAGCAGTTCGTCCATCCTGCTGATCGAGTCGGCCTCGAGGGCCGCCCGCTCGGGACCGGTCTCGACCGAAGTGCGTTCGGGGATGGAACCAGTGGGATAGGTCATGTCGCGGCCGGCTGCGCGAAAAGCGTCGGCCACTTTGTGCGCGGCGATGCCGTACACAAAGGCCAGGAACGGGCGGCCGCGGTCGCAGTAACGCGGCAGCGCCATGACGGCAGCCAAACACACCTCCTGTGCCACATCATCGGCCGAGAGGCCGCTCCGCTCGACGGAGCCGATGCGCGCGCGGCAGTATCGGATCACGATCGGGCGGATCGTCTCCAGCACTTTTCGAAGGGCGTCCCGATCACCCCCGACCGCCTCAGCGACAACAGCGTCGAGACGTTCCTCTTGGGTTGACATCGGCGGCTACTTCTCCAACGTTACGAACCGGGCTTCGCCCGGCGCGGCGGCAACACTAAAACAATAACGACCTGCCCGATCAACGGTGGCGTTAGCGCGGAGCCCAGGCTCCACCCCAGTGCTCCACCTGGCGCGCGCACTCATCGCGCAGGTCACGCAGCTCGTCGCTCCGGCTGGTCGGGCTTCCGATGTCGACCAGCAGGCAGGCCACCGCCCACCGCAACGGCACCAGGCCCAACCGACCGGTGAGTTCCAGCGTCCTTGCCCCGACAGTCCGGGCCCGGTCGACGGCACCGGAGCTGCACAGCGCGGCGGCCAAAACCCCGTCGCTTTTGGCGCGGTGCCGGGCAGCGACCGTGGTCGATGCCAGCTCGACGGCGACCTCTGCGTTGCGCACCGCGGCAGCACCATCGCCGGCCGCCATCGCCAGCTCCGCGGCGACCCACGCGCGGCGTATCGACAGCCGCTGCTGCGGTGCTTCCGCCACCATCGGGTCTGCCCGGCTCAGCAACGT
>NZ_JBAUZA010000184.1:0-21893 GCF_049585075.1 Mycobacterium sp.
TGGGGGTGACGTTCGATGAAGCTGTCCAACGGATGAAACGCCAGCGAGGCCAGGTAGAAGGCCAAGAACGACGCCAGCACCAGCAGCACGATGTAGTTGAGCAAGCGGCGTAGCAGGAAGCGGATCATGGCCGCCGGCCTTGCCTGTCTCGCATGGGGCCAGGGTAAAAGATCTGATCTGGGCCGGCGCGGGCACGGGCCAAAGGCCCAGCTAGGCCGCGTGGGTGCCGAAATCCGTTCCCGCTGCGACACCGGCCGAGCGCTCCGAGTCGTTCTGATCGGGCTGATCCGGACCGGTGAAAGTCTGTCCGTCGATTGTTAAACTGACCCCTTTGGGTCGGGGCTGTGCAGCAAACGACACTGCGACACAAGGAGATTGGCGTGACGGTTACCGATGACTACCTAGCCCACAACGCCGAATACGCGAGCTCCTTCAAGGGGCCGCTGCCGCTGCCGCCGAGCAAACAAGTGGCCGTCCTGGCGTGCATGGACGCCCGGCTGGACGTCTACCGTCTGCTCGGAATCAAAGAGGGCGAGGCTCACGTCATCCGCAACGCCGGCGGGGTAGTCACCGACGATGCGGTCCGCTCGCTCGCGATCAGCCAACGGTTGCTGGGAACCCGCGAGATCATCCTGATTCACCACACCGACTGCGGGATGCTCACCTTCCGCGACGACGACTTCAAGCGCGCTATCCAAGAAGAAACCGGGGTCAAACCGCCGTGGGCGGCCGAGGCCTTCCCCGATCTGGCCGAGGACGTTCGCCAGTCACTGCGTCGCATCGAAAACAGCCCGTTCGTCACCAAGCACGAGTCGTTGCGCGGGTTCGTCTTCGACGTCGCAACGGGCCAGCTCAACGAGGTCAAGCTGTAGCTCTGGCTCGCTGAACCTCACGAGCCTCAATAGTCTCTTCAGTCGCTGACCGGGCGGGTAACTTCGTCTTTCATTTCGGCCCGCGGGCGATATCACTTCTCAAAACGAGCCACGCCCAACTGAGGGTGCTGGTGTGGCTATTGGTGACAAGCGGGATCGCGCGAATTCATTGACACTTTCGGCTCATGCTGGTTTTATACAGGGTAATGCTCATAAACCTGACCAATACTACCAGCTTTACCCAGAATTGAGGGGTTGATGTCTAGTCAAGCGACGGCTAGCCCGGCGGCGGGGGAAAGCGACCGCCGCCCGGTGCCCGGGCAATACGAATTGAGCCATTTGCGCTCACTGGAGGCCGAGGCCATCCACATCATTCGTGAGGTGGCCGCCGAGTTTGAGCGCCCGGTCTTGCTGTTCTCGGGCGGAAAGGACTCGATCGTGATGCTGCATTTGGCACTCAAGGCATTCCGGCCCGGCCGGCTGCCGTTCCCGGTGATGCACGTCGACACCGGTCACAACTTCGACGAGGTCATCCAAGCCCGCGACGAGCTGGTTGCAGAGACCGGGGTGCGACTGGTGGTGGCGTCGGTGCAGGACGACATCGATGCGGGCCGGGTCGTCGAGACCATCCCGTCGCGCAACCCGATCCAGACGGTGACGCTGCTGCGTGCGATCCGCGAAAACAAGTTCGACGCGGCATTCGGCGGCGCCCGTCGCGACGAGGAGAAGGCGCGCGCCAAGGAGCGGGTGTTCAGCTTCCGCGACGAGTTTGGTCAGTGGGACCCCAAGGCGCAGCGGCCCGAGTTGTGGAACCTCTATAACGGGCGGCACCACAAGGGTGAGCACATCCGGGTGTTCCCGTTGTCCAACTGGACCGAATTCGACATCTGGTCCTACGTCGGCGCCGAGAAGGTCAAGTTGCCGTCGATCTACTACGCCCACCGCCGCAAGGTGTTCGAGCGGGACGGAATGCTGCTGGCCGTTGACCGCCACATGCAGCCCCGCGCCGACGAGAAGGTGTTCGAGAAGACCGTGCGATTCCGCACCGTCGGCGACGTCACCTGTACCGGCTGCGTGGAGTCGAACGCGGCCACCGTCGCGGAGGTCGTCGCCGAGACGGCGGTCTCCCGGCTGACCGAGCGGGGAGCCACCCGGGCAGATGACCGCATCTCCGAGGCTGGGATGGAAGACCGCAAGCGGCAGGGGTACTTCTGATGGCAACATTGCTACGCATCGCAACGGCGGGCTCCGTCGACGACGGCAAGTCCACCCTGATCGGTCGGCTTCTGTATGACTCCAAGGCCGTCATGGAAGACCAGTGGGCCTCGGTCGAAAAAACTTCCAAGGAACGCGGCCACGACTACACCGACCTGGCATTGGTCACCGACGGGTTGCGGGCCGAGCGTGAGCAAGGCATCACGATCGACGTCGCCTACCGTTACTTCGCTACTCCCAAGCGGAAATTCATCATCGCCGACACGCCCGGCCACGTTCAGTACACCCGCAACATGGTGACCGGGGCATCGACCGCCCAACTCGCTATCGTGCTGGTCGATGCCCGGCACGGTCTGCTCGAGCAGTCCCGTCGGCACACCTTCTTGGCGTCGCTGCTGGGCATCGAGCACATCGTGCTCGCGGTCAACAAGATGGACCTGATCGACTGGGACAAAGAAGCTTTCGAGGCCATTCGCGACGACTTCCACGCCTTCGCCACCCGCTTGGATGTGCACGACGTGCTCGCGATCCCGATGTCGGCGCTGCACGGCGACAATGTGGTGACCAAGTCCGACCGCGCGCCCTGGTACGAAGGGCCGGCACTGTTGTCGCACCTCGAAGAGGTTTTCATCGCCGGCGACCGCAACCTGGTCGACGTCCGCTTCCCGGTCCAGTACGTCATCCGGCCGCAAACCCACGACCATCAAGACCACCGCAGTTACGCCGGCACGGTGGCCAGCGGTGTGATGCGCCCGGGCGACGAAGTGGTAGTGCTGCCGACCGGCAAGCCAAGCCGGATCACCGCGATCGCCGGGCCGACCGGGCCTGTGACAGAAGCGTTTCCGCCGATGGCTGTTTCGGTCAGCCTCGCCGACGACATCGACATATCCCGCGGCGACATGATCGCCCGGCCGACCAATCAGCCGAGGATCGCCCAGGAATTCGATGCGACCGTGTGCTGGATGGCGGATGCCGCGGCGCTGGAAGCCGGTCGCGACTATCTCATCAAGCACACCACCCGGACTACCCGGGTACGGGTCACCGCGCTGGACTACCGGCTCGATGTCAACACGCTTCGCCGCGACACAACCGCGGACTCGTTGCAGCTCAACGAACTTGGTCGCATTTCGCTGCGCAGCCAGGTGCCGCTGCTGCTCGACGAATACACCCGCAACCCGAGCACCGGCTCGTTCATCCTGATCGATCCCCACACCAACGGGACCGTCGCCGCAGGCATGATGTTGCGTGAGGTCTCGGCACGCTCGGCGAGCCCGAATACGGTGCCGCACAAGTCACTGGTAACCGCCGAGGACCGGATGTCGCGGGGCCGCACCTTGTGGTTCACCGGGCTGTCGGGTTCGGGCAAGTCGTCGGTGGCGATGCTGGTCGAGCAGAAGCTGCTCGAAAAAGGAGTCCCCGCTTACGTTCTCGACGGCGACAACTTGCGGCACGGTTTAAATGCCGATTTGGGTTTCAGTATGGCCGACCGTGCGGAGAACCTGCGTCGTCTGGCACATGTCGCGGCGCTGATCGCCGATTCCGGGCACACCGTGCTGGTACCGGCGATCAGCCCACTTGCCGAGCATCGCGACCTGGCTCGCCGGGTACATGCCGAGGCCGGGCTCGACTTTGTCGAGGTGTTCTGCGACACCCCGCTCGAAGATTGCGAGCGCCGGGACCCCAAGGGGCTCTACGCCAAGGCGCGTGCCGGTGAGATCACGCATTTCACCGGCATCGACAGCCCCTACCAGCGGCCGAAGAATCCCGACCTGCGGCTCACGCCGGACCGCAGCTGCGACGAGCTGGCGAAGCAAGTCGTCGAGCTGATCGAGTCGCGAAGTTGAGCGACCACACCGACCACCAAGTGGCCGCGCGGCTGGCCGCCGAAGCCGGCCAACTACTGCTCACGGTGCGCGATGAGCTGGCCGATGCCACGCAAGCCGAGCGAAAGGCGGCGGGGGACAAGCGGTCTCACGACTACTTGATGGAGGCGCTGGCACGCGAACGCCCAGGTGATGCCGTGCTGTCCGAAGAAGGCGCCGACAACCCGGTGCGGTTGCGTTCCGAGCGGGTATGGATCGTCGACCCGCTGGACGGCACCCGGGAGTTTTCCGAACTCGGCCGCCAAGACTGGGCCGTGCACGTCGCGCTGTGGCAATCCGGTGATCTGGTGGCCGGTGCGGTGGCGCTGCCCGCACAAGGCGTCACGTTGGCCACGCCCGATCCCACGCCGCCGCCGGATTACCCGGGATCGCCCCGAATCGTGGTCTCGCGCACCCGCCCGCCGGCGATCGCGCTGCAGGTCCGCGACCAGCTGAACGGCACGTTGGTCGAGATGGGATCGGCTGGCGCGAAAGTCGCCGCGGTAGTGCAGGGTTTGGCCGACGTCTACGTGCACGCCGGTGGGCAATACGAATGGGATTCGGCGGCGCCGGTCGCCGTAGCCCGTGCCGCCGGTTTGCACACCTCACGTATCGATGGTTCGCCGCTGGAATACAACCGGCCCGATCCGCTGCTGCCGGACCTGGTGGTGTGCCGACCGGAATACGCCGACGCGGTGCTGGCTGTAACGGCCTGAGCGACGCCGGTTCTTAACTTTGGCATGCAAGGATCGTGTCCATGCGCATGTCGGCCAAGGCGGAGTATGCCGTGCGGGCAATGGTCCAGCTCGCCACCGTCGACGGCGGCGTGCGGGTCAAGACTGACGACCTGGCGCAAGCCCAGGGCATCCCGCCGCAGTTCCTCGTCGACATCTTGTCCGACCTGCGCACCGATCGCCTGGTGCGCAGCCACCGCGGTCGCGACGGGGGATATGAATTGGCTCGCCCCGGTAATCAGATCAGCATTGCCGACGTGTTGCGTTCCATCGACGGGCCGCTAGCCAGCGTCCGCGACGTCGGTCTGGGCGATCTGCCGTATTCCGGGCCGACCGCGGCGTTGACCGACCTCTGGCGGGCGCTGCGAGCCAGCATGCGCTCGGTGCTGGAGGAGACGACGTTGGCCGACGTCGCGGCCGGTGCGCTGCCGAACCATGTCAGTCGGATGGCCAACGACTATCGCGACCAGGAAAGCACGCGCCACGGCCCCCGCACTGGGTAGCGCTAGCCGCCTGAGCCATAGGGCCTGGTGAGAATTTCCAGGTAATGGCCGCCGGGATCGCGGAAATACACTCCACGGCCGCCGTCTCTGGTGTTGATTTCGCCGGGTCGATTACCACCCGGGTCTGCCCAGTGCTGCAGCCCGCGGGATTGAATCTTGCCGTAGATCGCGTCGAAGTCGTCCTCGGAGACCAGGAACGCATAATGCTGCGGTCGGATCTCCTCGCCTTCGGACACATCGGCGTAGTCGAGGTTCGCGCCGTGCTCGAGTGTGACGGTCATGAACGGGCCGAACGGCTCCGGACTCGGCAACCCGAACAGCTCGGTGAGAAACTCGGCGGATTCCCGCTTATCGCGGGCGCCGACGATGGTGTGGTTGAACTCGATAGGCATGGTGCTTGCCAGTCTACTTCGGCGCGGACAGCTCCAAGGCAATGTTGTCCGGGTCGCGGAACTCCAGAATGTAGGTCGGTCCGATGTCCTTGACCGGCTCGTGCTCGAGGCCCAGATCGTCAAGATGCTTTGCCGCAGCGTCTAATTCAGCCTTACTTGCGACCCTGAACGCGAGGTGGTCCAGCCCGCAACGGTCCTCGTGGAAGCGGTCGGTAGCGACCGGCCTCAGCCCGATCAGCGCACCACCCATGTCGTAGATGACGCCACCGAACAGAAACCCCAGCTGCTTGCGCGTCGCCTCGTCGGCGTTGTCAGGCACCTCGAGCAGAACCGGCCAACCGAAGACGCTCTCGTAGAACTGTCGGGAACGCTCGATGTCGCTGACGGTGAGCCGTACATGCGCGATGGAATTGGCGGTGATGCCCATCCCAGACATCGTGCCACTGCGCAGCCTGCGCGCACCCACCGGTCTACATGCCAGAATCGCCGTCGTGCAGATATCGATGACCATGCCCGTCATGGAGCCGGACTTGGATGCTGCCGTGCTGCGGGATTGGGCGCGTGCGATCGATGACGGCCCGTTCGCGTCATTGTGTTGGGGCGAGAGGATGGCCTTCGACAACCCCGAGACTTTGACGCTGATGGGCGCGCTGGCCGCGTGGACCGATCGAGTGCGGTTGGTGACGACGGTGATCGTGCCTGCGCTGCACGACCCGGTGATGTTGGCCAAGGCGCTGGCGACGGGCGACATGCTGTGTGGCGGGCGGCTGACGGTGGGCATCGGCGTGGGCGGCCGCATCGAGGACTATCAGGCAGTCGGCGCGGACCCGACGACGCAGACCATGCGTGGCATGGCCGAGCGGGTAGCGGTCATGAAACGAGTCTGGTCGGGCGAGAAAATCACCGAGTCGCTGCTGCCGGTCGGGCCGGCGCCGGTTCAGGCGGGCGGCCCGCCGCTGCTGATCGGAACCATCGGGCCGAAGACCCTACGCAGCGCTGCCGCCTGGGCTGATGGCCTGGCCGGCCACACGATGGACCTCGACGTCGCCAAACAGAACGAGCTGTTCGATGTGGCGCGGACCGGTTGGGCCGAGGTCGGCAAGCCCAAGCCGCACTTGGCCACATCGTTCTGGTTCGCGCTCGGTTCCTTCGACGAAGCCCGGCCGCAAGTGCACCGGCATCTGCGCCGCTATATGAACTGGATACCAACCGAGTACATCGACGCGATGGCGCCGACCACCGGGTTCGCCGGCGGCGAGGAGGAACTCATCGCGGTGCTGCGCAAGTTCGAAGCGGTCGGCACCGACGAAATCCAGCTCATCCCAACCAGTTCCGATGTCAGCCAACTTCGGCGCGTGGCCGACGTGGTCGACGCGATCTAGAGAGGTGCCCGATGCCTGAGCGCAACGTGTTGGGTGGTGCGCTGGAACCTTGCGGCACCGAGCCGCTAACCGGCTTCTACCGCGACGGCTGCTGTTCAACCGGCGAGGAGGATCTCGGCATGCACACTATTTGCGCCGTGGTGACCGCCGAGTTCCTCGAACATCAGCGTGCGATAGGAAACGACCTGTCCACACCGAGACCGCAGCTCCGCTTCCCCGGTCTGGTGCCGGGGGACCGATGGTGCGTGACCGCGGGGAATTGGCTGCTGGCCTACCGCGACGGATGCGCCGCGCCGGTGGTGCTCGCCTCGACGCATGAGCGCACGCTCGATGTGGTGCCCCTTGAGGCCCTGCGCGCGCACGCCGTCGACGTGCCCGACGACCTGGGCAGCTTGTAAAGCGGGCCCCTACCCTTCGCCGCCTCGGCTAAGTCGCGGTTCGGCATCTCCCGCCAGGCGAAGGTCGTGCTGCCGTTGCGGGTAGTTTTCGGCAGAGTCGTTCCGTCGGGCGTAAACGCTGGCCACGGCGCTGTAACGGCTTTCCACGTCGGCGCGGTCGGATTCTTCGGGTACCGACTGGAGGTTGGATCGCTGGATCATCGCCGCTTGATCCATCAACGCCCGGGCCTGGTCGGGGTCCGTGGTCTGCTCCATGATCGCTTTGAGCGACTCCAGCTGGCGAATCAATACGGCGGGCATGCCGCGGCTGGCTTGGCGGATCTTGTCGAATGCCCGCTCTACCAAATTCTCGTAGCTGACCTGCTCGCAGATCACCCGGATGGCGCCGGCGCGGTCGCGGTACGCCTGCGCTGGGGTCCACACCTTCGCGAGCTTGCACAAGGTGTTGCCGAGCCAGTCGACGCATGCCAGCGCGGTGTATGTGTCGTTGACCGCCGGGGAGAGCGCCCGAATGGCGATCTCGACCAGTTGGTCGATGCCGAAGGCGGGGTCCTGGGCGAGGGTGCGGACCGGCCCGGTGACCTGTGCACGTTTCAGGCAACGCGTAATGTGGTCCGCGGCTTCGGGCGGCCATACGGCGGCCAGTTCGCCGTCTTCGACCAAAAAATTCCCCGGGCGGTAGGGCAAACGCACTACCGCATTGGCGGCCGACGCCTTCCGGATCAACATGTCGTACCGGATTGCCTGCAGATAACCACCTTTCGGGGTACAGATCATCGCGCCGGAAGACGCGATGGTGTCAATCAGCGCAGTAATTTCCTCACGGTCGTTTTGCTGATCCCCGGTTGACATGCGGATGTCGGGCCTTCGCACCTTGAGGTATCGCGTTAGGTCCTTGGCGATACTTGCAATGACGAATGGCAGCTGGATCTGGATGGCGATGTGATGGAGGAAGTAGATGAGTACCGCCAGATCGACGAGGACCAGCAAGAAGACGACCGAGACCGACAGGTGCGGCACGAAGACGCCATGCTCTGCAGGGCCGATCGCTAACAGCACCAGCACGCAGTACACGGCCGTCGCGACAAACGTGCCCAGCGTCAGCTGAGTACCGCGATCGCGGATGAAGTTGCGCAGCATCCGAGGCCCAAATTGGGTCGATGCCAGCGTCAGAGTGACGATGGTGACCGAGAAATTGATCCCGATCACCGTCATAATCGCCGCGGCTACCGCGAGAAGAATCTCCCGTGCCGTATCAGCGCTGCCGGCTTCTACCCACGCAGGCAGGCTGAGAACGCCGTGGTAGACGGCGCGATCTACCTCCAAGGTGGCCCAAAACAGGGCGATCGATGCGAGCACCTCCAAGGACGGCATGAGCCAGAAGTTGGTTCGCAGCATTTCGCGCCGCCATTGCGACATTGACAATTTCGAAATCAACGGCATAAAGCCACGCTAGAGCAAAGCATTGCCGCTCAGCGCATGTCTGCATGGCCAGGGCCGCAAGTAACCAGCGGCGCGGTGAACTCAGCGAGCGAGCTACACCGAGACTTTCGACACACCCTGCATTTTCATCGTCCAAAGCACGCCGAAGTGCGGCCGTAGGCAGCAAGATTTGACCATGAAACTTGTGATGACGACCTTGGCGCTGATCACCACCGCCATCCTGACCGCGCCAGCGGGCCACGCGGACCCTGATCCACACAAGCCCGACGTCGGTGCCAACTACTGCCCTGGTGGCGCGGGGATGGGCGGCCAACCAGGCCAACCCGTCGAGCCCTATTGCGACGGTGTGCCCTATGCGGACGGCTCGTACTGGCATGCCGTAACGCGCAGCGGGACGAACTACGTGATGGTTCAGTGCGTCGTGCCCCAGCCGCCGCCAGGCCCCTTCTCCGGCCTTATGCCGGCGTTACCGCCTGGACCGTTACCGGCACCGGCTGGCAGCTGCACTGGGGATTGACTCCGGCTGAAGATTTCTGATGCTCCGGGGCGCGCAAAGACATTGGGGCGCTGGTCTTTTAGACGGTCTGAGCCAGGTTCAACTCTCAGTCTGCATGAGGTAGTCATCAACCCACTTGGTTGAAAGAACGTTGCGCGGTGGCTAATTCGTCTGAGACGAATTCGACTCTGATGACGCTCATGCGTATCCGTGTTGTCGAGGCGGGGTCGCCCGTTGCTCTCATGCAAGCAGTTGGCCATCGAACTGAATTCGGTGCCGCATCGTGTCCTATGTAGGCGTTTGGCGAAGTCGTCGGCAAGCGTAGTGCGATTGCACGGCGACGAGCGTCCTCTGACGACTTTGCTGCTCGCCTGGTACCGCATGTCCCAGGAAACCTAAGTTGGTGATCCGGCCGTGAGCGTATTGCTGTTCGGGGTTTCGCACAGCAGCGCGCCGGTATCGGTGCTCGAGCAGTTGAGTTCCAGCAGGTTTGATCAGGCCAAGATCGCAGACCAGATCTTGCAGTCCTCCCTGGTAACCGAGGCCATGGTTTTGTCGACATGCAACCGCGTCGAGGTGTACGCGGTGGTCGAAGCATTCCATGGCGGAGTTATGGCGATCGGGCAAGTGCTCGCGGCGCGGGCCGCGATGTCGTTGCGCGACCTGACGAAATACGCCTATGTGCGCTACGCCGAAGCGGCCGTCGAGCATCTGTTCGCTGTGGCCAGTGGTTTGGATTCGGCGGTAGTAGGCGAGCAGCAAGTGCTGGGCCAGGTGCGCCGCGCCTATGCGGCCGCTGAGGCCAACCACACCGTCGGGCACGTCCTGCATGAGCTGGCCCAGCGGGCGCTGGCGGCGGGCAAACGCGTGCACTCGGAGACCGCGATCGGTGCCGCCGGCACTTCGATGGTGTCGGTTGCGCTGGGCATGGCCGACGCCCAGTTGGGCGGGCTGGCCGGATGTAGCGCAGTGATTGTGGGTGCCGGTTCGATGGCGGCCTTGTCGGCCAAGCATTTGGTTTGCGCAGGTGTGGCACGCATTTACGTTGTCACCCGGTCGCTCCCGCGCGCCCAGCACTTGGCCGACACCTTGTGTGCACAAGGCGTGGACGCCGACGCGCGAGGGCTCGAGCACATATCGACCGCGCTGGCCGACGCCGATGTGGTGGTGTCGTGTACCAGCGCGATGCGGCCGGTGGTAACGCAGTCGGATGTGCATCGTGGGCTGGCGGACCGCCCTCGCCGCAGGCCGTTGGTGATCTGCGACCTCGGTATGCCCCGCGATGTCGACCCAGCTGTGACGAGGCTGCCCGAAGTCTTCGTCATCGACACGGATCGGGTGCAACGCGACTCCTCGGCGCGCGCCGCGGCGGCTGATACCGAAGCTGCGCGTCAAATCGTTGCCGCAGAAGTTGAGGATTACGTCACTGGCCAGCGGATGGCCGCGGTGACCCCAACCGTAACCGCGCTCCGCCAGCACGCAGCCGATGTCATGGAGGCGGAATTGTTATGCCTGGAGCGCCGGCTGCCCGCTTTGGACAGCGTCCAGCGCGAACAGGTCGCCCGCGCTGTCCGGCGGGTGGTAGACAAGCTGCTGCACACGCCGACGGTGCGAGTCAAGCAGCTGGCCAGCACGCCCGGCGGGGATAGCTATGCCGAGGCGCTGCGCGAGTTGTTCGAACTTGACCCGCAAGCCGTCGACGCGGTCGCCCGCGCCTCGCATGGTTAGGTGGTCGCTTACCGGCGAGCCGCTCGGACCCGCTGCCCCATTCGGCGCGCGAGATTGATTGGGGCAAGCGCGGCTTGCCACGCTTTGCCCTCCCATTGGCCGCCAACACCCAAGAACGTCACGACGGCGCCGTCTGCACCCCCACCCTCGGCGGGTATCAACGCAATAGTTGTATGGGCAACGACTATGCGACCGTCCTTGCAGAGAGCCACGAGCTTGAGGGTGCCGCCGGTCATTTCGCCCGTTTTCATCGCTCTGTCAAAGCCCCACCAGTGCACTGGGCGGAAAATGGGCGGGATGACAATATCGAGACTTCGCCCGATCGCGTCGTCGGCTGTATGACCGACGAACTCGGTGACTGCGGTATCCCATTGGCGGATGATGCCGTCGCGATCGACGGTCACGTTTGCGGGCCGGTCGGAATGGGCCGCCTCGGAAGCGTCCATACCGAAATAACGGTGCTTGCTCACGTTTAGTTCACCGATTCGGTCCGCTATTCGTCGGCTGGACGGGGCGTGTCGTGTCGAGCAGCCAGGGACACGCCCGCGAGATACGCGCCCATTCAAGCTTGAACCACGGCGTGAAAGTCTCGGGTGCGACGGCTATCTCGGTTTGCAGCGCTTGCGGCGTTATGTAGCGCCACGCCGCGACCTCCTCGGCGTTCGGCTGCGGTTGCTTGCTGCTGCGACCGGCGTAAACCGAGCACAGTTCGTACTCGGCGCCGTGTGAGTCGTACTGCGCGTGGTAGCGGAATTTGAACAGGAATTGCAGATCCGTGCGCAGCCTAAGTTCCTCCCACAGGCGGCGATGGATGGCGCAGTTCATCGCCTCGCCACGGCGGGGATGCGAACAGCAGCTATTGGACCAATAACCTGGCCACAGGCGTTTGCCCTTCGCTCGCTGCTGCACGAGCAGTTCGCCCGCTGGGTTGAACACGAATAGCGAGAATGCGCGGTGCAGCGTTCCGCTGCCCCGATGCGCGTCAGCCTTGGTTAGACAGCCGATCTCGTGGTCATGGATGTCCACCATGATCAGCTGGTCGTCGTCACCGGAAACGATATTCCCGGTCATTGCGCCAGCAATGTCGGCAGCGCCAGCGCCGAATCCACCGCCAGCGCACAGAACACGAGTGCCAAAAAAGTGTTGGACCGCTGAAACAGCCGCATTGGATCGGCCGATTCGCCCCGACTCACCCGCGCGGAGAGCTGGTGAGCCGTCACTAGCAGCCACGCCGCGGCGAGCAGCGCGACCGCGCTGTAGAGCCAGCCGGTGGCAAGCGAAAGCAAAAGCGTGGCGAACACGGTCAACCGTGTATAGGTGAGGATCTGCTTGGCGACCTGACTTTCGGTCGCGATGGCCGGCAGCATCGGCACGCCCGCGGCCCGGTAATCCTCCTTGTGGCGCATCGCCAAAGCCCAGCTGTGCGGCGGTGTCCAGAACACGACGATCGCGTATATCACCAGGGCTTGCCACCCGATGGCGCCGGTGACGGCCGACCATCCGATCATCACCGGCATGCCGTTGACAGCGCCGCCCCAGACCACGTTATAAGCGGTGCGGCGCTTGACCACCAGCGTGTAGACGAGAACGTAGAACGCGATCGTTGCCACCGCCAGCAGACCCGTGAGCAGGTTCGTGGTCCACCACAGCCACAAGAACCCGCCGGCACTGAGCACCAGCCCGAACACCAGCGCATGACGTGTCGATACTGCGGCGCGCGCCAGCGGCCTGCCTGCGGTGCGCTTCATCAACTTGTCGATGTCGGCGTCGGCAACGCAGTTGAGCGTGTTCGCGCCTGCCGCCATGAGCATCGCGCCGACGAGTGTGTTGATAATCAACACCGGGGCCACGACACCGCGGTTGGCGAGCAACATCGGCGGAACTGCGCCTATCACCAGGTGAATGGTCTGCGGCTTCGTCAAGGCCAGATAGTCAGACAGCGCGGCCCGCAGGCGATCGCGCCTCGACAGGCTGGCCCCCTCGCGAATGGTCACATTGATACTCCCCACGCTGACCTTCACTAGGGACACGGACCGCGCATGCCGCGCGTTCAACAAACCCCGTTGGTTAACGCGGTTATTGCGCCCGCTCGCGGACCACTTTCGCGACATCGATGCGTTCGATGAGTCGGGCGGCGGGGAACTGGGAGACAGTTGCGGTCACGATGACGGCGACGGTGCCAAGTATCAGCACCAACGGGCCGACGGAAAAGTGAAGGTTGAACAGGTCGTTGTTGTACGAGCGCAGGAACAGCCATCCTGCGGCGACGCCGGCGGCCAGGCCGATCGGGACGGCGAGCAAGATCGCCGCGATGTTCTCGACCGCCACGACGGCGGTGAGCCGGCGAATCGGCACGCCGGCTGCGCGCAGGGTAGCGAGTTCGCCCGTCCGTTCGGCCAGGTTCACCGTCATGGTCACGTAGACAACCGTGAACGCGAGCAGAGCGCCTAGTACCAGCATCGAGCCGGCGAACGCCCAGAAGATGACGAGGTAGCTCTCGATTTGGTGTTCGACCGCGTGCGCATCGGTGTAGGCGACCACGCCGGCAAGTCCGGTTGCAGCGGCACGCACCCGATCGCGGTCAACGCCGTTGCCGAAGCGCAGCAAGTAGCCGTCGGGTCCAGCATTGGTGATCGATCGAGCCACGGAGTTGGTCGCATACATTGCAGTCCCCAACGGTTCGTCTACCAACCCGGTCAGGCGAATCTGTCGGGCGGGTCCAGTCGCCGGCATGACCGTGATGACTTCGCCGACGCGCACCCCTAGTTTGTTCACCAGCGCAACGCCGGCGAGGACCCCCTCGGGTGGCAGCGTTCGCGCTGTGCCCTCCGGGGTACGAAACCCGTGCATGACCGTGGCGGGGTCGAGGCCGGTGAGCGATGTCGGATATGTGTGTCCGTGGGTGACAATGGTGACCCGCGCGATGGTTGCCGGTTCGACGACGGCAACGCCGGGCAGCGATAGGAGTTGAGCCCCAACATCATTGGGACTCGGCGCGGTCATGACTGTGGCATCCTGACGCTGGACTTGGCTGAACTGAATGGCGAGCATCGACCGCACGCTGGTCAGCATGCCCGCCGAGGCGAGTATCAGCACGAGCGCCAGCACGCCGCCGACCATGGTCGCGACGGTGCGGCGTCGGCTTCGGGTCAGAGACCGTAGTGCCATCCGAACCGCCACGGGCAGCAGCGCCCATCGCGCGGACAGCCGGGTAAGCAGACCTATCCGCATCCGGCGCACCCCGTCGCCGCGCATCGCCTCGGCGGGTTCGGTTCGGGCGGCGCTAATCGCCGGTGCGAGCCCCGCGATAACCCCGGTGGCCAGCCCGAGGGCCAAACCAATGATGGCGGTGGGGATTCGATGCTCGATCACAGTGTCCGGGAGTCCCAGCAGAGACGTGTAGAGAGTGGTGTACGCGGAAGTGGCCGCCCACCCGGCAAGAACTCCGGCCACGCCAGCGACCGCGGCGATCAGCGTGCCGTGCCACACGTAATGCCCGACGACCGCGCCCCGGCGTGCGCCCAGGGCAAGCAGAGTGCCGATGACCGGTCGCTCGGTGTAAACCAGGCGGGTGATCAACACGTAGCCGGCGAGGGCCGCCGCAGACAGAAACATCACTGGAAATCCGATCGCCATGACCGAGAAGCCGTTGAAGTTTTCCCGCAGCGCCCCATCCGACGGTTGATCGCCACGGTCTTCGATATCCACCGCCCCGGCGGAACGCAGCAGGCCGGCGACCGCGTTGCGGTCGGAAGGGGTTGTGCCGTCGACCATCTCGATCAATGTCTGATTCGGCGTCGTGCGTGCAGACAATGCTCGGGCGAGCGGCTCGGCAGCGAACAGCACGGCGAACGCGTGAGGGTCGCCGAGAATGTCTTGGCGGTTACGGGCCGGCCAGAGATACTCCGGCGATCGCGCAATGCCCGAGACCGTCACCTCCCGCCAATGCGTGCCGTCAAACACCTGGATGCGTTGGCCCGCGGCCAGGCCGAACGTATTGGCGGTGTGACGCTCGACGAGCACCTGGTCGTCGTGTGTGGGGTCAGGAAGGCGTCCTTCGATCAGGTCGATGTCGTTGATTCCGTGACTGTTTAGCGATGGCAGTCCGACGACCCGGCCGACAAGTTTGGTGCCATCGACCATCATCGGTCGATCGGCTTGAGTGCGGGTCACCACGCGGCGGATACCCGTGGTGTTCCGGATCGCCGCTGCGAAGGTGTCCGGCTCACCGCCGGTCACGGTCAGATCGGCGAAATGTGTTCTAACATAGGTGCGGTCGTACGACGCCTGGACGTTTCGGAAAGAATCGTAACTGGCGACGAACAGCAACACCCCTAGCATCACGATCGCGCCGATCGCGGCGGCCTGCGGCAGGCGCCGCCGCAGATCGCGAAATACCTTCTTGTGCAACGTGCGAACCATCACGGTGCTCACCAACGGATGGTCGCGGCATCGGCCGGCGCCGCGTTGGATTCCACCGACACGATGGAGCCGTCGCGCAACCGCATGACTTGATCGGCGATCTCGGCGGCAGCTTCGTTGTGAGTCACCATGATCACGCTGCGCCCGGCACGGCTGGTCTGTTGCAACAACTCAAGAACCTGGCGGCCCGTCGCGACGTCCAGTGCACCGGCCGGTTCGTCGGCCAGCAGTAGGTCGGGGTCGGTGGCCAGCGCCCGGGCGATCGCTACGCGCTGCTGTTCTCCGCCGGAGAGCTGCGCCGGGAAATGATTGGCGCGATCCGACAAGCCGACCGCGGCAAGCAGATCCGGAACGCGGTCACGGTCACCTCGGCCGGTCAACTCGATTACCACCTGCACGTTCTCGAACGCGGTCAGGGTGGGAATCAGATTGAAGAATTGGAACACGAACCCGACGTGCGCGCGGCGGAAAGCGCCCAGGTCGCGCGTTCGGCGGCCCGAAATGTCTTGCCCGGCGACGACGATCGTTCCGCAATCGGCCGATTCGATGCCGCCGATAACGTTGAGCAGCGTGGTCTTACCCGACCCGCTTGGACCCAGTATCGCCACCAATTTGCCCGCGGGGATGTCGAGATCGACCTTCCGCAATGCGTGCACAGCAACGGCGTCCTCGCCGTAAGTCTTGCTGACCCCGCTCAGCCGCACCCCTCCACGCACGTTGTTGGTCATCCGACCCTCCGTGGTTGTTGTCGGCGCAACGCGGCGACCGGCAGGTCGACCGCTACCCGGGCCCGAGCAGATCGTCGCGGAGCCACCCAGCTGGCGGCGCGGCCGACCGTGGGGTCATAACGTAGGCACGCAGGCGCACTTTCAATGGTTCACCAATCCCGCCGACATTCTCTGGTTCGACCTCGCCTGTCTGCTGAATGGCCGATAGTCGGACTTTGGCGTTTTCGCCCGTTGATGGCGGTCATGCTCCCTAGTCTTGCTGACCCGTATGCCGAGGTGTTGTTGCGATTGAACAAATCGCCATCGGAGTACGTGTCCTAGACATGGACTAGGGCGACCGGGTGGTCGCAGTCGGTCCATAGCCGAGGCGGCGTCGAGACCGGTGCGCCGCGCCAATCCAGATCGGTTGATGGGTCGAGGGGTCGGGGAGCCCGCATCGATTCGCTTTCGCACACACGGGAGGGGTGCCGTGGCTGAGCGGTCGCAACTTTCTTTAGATCGGCTGCGCAGGGCCGGACTTGCTGTCCGGATAGCTCTCGAAAAACAGGAGTGGCTGGATCGGCCAAGCTACCGGTTGGAGCATGCGCTTACGTTTTTGTTCGCCGCCATGGGCAGACATCGTGACCGTGTCAGTAACGCGCTGCACGGCACCTGGCTGGGTCATCCGTTGCATCCGGCATTGACGTCGGTGCCGACTGGGGCGGTGGCAAGCACGGTGGCGATGGACGCCGTCAGCGTGCTGGGTCGCCGCGCACCGGAGTGGCGCGATGCCTCGAGGTTTGCGTTGGGCGTGGGTCTTGCCGGAAGCATCGGTGCGGCGGCTACCGGTCTGACGGACTGGCAACACACCCATGAGCAATCGCGTCGAGTGGGCCTGATCCACGGCTTGCTGAACGCGGTCGCAACTGGTCTTTATGCGTTGTCGTGGTGGGACCGCGGTCGTGGCCGTCATGTGCGCGCGATGGCCGGCAGCGCGCTGGGCTACGGGCTCACTCTCGGAAGCGGATATTTGGGCGGTGAGCTGGTGTACGGATCAGGCACCGGGGTGGACCGCTCTGGCTCTCGGCTCAGCGGGCACAACTGGACGCCCGCGCTGCCTATCACCGCGCTGAACGGGCAGCCACAGCGAGTCCAGATCGAGGGCGTCGGCGTGGTTCTGTATCGCAACGACGATCAGGTGTTCGCCGTTGGTCAGCACTGCCCGCACTTAGGTGCGCCGATGCATGACGGCTGGATCGACCGCGACCGAATCGTATGTCCTTGGCACGGTTCAAAATTCGCGTGCGAGTCGGGTGAGGTGGTGCGCGGCCCGGCGACAGCTGCCCTGCCGAGATATCCGACTCGGATCCGCGATGGGATGGTCGAGGTGCGCGGGGTGGCGCAATGAACGCCTATGACGTGCTGTTCGAGCACCATAAAGTGCTACGCCGCCTGTGCGCAAAGATCAGCGCGATTCCACCGGAAACTGACGCACGGCAAGAGGCCCTCGACGAATTGTTGATGGAGCTCGACATCCACATGCGCATCGAGGACGACTTGTTCTATCCGGGCGTAGCGCAGGCAAGCGAACTCGTCGCAATCGCCCATGCCGAACACCGACAAGTCTGGGATCAGCTCACGGTGCTGTTGCGGACCCCTAGGACAGCACCGGAATACGAGGCCGAATGGCACTCGTTCGTCACCGTCTTGGACGCTCACGCCACCGAAGAAGAGCGTGACTTATGTCCCGCACCAATAGATTTGAGCAAAGAACTGCTGGACGCACTCGGCAAGAAAATGGAGGAGCGTATGGCCGAATTGCGTACCTCCACACTGCAAAAACTTCATGTCAAGGGCCGTGCCGCCATGTTGCGTGCGATGTGAAACCAAGCGCCCGTACCGATATCCGGAGGAGTGGTCTTAATGTGGCGATCCACCAGCCAGCAACGACGGCGTCACCGGCGTCTGCTGTGTGGACCAAGTCGCCAGTGTGCACCTCGCGATCCCCACTTCACTTTGGCTGGTAGGTCGCTGGAGGTTTGCTGATGAAGTCTGGCGGGTCAGAAACGCCCAGACCGCGCAGCCCCGAGCCGCCGAGCGACTCAGGGCGGTACGGCTTTCCGCGTCGTCTGTGGCGCAGCCTCGATCGTCATCCCCCGCCCGGTGTGAGCGTGCGACGGCACTGGCGAAGCCCGCTGCGCGGACCTTGGCTCACATCGACCTTGGGGGCAGTGTTGGTGATCGGGTTGCCCCTCGTGATCCTCACGGGACTCCTTTCGTACATGGCATATGCGCCCCGGTTCGGACAGGCACTCCCCGCCGATGTTGGTTGGTTGAAGCTGCCCACCTTCGATTGGCCATCTCGTCCTGCGTGGCTGTATGGCCTTAACCAGGGTGTACATGTAGGCCTTGGCGTCACGCTGATCCCGGTGGTGATCGCCAAGTTGTGGTCTGTGATTCCGCGACTTTTCGCTTGGCCCCCAGCCCGATCGATCGCCCAACTGCTTGAGCGAATTTCGCTGGTAATGCTTGTCGGTGGAATCCTCTTTGAAATCGCAACCGGTCTGCTGTTCATCCAGTACAACTTTCTTTTTTGGTTCCCCTGGCACACGGCGCACTACTTTGGAGCGTGGGTATTCATCGTCGGTTTCCTGATGCACATCACGCTGAAGATCCCAAAGATGGTGCGCGGGATTCGGTCGATGCCGATGCGAGAGGTGTTGCGCGTCAACCGTGCCAATACCCGACCCGAGCCGCGTGGCCCCGAGGGGTTAGTTGCCGACGATCCCGCTCCGGCCACGATGAGCCGTCGCGGTGCGCTGGCACTGGTCGGGAGCGGTGCGCTGGGACTCGCCGCGCTGACAGTCGGGCAAACCGTCGGCGGCCTCACTCGCGAGACCGTGTTGTTTCTGCCGCGGGGGCGCACCCGTGTTGATGGCCCAAACGACTTTCCGGTCAACAAGACCGCCGCTGCCGCCGGAATCGATTCGGCGGCGATCGGCGCTGCGTGGCGCCTCAGGCTTACTGGCGGACCGATACCGGTGGTACTCGACCGTGCTGCATTGGCCGCGATGCCGCAGCACACTGTGCGGCTGCCAATCGGCTGTGTCCAAGGCTGGTCCACCGTCCAGACCTGGAGCGGGGTGCGATTAGCCGATCTGGCCGCCACAGCCGGTGTGCGAGCGCCGCTGTTGGCTCGGGTGCAATCGCTGCAGAAAGCCGTAGACGACAAAATTGGGGATTTCGGCCACGCCTTCTTGCAGGCCAATCAAGTGCTTGACCCCGATGCGTTGCTGGCGTTGCGCGTAAACGGCGTCGACCTGTCGCCGGATCACGGGTACCCGGCTCGGATCATCGTTCCAGCGCTTCCCGGTGTCCACAACACAAAGTGGGTCAGTTCCATTGAGTTTCAGGCCGATTGAGATGTCTGTTTTCCTCGTACGGTTACGCAGGTTCTACGGCTCGCACCCGCTGCACCTGATGACCATGGCCGCAGGCTTCACGTTGGCCGGCTACATCGTGTTCACCTTCAATCCGGCAACATTGTGGAATCCGCAGACATGGTGGCAATCCATCGCTACCTGGCTTGCCGCGGCGATCATCCTCCACGATCTCGCGTTGTTCCCGCTGTACGCACTTGCCGACCGCGTTCTGGGCACGACGGCCACACCGCGACGCCGACGCGGGCAACTCCACGCCCCGGGGCTGAACTATGTCCGCATTCCGGCGCTTGCATCGGGATTGACCCTGCTCATATTTTGGCCGGGCATATTCGGGCAGGGCTCGGCGACTTACTTGGCCGCCACCGGACATACCCAGCAGCCCTTTCTAGGTCGCTGGTTGTTGCTCACTTCGGTCATGTTTCTTGTCAGCGGCTTTTGCTACGCGGTTCGACTGCTGCTGGCTCACTTCCGCACCGCGGTCAACAGCAAGACCGCGCGAGCAAACCGACCAGCCGCTCCGCAGCCCATCGCCACGCCGGTGCGCGCAGGACGACGACAAAGCTAGTGCCAAACCGCTTTGTTCGCTGCGGACTGCTTCGACCGCTCGTGCCGCCCCCCAAGACCAGCCGTTGCTGGCTCGCCCATCGACAAGAATTTGACGATTCCAAGTGTGGCGTCGCGATGAGTTTTGCCCTCCGGTGCAGTCTGATGCGCATGGGCAAACTCATCTATGGCTTCAACGTATCGGTGGACGGGTATATAGCCGACGCACAAGGCGACATCGACTGGAGCGATCCGAGCGAAGAACTGCACCAGTACTGGAACGACTTCGAGCGGGAGACCGCCTTGGCGTTCTACGGGCGGCGGCTTTACGAACTGATGTCGGCGTACTGGCCGACCGCCGACAAGACCCCGGACGCCACACCTCTGATCGTTGACTTCGCCCGCATCTGGCGCGACATGCCCAAGGTCGTGTTCTCGCGCACCCTGGAGTCCGTCGACTGGAACTCCCGCCTGGAACGCGGCGACCCGGTCGAGGCGGTGACGAAGCTGAAAGCCGAAACCGACGGCCGGCTGGAGGTGGCCGGTGCGACGCTGGCCGCACCGATCGTGCAGGCCGGACTGGTGGACGAATACCGGATCGTGGTCACGCCCACCGCCGTAGGCGGCGGCACCCCGTTCTTCCCGACACTGCCGTCATGGATCTCGCTGCGACTGTTGGAGAACCGCACCTTTCCGGGTGGCAGGGTCCTGCTGCGCTACGAGGCGAAACACAACTGATGGGACAACCACAGTCAGGCGAGCGGCACCCAGTTACCGAGGAACCTGCCGGTAATACCACTCGGACGGATCGTCCAACAACTCATCCCACTGCAATATTGCGGGAAAGGTGACCTCTTCGGTTTGCGTGTCGAGAACCGCTGATAATTCCGTCAATCGCTTTGGACATCGTTCGTCTAGCTTTGCGGGAGGTCAGCCGACCGCCCTCGGACTGTCATCGCCGTCGATATGTCCAGCTTCCCTCGCCGAAGGCGCGACATCGGCTCGCAATCGCGCCCATTACATGCTTCAGCTAGATGCGATACTATCGTACAATGTATGAATTGGGGGCTCGATGGGAGTGCGATGAAGGTCGGAGTCAACATGTTCATCGCTGATCAGTTCCTCAGTGATCTTGTACTTTCGCGTATCAACGTCAGAACAGGCAGCGCTGGGTCTGCGCCTGGAAGTCCAGAGGGCGACTGCAAACGCGTAAGCCGATCCCAAAGGGCTGACGATCATTGATGAATTCTGTGAATCCCGATCTGCGCCGCCTCGCCCTGCTCACACCCCGACAACTAATGACGCCGAGGACGCTGCCTCTGATGCGGGCGATGAGCCGGCTCGAGTGGCGGCGCACGCCGAAGCACGTCGAGGTGCTGACGCTGGCGTCGGGTGCCGGGGTGCGGTTGTATCGTCCCCCCGAACTGAGCGGGGCGGCGATGGTATGGATCCACGGCGGCGGCTATGTTGCTGGCCGCACATTCCTGGATGACGCGCAGTGCCGCCGGTTCGTGCGGGAGCTGGGTATCACGGTCGCATCGGTGGAATACCGCCTGGCGCCGGAACATCCCTACCCCGCGGGGTTGGAGGACTGCTATTCGGTGGTGACCTGGTTGACGGGACTGCCTGCGGTGGACCCTGCGCGGGTGGCGATCGGCGGCGCCAGTGCCGGCGGTGGGTTAGCTGCGGCGTTGGCGCTGCTCGCGCGGGACCGCGGCGAGGTCGCGCCCGCTCTGCAGGTGTTGTTGTATCC
>NZ_JBAUZA010000185.1:0-18137 GCF_049585075.1 Mycobacterium sp.
GGATTGGGACAGGGGACGTCGCTCCCAGCACCGCAGGTGCCCCCATTGAAATAGGAGCGCTTCTGGTGATCTTCGGGCCAGGGATCAGCGTGCATGCCGATCCATTGCGCGGGAACGTTATAGAAGATGAAGAAGCAAGCGCTGACCCCCGCGAAGATCGCCAGGAAGCGAACGACCTGCTGCGTGGCGACTCCGCCACGAACCCGGTCCAGTCCGCGCTCGACGACTGTGCGGCCACGATCGTCGGTGAAGAAGCGCAGACAGCACAGAGCTGCCTGGACGCCGCCCCACATCAGTCCTTCGTAGATGGGCCATTGGTAGTAGGTGCCGGCATTGAGCGACACAGACCGGATGGCGCCGGGATAGGTGTAGAAACCGATCGGCAGCATGACCAGGCCCTCCATGACGAAGTCGAAGAGGATGGCGAGCGCGTAGGTGACGGCAATCAACCGAAGATTGCTGATGCTCGGCCATCGCGCCTTGATTTTGCGCATCGCAAAGCATCCGGCGATCGTGATCAGGAGAACTCCGTACGCGTATCCGGGTGCATTCGTCAGGAGGGGTTCTGGCACCTGATGGCCGGGCGCGTCGGGCGACACCCAACCCGGAATATACGGTGACCAGGAGCCGCGGTTGAATAGCCAACTGTTGTACGTACACCAGGTGTTGAAGTAATTCAGGAGCGGATCCTGAAAGAACATCAGGCCCATCGACCCTAAGAGCATGCCGTCCAGCGTGACTCGCCGCTCGCGGCGCCAAGGCCTGATGATGAACCACCAGAGGGCGAACGGAAGGGCAACCCAGAGAACGATCGCGTTCGCCATGAGTGGCACTTTCATGAACATCGGCGGATCGCTCGGGCCCGAGGGCACCCGCTCGAAGTAGGGCCCGGTGAGCCAGCGGATCCATACATATAACTGGAGCGCCAGGAGTGCGCCGCCCCCGACGGCCCAAATCTTTACGGGCTTCGCCTCAGGCTCAGCATGGGCACCGAGTCCGGCCGCGCCGCCGAGCGGCTCGGTGATAGTGGGCGCGTTCTTCTTGCTCGACAGGTCGCTCATGACGCTTTCTCCCTCTGAAGAACTGTCATCAAGTGACCGTGCATCGGCTTGAACCTGCGAGAGGGATCGGCGATGAGCTCGACATTTCAACGACCTCGATCGAACGGAACGGTCTTCGGAAGCTCGACACCCGGCGGAAGAATAAGCTTGCCGTCCTGATTGATGTAGCCAGACTTTTTGTTGGGCACAGGGAGTGCAGGATCAGGACAAGGCCGGTCGGTCCCTTCCCCGCAGATTCCCATCAGGAAATACGAGCGCTTCAAAAGGTCCTGCGGCCAGGGATCCTGGTGCAAGGCGAACCACTGAGCGGGGATGTTGTAGCACACGAAGAAGAAAGCGCTGCACGCCGCGAAGATCGCGAGGAAGCGCATGAGCTGTTGTTTCGCAAACCCACCTTGGACGCGTTCCAGTCCCCGTTCAACGAATGTCCGCCCTCGATCGTCGGTGAAGAAGCGCAGCGCACACAGACCCGCCTGGACACCTCCCCACATCAGCCCTTCGTAGACCGGCCATTGGTAGTAGGTGCCAGCGTTGATCGACAGGGCCCTAATTGCACCGGGGTAGGTGAAAAGTCCCATCGGCATGAGGAATAACCCCTCGATGACCAGATCGAAGAAAAACGTCCAGACGATCAATATGCCGATCAATCCGATGTTGCTGATGTTCGGCCAGCGCGACTTGGCCCGGCGCATGACCCAACAGCCAAGGATCGTGCACAGCAGGACTCCGTACGAGTAACCCGGCGCATTCATCAAGAGCGGTTCGGCCATCATGCGGCCCGGTTCCCCGAATGACAGCCAACCTGGAACGTTTTGCACCCACGAGCCCCGGTTGAACATCCAGGTGTTGTACGTACTCCAGGTATTGATGTAGTTCAGCAGCGGATCCTGGAAGAAGATCAGGCCGCAGGCCACCAGGAGCATGCCGTCAAGCGTGATTCGCCGCTCCCGCCGCCAGGGTCGGACGATGAAGTAATAAATGCCGATCGGTAGACCGGCGACGATGACGGTCGTCCAAGTGAGAAGGACAATCTTCATGAACATCGGCGGATCGCTTGGCCCCGTTGGCACCCGCTTGAAGTAGGGCCCGGTGATCCAACGGATCCACACGTACAGCTGAAAAGCCAGGATTGCACCGCCGATGATGGCCCAGGTTCGCACGGGCTTGGCCTTGGGCTGAGTCTCGGCACCAAGCGACGCCGCGTCGCCGAGCGGCTCGGTGACAGCGGGGGCATTCTTCTTGCTCAGCAATTCGCTCATGGCACTGTCTCCTTCTGGCTCCTCGTAGTACGGCGCATCAGATCGACCGGGGGATGTGGATCGCGATCGAACTCAACCGTCGGGCGGGGGGGGGACGAGTCGTCTTTCGCCGACGGGAACAGTCATTAATCGCACTCCTCCGATAGGCGGTCCACAGAAATATACCAGTCAGTATCTGACTGACCAATAAGTTTCTCAGATTCTATGACAGAATCATCGCCATGGTTGAGCGTTGGACGCGGGAGCGACGCCTTGAGCACACGCGTTCGCTTTTGTTGGATGCCGCGGAGGCCGTGTTTGCCGAAAAAGGCTTCACGCCAGCGACTCTCGACGACATCGCCGATACGGCGGGCTACACGAAAGGTGCCATTTACAAACATTTCGCCGCGAAAGAAGACCTCTTCTTGGCAGTGAGCGACCGATACTGGCGTCGCTACTTCGATAACTTCGCCGAAGTACTGTCGGGGGCGGCTGAGCTGGGAGCGCACGAACTCGACGAGATTGCCCAGCGATGGCGCCAGCTCAGCAACGACCGCGGTGCCGAGCACGCCGCGTTGGGCCTTGAGTTTTCGTTGTATCTGCTTCGCAACCCTGAGGCAAAGGAGCGGGTGGCAGCCAAAAGGTTAGAGGTCCTCGAGGCGCTGGCGAAGTTCATCGCCGAGGGCATCGACCAACTGGGCGGAGCCCTGCTGATCCCTCCCTTGACATTCGCCCACGTACTCGTCGCCACGACTGACTCAGTCGTGCTGGGCAGCCAACTCGATGATGTCGATCTCTTCAGACCGACCCTGCAAATGTACGTGTCAGTGATCAAACTGCCCTGACTTGGCGCGATTATGTGTGCCGGGCAGCCGGCGCGCGGTTAGCCGCCGGCCACCGAGATCGATTTGGTGTCAAGATAACTTTCGATACCTTCGCGACCCAATTCCCGGCCATAGCCGCTGGACTTGATGCCGCCGAACGGAGCGTAGGGGTCCATCGTGTAACCCTGGTTGACACCGAAAGTCCCGGTACGAATTCCTCCGGCCAGCGCTACACCGCGATCGAGGTCGTCGGTCCACACCGACCCGGCCAGCCCATAGTCGGAGTCGTTGGCGATCGACACCGCGTCCTGCTCGTCGTGGTAGTCGATGACGGTCAGCACTGGGCCAAAGATTTCTTCGCGGGCAATGCGCATGCCGTTGTCGGCGTCCGCGAACAAGGTCGGCTTGACATACCAGCCGCGCTCGACACCTTCGGGCATGCCGGTACCACCGGTGATCAGCCGGGCGCCTTCTTGCCGGCCGGTCTCGATGTAGCCGAGCACCCGCTGCTGTTGCCGTTGCGCCACCAATGGACCGAGCTGCGTGGCGGGGTCGATGGGGTCGCCGACGACGAGCGCCTGCATTTCGGCAGCCAGCGCATCGACAAAACTGTCGCTTTGGTTGGCGGGCACCAGGATTCGGGTAAGCGCGTTACAGATCTGTCCGCTGTTGGACAGGCTCGCCGATCGGATCCCCGCAGCGACGGTCGTTGGATCGGCGTCGTCAAGGATGATCGCCGCGGATTTGCCACCGAGTTCCAGGCTGACCCGTTTCAGGTCGCGGGCGCAGGTTTCGGCGACCTGCTTTCCGGCCGCGGTTGATCCGGTGAACGACACCTTGTCCACGTCGCGATGCCCGACCAGGTACGCGCCGATGTCGGCACCGCCGGGCAGCACGCTGACCACCCCGGGCGGCAGGCCAACGTCGTCAAGCAGTTCGGCAAGCAGCAGCGCGTCCAGCGGCGATTCGGGTGCCGGCTTGAGCACCACGCAACAGCCCGCAAGCAACGCCGGAATCAGCTTGGTGACGATGAGAAATTGCGGCATGTTCCACGGCACGATCGCAGCGACCACGCCGACCGGCTCGCGGCGGATGTGGATGTCGGAACCGTACCGGCCCGCCCGCGTCTCCTGCCACGAAAAGCTTTCGGCGAGATCGCAAAAGGCGGTCATCATCATCCACGGCAGGCCGACCTGCGCGCGCTGCGCAAAGCTGGTCGGAGCGCCGATCTCGATGGTGATCAGCTCGGCCATCTCCGCGCGTCGCTCGCCGTAGAGGTCGGCCAGCCGTCGCAGGACGGCGATTCGTTCCGAAGGGTCGAGCCGCGGCCATGGTCCGTGATCAAACGCCGCCCGCGCTGTCCCGACAGCGGCGTCGACGTCGGCCGGTGCGGCGGCTGCGACCTGCGCGACCGGCGCTTCGGTGGACGGCGAAATGACCTCGATCCTGGCGTTGGAGCTCGGCGTCGACCACGTCCCGCCGATGAACAGTGCCTGGTGTTGCACGCACACCTCCTCGGCCGTGGGGCCTACGAATATCAACTACTTGCGATTAAGCTACCGAGCATATACGGTCAGCGCTGCGGGCGGGTGGTCGTGATCGACAGGAGTAGGCATGGCTCGTTTCCCAAAGCCCCCGGAAGGCAGCTGGACCGAGCATTACCCCGAGCTGGGGACCGGTCCGGTGTCGTACGAGGATTCCATATCACCGGGCTTCTACGAGCTCGAGCAGGCGGCGATTTTCAAGCGCGCCTGGCTGAATGTCGGTCGGGCCGAGCAACTTCCACGCAACGGCAGCTACTTCACCAAGGAGCTGAAAGTCGCCAACACGTCAATCGTTGTTGTGCGCAACAGCCGAGGTGAGATCAACGCGTTTCACAACATCTGCCGGCACCGCGGCAACAAGTTGGTCTGGAACGACATGCCACTGGAGGAAACCAGTGGCTTCTGCCGGCAGTTTCGCTGCAAGTACCACGCCTGGCGTTACGACTTGGACGGCAACCTCACTCACGTCCCCCAGGAAGGGGAGTTCTTCGATCTGGACAAGAATCGCTACGGGCTGGTACCCGTGCACTGCGACGTGTGGGAAGGCTTCATCTTCGTCAACTTCGCCGCCGAACCCCCGCAGTCGCTGCGGGAATTCCTGGGTCCGATGGTGCTCGGCTTGGAGGGCTATCCGTTCGGGCAGATGACGTCGCGGTGGTGTTACCGCTCGGAAGTGAAGGCGAACTGGAAGCTCTATCTGGATGCGTTTCAGGAGTTTTACCATGCGCCGGTGTTGCACGCGAACCAGTCGCCGTCCAAGTACTCCAAGGCGGCGGCGGAGGCGGGTTTCGAGGCGCCGCACTATCGCATCGACGGGCCACACCGACTGGTCAGCACTTCGGGTGTCCGGACCTGGGAGATGGACGCCGATATGCGCAAGCCGGTCGACGAGATTTGCCGCAGCGGGCTTTTCGGTCAATGTGACAGCCCCGATATCGGTCCGCTACCCGCCGGCGTCAACCCGGCCAGCTGCGACCCGTGGGGGCTGGACTCGTTTCAGCTGTTCCCTAATTTCGTGATCCTGCTCTGGGGGCAGGGCTGGTATCTGACCTACCACTACTGGCCGACGTCGTATAACAGCCACGTCTTCGAGGGCACGTTGTATTTCCCGCCGCCGCGCACTCCCCGCGAGCGGGTTGCGCAGGAGCTGGCGGCGGTTACCTTCAAAGAATTCGGTTTGCAGGACGCCAACACGTTGGAGGCAACGCAGACCATGGTCGAATCGCGCGCTGTCGATGGGTTTGTTCTCAATGACCAGGAAGTGCTGTTGCGGCATCTGCATCACGAGACAGCGGTGTGGGTCGACGAATACCGGCGAGCAGCGGCGGGAGTCTGACCGATGACCACCATGCTGCCGCCCGAATTCGTTGATCTCGAGTCATTTTCGCATTGGTGCCTGCCGACCGAGCCGCAGCGCTACCACAAGCGACTCAATAGCTCGATGTCTGACATGCAGGCGTTTTATGACGCCATCACACCGCGCGCGGAAGACGCGCTGGCCTACTGCGACAAGTTCAGCCTCGACGATCTGCCCGAGGACGTGCTGAACCTGATGCACCTGTTGTACTCGATGATCATGGTGTCCTTCCCGGTCGAATGCTGGAAGCAGCCCCGCGTCCCCGATTCGGGCGCGTCGACGTTGGATTGCGTCTGCGAACCCGTCCCGTGATCGTGCTGCGGGCCGCTCGCTGGGCGGACGTTGACACCGGCCAGGTGCACTCGCCGGCGGTGGTCGTGGTCGACGACAACCGAATCGCAGCCGTCAATCCCGCTGAGCCACCGCCGGATTCAGCCACCGAGATTGACCTTGGCGATGTGACGCTGCTGCCGGGGCTAATGGACATGGAGCTCAACCTGCTCATCGGCGGTCCCGGTGGGCCAGAGGGGTTGCCGACCCCGCTGCACGGTGTGCAGGACGACCCCGCCTATCGGACCCTGCGCGGAGCGGTCAACGCGCGCACCACATTAGAGGCGGGGTTCACCACCGTGCGCAATCTAGGTCTGATGGTCAAGACCGGCGGTTACCTGCTCGACGTGGCGCTGCAGCGGGCGATCGACCAAGGCTGGCACATCGGGCCGCGGATCGTTCCGGCCGGACACGCCGTCACGCCGTACGGCGGACACTTGGATCCGACAGTGTTCCAACGGCTGGCGCCCGGCATCATGCCGTTGTCGGTCGCCGAGGGCATCGCCAACGGCGTACCCGACGTCCGAGCCTGCGTGCGCTACCAGATTCGGCACGGCGCCAAGCTGATCAAGGTTTCGGCTTCGGGCGGCGTGATGTCGCACAGCACATCACCCGGATCGCAGCAGTACTCCGACGAAGAATTCGCCGCGATCGCCGACGAGGCGCACCGCGCCGGCGTCCGGGTGGCCGCGCACGCGATCGGCGACACCGCCATCCGCGCCTGCATCAGAGCCGGAATCGATTGCATCGAACATGGTTTCCTCGCCACCGACGAGACGCTCCAGATGATGGTCGACCACGGCACTTTCCTGGTTTCCACGACCTATCTGACCGAGGCGATGGCCGTCGACCGGGTGGCACCCGAGTTGCGCAAGAAGGCCGCTGAGGTTTTCCCGCAGGCAAAGGCGATGTTGCCCAAAGCAATTGCGGCCGGAGTACGGATCGCCTGCGGCACCGACGCACCGGCGATCCCGCACGGCCAGAATGCCAAGGAACTTCGCGCACTGGTCGACCGCGGCATGACACCGATGCAGGCGATTCGCGCGGCCACAGTCACCAGCGCCGAGCTCATCGAAGCCGACCATGAACTCGGCCGGCTCGCCCCGGACTACCTCGCCGACATCATCGCGGTACCCGGAGACCCGTCCCAGGACATCGCCGCCACCCTGGACGTGCAATTCGTCATGAAGGGCGGCCGCATCTATAAGGGTCTCGAGCGGCAGGCAAGATGAGTATGGAACTGACTGACAACATTTTGTGGCTGCTCAAGCAGGCGTTCCATTTTTCATTGAAAACCGTCAATGACGCGATCAGCAGCCACGGAGTGACCACCGCGCAGATCGGGCTGATGCGCCAGTTGGCCAACGAACCCGGCCTGTCTGGGGCCGAGTTGGCCCGCCGGCTGCTCATCAGTCCGCAAGGCGTGCAGTTGGCGATCACAGCCCTGGAGCGCCGCGGACTCGTCGAGCGCAAGCAAGATCCCCAGCACGGCCGGATTTTGCAGACGTATCTCACCGACCAGGGCCGGGCGGTGGTCGCGGCAGTTCTGGCTGACGCGCTGGCCGCCCACGACCAGGTGTTCGGCGTTCTCGACCCCGACGAACGACAGCTGCTCCACGATCTGCTGGCCCGGGTGGTCGAACAGGGCACTGGCAACCCCCTGTTCACCGATCACCCCGAGGATTGAAGGCCGCAAGATGTCGCCGAGATCGACGCTAGTGCCGAAAAGCCGGACGAATCCCGCTCTAGCGTCGATCTCGCGACGTACATCGGATGAATCAAGTACTTGATATCTATCGCAAGTACTTGATATCTTGGCGGGTGATGGAGGAAGACAATATGGACGCTGTGGCAGTCGCAACCGACGCTGTCACCGAAGAAATAACGATTCAGCTGGACCGGCAAACAACCGTTGTGCCGTATCGGGCGGGCAACACCGTCCTGGAAACCGGCCGCATGGCCGGGCTGACGGTGCCGTCATCCTGTGAAACCGGTTCATGCGCAACGTGTATGGCTCGACTGGTGCAGGGAACGGTGCGGATGCTCAACAACGACGCGCTGACCGAAGACGAAGTCGCCGAGGGCTGGATCCTGACGTGCCAATCCATGCCGACCAGTCGATCGGTACGGGTGGTCTACGAGTGAGCAGCGTCGAGCGGGTGGCAGTGGTGACCGGCGGCGCTTCCGGTATGGGTGAAGCAACTTGCCGCGAGCTTGGCCGCCGCGGGCACAAGGTCGCGGTTCTGGACATCGATGGCCAAGCCGCGCAGCGGGTTTCCGCAGAACTACGGGCCCAGGCGGTGACCGCGCTCGGGGTGGCCACCGATGTGACCGATCGGCAAGCGGTCGAGGAAGCTTTCGCCAAAGTGCGTAGCGAGCTGGGCCCGGTCACCATCTTGGTGACCAGCGCAGGCATGGTGGATTTCGCGCCGTTCATTGAGATCACCCCCGAATCATGGGCACGCATCATCGACGTCAACCTCACCGGGACCTTTCACTGCTGTCAGGTGGCACTGCTGGACATGCTGGCCGCGGGTTGGGGCCGCATCGTAATGATCTCGTCGTCCAGCGCTCAGCGCGGCTCCCCCGGTATGGCTCATTACGCCGCATCCAAAGGTGCGGTGATTACCTTGACGAAATCGCTTGCGCACGAATACGCATCGGCGGGGATCACCGTGAACAACATCCCCCCGTCCGGTATCGAGACCCCGATGCAGCACCAATCGCAAGCCGAGGGGAACCTGCCGTCGAATGATGCATTGGCTCGACGCATTCCGATGAAACACCTCGGCACAGGTGCTGACATCGCGGCGGCCGTCGGATTTCTGTGCTCGGATGACGCCGGCTTCATCACCGGCCAGGTGCTCGGCGTCAACGGCGGAGCCGTGATGTGACAAGGCGTTTAGGAGGTAACCATGGCGCGATGGCCTAAGCCAGCGGAGGGTAGCTGGACCGAACACTACCCGGATCTGGGCACCGGACCGGTATCGTTTCGCGACTCAACCTCACCGGAGTTCTATGCCGCCGAACGCGAGGCGATCTTCAAACGCGCCTGGCTCAACGTCGGCCGCGTCGAAGATGTCCCGCGCGTCGGAAGCTACTTCACCAAAGACATCGCTGCAGTCGGCACGTCGATCATTGTGGTGAAAGGCAAAGACCAGGCGATCCGCGCATTCCACAACGTCTGCCGGCACCGCGGAAACAAGTTGATGTGGAATGACTTTCCGAACGAGGACACCAAGGGTGTGTGCCGGCAGTTCACCTGCAAGTACCACGGCTGGCGGTACGACCTGGACGGCGCGCTTACATTCGTGCAGCAGGAATCCGAATTCTTCGACCTCGATCGCGGCTCTTACGGACTGCGGTCGGTGCACTGCGATATCTGGAACGGCTTTATCTTCGTCAACTTCGACGCCGAGCCGCGGCAAAGTTTGCGAGAGTTCCTCGGGCCGATGATCACTGCGCTGGACGGGTATCCGTTTGACCGGCTCACCGAGCGCTACGACTGGGTCGCCGACAACAACAGCAATTGGAAGATCTTCGCCGACGCGTTTCAGGAGTACTACCACGTCCCGGCACTGCACCCACAGCAGGTTCCACCCGAAGTACGCGATCCAAACGCCGGGTTCGAGTGCGCCCATTTCCAAATCGACGGTCCGCACCGTGTCGTGTCCACGGCCGGCACCCGCCGTTGGCTGATGGAGCCGGACTTCATGTACCCGATCGAACGCGTCACTCGCAGTGGGCTTGTCGGCCCGTGGCGGACTCCCGATCTGGGTGAGTTGCCGGCGGGGCTCAACCCGGGCGGCATCGAGCCTTGGGGAATCAGCAATTTCCAGATCTTCCCGAACTTGGAGATCCTGATCTACGGCGGGTGGTATCTGCTCTACCGATATTGGCCGACTTCGCATAACACTCACCGGTTCGAGGCCTACACCGCATTTTCCCCGGCACGCAGTGTGCGTGAACGCATCGAACACGAGGTTGCCGCGGTGGTGCTCAAGGAGTTTGCGCTGCAGGATGCCGGCATGCTTGGCGGAACACAGGCAGCCCTAGAGACCGGCATTGTCGACGAGTTCCCACTCAACGACCAGGAGATTCTGGTCCGCCATCTGCATAAGGTTGTCGGCGACTGGGTTACGGATTATCAGCGCGAGCGGATGCCGGTAGGGGCGGACCATGGCTGACGCGTTACTACCCAGCGCCTTCGCCGAACTTGAGCCGTACGCCGAAACCTGGTGTCTGGAAACAGAAACCGAGCGGTGGGAAAAGCGGATGGCCAGCACGCAGGCCGAAATGCGAGATTTCTACGACGCATTCTTCCCCCGATTGGAAGAGGCGATCGAATACTGCGACAAGTTCCCGCTCGATGACGTCCCCGAAGACGCGCTGCACCTGTTGCACCTCATCTACTCGCTGATCATGGTCGCGATGGCGGTAGAGATCATGCGCCAACCCCGACCCACCGACGCCGCTGACGCCGTCATGATTCGCGTCAGCGAACCGGCGCCATGAGAACGGACGAGTGATGAGCCTGCTTACCATCAACAAGCTCACAACGTCGGTGGGCGCAGAAGTCACCGGCATCGATGCCGATCGGCTGGTCGCCGACGAGATGCTCGCCGATGCGGTGCTCGACGCGCTGGAAAACAACGGCGTGCTGGTCTTTCCCTGGCTGAACCTGAACCCTGAAGCGCAAGTTGCGTTTTGCTGCCGGCTCGGTGGGGTCGACCACTCCTCTGACGGCCACCACCCGGTGGCGGGCATCTACCCGATCACGCTGAATCCATTGAAGAATTCTTCGGCGGCATACCTACGTGCCACCTTCGACTGGCACATCGACGGCTGCACACCGCTGGGCGACGAGTACCCGCAGAAAGCCACCGTGCTGTCGGCGATACACGTGGCGGAACGCGGCGGCGAAACCGAATTCGCCAGTTCGTACGCGGCTTACGACGCGTTGAGTGACGACGAGAAGCAACGCTACGGATCGCTGAAAGTCATTCATTCGCTGGAAGCTTCACAGCGACGTGTCACACCCGACCCCACACCCGAGCAGCTGGCGCAGTGGCGCTCACGCCGCACCCACGAACACCCGCTTGTGTGGACGCACGACAGCGGTCGCAAATCGATGGTGCTGGGTGCATCGGCCGACTACATCGTGGGCATGGACATCGACGACGGTCGCGCGCTGCTGGCCGAATTGCTGGACCGCGCCACCGAGTCCGACAAGGTCTACAGTCACCGCTGGTCGGTCGGTGACACGGTGATCTGGGATAACCGCGGCGTTCTGCATCGCGCAGCACCCTACGACCCGGACTCGCCGCGAGAGATGCTGCGCACCACCGTGCTCGGCGACGAGCCCATCCAGTAGCCGGACTCGACCCCCTACAGTCCCAAAATGCGTGCGGCGTTGCTGTACAGGAACTTTGGCCACACCGCGTCGCGCAAGGGCACATCGGGCATCTCGGTGAAGATTCGCTCCAGCGACAGCCCCATCGGGAAGTATCCGGCGTAGAGCACCTTGTCCGCGCCGCGGGTGTTGGCGTAGTCGATGATCGCCTTGGGGTAGTACTTCGGCGCGAACGCCGACGTCGAGTAGTACAGGTTCGGCCATTTCAGCATCAGCTTGACGGCCAGGTCCTCCCAAGGCTCACAACCATGGCGAGTCACGAAGACCAGATCCGGAAAGTCAAACATCACGACGTCGATGCGCGCGACGTCCTGCGGCCCAAACGGCACCCGCGGCCCGGGCACCCCGGCACACACGAAGATGGGCATACCCAACTCGACGCACGCGGCATAGATCGGATACATCTTCGGGTCGTCGATTGGCACCTGTGGAAAGGTGCCGGCAGGGAATACCGATGTGGCCCGGATACCGAACTCGTCATGCTCGCGGTGAATGGCTCTGACCGACCCCATCACGTCGTTGGGATCGTTCACCGACCCCGACGGCACGAAGCGGTCCGGATGCTTCTTCGCGGCCAGCTGCGAAGTCTCATCGACGACGGCGACCAGACCCTTCTCGATACCGAAGCGGTCCATCTCGTGCAGCGTCAGCGCGACGGGATCGTTGGTCGGCAGGTCCTTGGGTACATCTTTGAACATGTACTCGACCGGGAATTCGAACTCCTCGCGCGACTGCCGGTCCTTGGTTTGCTTGCGGATGAAGTCGTACTGGCCGGAGCCCTGCTTGGGAAAGCCGATCATCGTGTCGAAGACCGGCAGCCCCGCAATATCAGCCATGGGGTCAGATTACGCTTCAGGCATTGTGCAGCTATTCGAGAACCTCCCTGCGACGATTGGCATCGCGATCGCGTCGGCCGGTGGAACCTCCGCGAAGTCGTTCGGCACTTGGTCGACGGGTGTCGCATGGTCGACGATCAAGGTGCCGTTGGCGATTGCGTGCTTGCGGGCAGGGCCGGGTAACCGCGAGCTGGTGGCCAGAACCATTACGCAATCCGACAATGCCGCATCCGAAGAACTGTGGTCGCAGCTCGGCGACCCGGCCGAGGCGGCGAAGAACGTGCAAGCCGTCATCAACGACGCGGGCGATACAACCACCGCGGTCGAGTCACGACGACTTCGCCCCGGCTACACAGCATTCGGTCAAACCCAGTGGTCGCTATCTCGGCAAGCCCAGTTCGCCGCCGCGCTGCCGGCCCTTCCCGGTGCTGGCCCCGTCGTCGACTTGATGCACAACCTCTGCGCCGATCACCGTTGGGGATTGGCCGCTAAAAGCCTTGCGGCCAAGGGAGGTTGGGGTCCGGGGACGCCCGGCGAGTACCTGGTCCGCCAATTCGCAATTGTCCCCACCGGATCAGGGCATGTCGGCGTCGCGCTCGCGGCGGAAGCTCAGGACGGCACATTCGAAACCGGAGTCGATGTCATCAACAGGCTGGCCGACTGGCTGGTCAACAACCTTGCTGAACTAACCGAGGATTGACGGCACCACCGCGTCGATCAGGTGCGGGCCCGGTTCGGCGAGGGCTGCGCGCAGTGCGTCGGCGAAGTCCTCGGCGGTTGTCGCACGCCGCGCCGGAACGCCCATGCCCTCGGCGATCTTGACGAAATCCATTCTGGGACGGGACAAATCGAGGAGGTCGAGTGCCTTAGGGCCGGGCGCCGAGCCGGCCCCGACCCGCTGCAACTCGATCCGCAGAATGTCGTAGGCGGCGTTGCTGTAGATCACCGTGGTGATGTCGAGGTTCTCCCGCGCCTGGGTCCACAAGCCCGAAATGGTGTACATCGCCGATCCATCGGATTCCAGACACAGCACCGGCCGGCCAGGCGCGGCAACGGCTGCGCCGACTGCGGTGGGGATGCCGAATCCGATGGCCCCACCGGTCAGTGTCAGCCAATCATGGGCGGGCGCGCCGGCGGTCGCTGCCATCAGCGGTACCCCGGATGTGTTGGACTCGTCGACGACGATCGCCCGGTCGGGCATGAGTGCGCCGATCACGTCGGCCACCGCTGAGGCGGTCAACGCACCTGTCGGCAGTTGCGGACGTGACGGCGGGGCGACAGCAGCAGTCGTTTCGGGTGCCACCTCGTCGGCCAACACCGTCAAAGCCGCTGCAGCACCGGCATGTTCGGCGAGCACATGCACTTGGCAGCCCTCCGGTACCAGGTCGCTCGGCTTGCCGGGGTAGGCGAAGAACGACACCGGCGACGCGGCCCCGGCCAGGATCAAATGTTTGGCGCCGTCGAGTTGAGCGGCGACGGCCTCGGCGAAGTAGGCGATCCGTTCGACGGCGGGGACACCGGCGCCGCGCTCCAGCCGAGTGGGGAATACTTCGCAGTACCAGCGGGCGCCGGTGGCGGCAGCAATCCGGGCGCCCGCCGTCAACCCGGCGCTGCGGGTGGCGTCGCCGCCGACCAGGATCGCCGCGGGCTCCCCGGACCGCAATACCTTGGCAGCCAACGCGACCGCATCCATGTCGACGGTCGCCGGCGTCGGCTGGGCCGGCGCCGAAAGGCTCGTCTGGGCATCTTCGGTCCACGAAATATCTGCCGGCAGAATCAAGGTGGCGACCCGTCCGCCGCTCCGGCTGGCGGCGATCGCCTCGGCGGCGTCAGCCGCAACATCACCGTCGGAGCGGCGCAGCCAACCCGACACGCTGCCGGCCAGCGCCTCGATGTCCGATTCCAGTGGGGCGTCATACTTCTTGTGATAGGTGGCGTGGTCGCCGACGACCACGACGATCGGCACCCTGGCGCGCCGGGCGTTGTGCAGATTCGCAAGGCCGTTGCCCAACCCGGGGCCGAGGTGCAGCAGCACCGCGGCGGGCCGGTCGGCGATGCGGGCATAGCCGTCAGCCGCGCCGGTCGCGACGCCCTCGAACAAGGCCAGCACACCTCGCATTTGCGGGACGGTGTCCAGCGCCGCCACGAAGTGCATCTCGGAGGTTCCGGGGTTGGCGAAACAAACGTCGACGCCGCCGTCGACCAGGGCATTGATCAGGGCCTGGGCACCATTCACGCTTCGACTGTAGACGCGGCGAGATGCGTCTGCTGCGCGTACCCGGCGCCGAACAGTACGACATGCGCAAGCAACGGAAAGAGCTGGTGCAGGCCAACGCGTTTGCGCCAGCCCGGTCTCAGCGGTCGGACCTGCTGGTAGCCGGCCAGGACAGCGTCGTAGTGCGGGCAACCAAACAGCGCGAGCATTGCCAGGTCGGTCTCGCGGTGACCGCCGTGTGCGGCCGGATCGATCAGCACCGCGCCGTCGGCCGTCCACATCACGTTGCCACTCCACAAATCGCCGTGCAGCCGGGCCGGCGGGTCATCGTCGTCGAAGTCACCTGCGCGGGAGCGTGCCGCGACCGAGTCGACCGCCGCACGCGTCGAAGCGTCCAGCCGCGGTGCCGCGAGCTCGGCCATCGGGGTCAGTCGCTCGTCGGCGTAAAACTCGCCCCAGCATCGGTGCGGGCGCAGCAACATTGGCAATGGCTGCGATAGCGGCCCGAAGAATCCGTGGCCGTCCCATCCGTCCGGCCCCGCGCCGAACGCCGCCGCCCCGGCGTCGTGCGTGGCGGCCAGCCGGCTGCCGAACTCACGCGCCGCTTCGCGGCTTGGCGGCACCGAATAAAGCCGCCGCAGGGTCAGGCTGGTCGCGTCGACTGAAACAACCTGCGCGCAAGGCACTCCGCCGTCGACGTCGGAAAGCCAACGCAGCCCGGCGGCTTCGCAAGGGAAGAAATCGGTGGGCGCTTCAGGGTGCTGCTTGACGAAATCGGCCACACAGCTAGGCAGTTACGTGAGCAGCATGCACATCGTCGGCGGGCCGCGCCTCAGTCTGCTCCTTGGCCCAGCGGTAGTCGGGTTTCCCGGCCGGTGACCGTTTGACTTCGTCGACCAACCAAAGGCTGCGCGGCACTTTGTATCCCGCGATCTCGGCGCGCACGAAACTGTCCAACTCCGACAGCGTTGGGCGAGAACCCGGCCGGGCCTGCACGACGGCGGCCACATGCTGGCCGTAGCGGGGATCGGGCACGCCCACCACCAGCGCATCGAAGACGTCGGGGTGGCCCTTGAGCGCAGCCTCGACCTCCTCGGGGTAGATCTTCTCGCCGCCGCTGTTGATCGAGACCGATCCGCGGCCCAGCATGGTGACGGTGCCGTCCTCCTCGACCTGGGCGTAGTCGCCCGGAACGGCATAGCGCACGCCGTTGATGGTCTTGAAGGTCTCGGCGGTCTTCTTCTCGTCCTTGTAGTAGCCGACCGGGATGTTGCCCTTCTTGGCGATCAGACCACGCACGCCGGATCCCGGCTTGACCTCGTTGCCGTCCTCGTCGAGCACGACGGTGCGGTGGTCGATCGTGACACGTGGACCACCGCTGTGCGGCGCGTCCTTGGCGACGATGCTGGTGCCGCCGAAGCCGGTCTCCGAGGAGCCGATCGAATCGGTGATCACCCGGTTGGGCAGCAATTCCAGTAGTCGGTCCTTGATGCTCGGTGAGAACAGCGCCGCGGTGCTGGCGAGCAGGAACAGCGATGACAGGTCGTATTCGTTACCTTCATCCTGATGAGCCAGCAGGGCGTCGAGCAACGGCCGCGCCATCGCATCGCCGGTGAAGAACAACAGGTTCACCTTGTGGTCGTGAATCGTGCGCCACACTTCGTCGGCGTTGAATTCCGGTGCCAGCACCGTGGTTTGGCCAGAGAAGATCGACATCCAGGTGGCCGACTGGGTGGCGCCGTGGATCATCGGCGGAATCGGATAGCGGATCATTGGCGGATTGGCGGCGGCGGCCTTGGCAAGGTCATGCTCGTCTTTGACGAATTCGCCTGTGGCGAAGTCAGTTCCGCCGAACAGCACCCGATAGATGTCCTCGTGGCGCCACATCACACCCTTAGGGAAGCCGGTGGTGCCGCCGGTGTATAGCAGGTAGATGTCGTCGGCGCTGCGCTCACCGAAATCCCGCTCGGGTGAGCTCTGCGCAATCGCGGAGTAGAACTCCACACCGCTATAGCGCTGAAAGTCGTTGTCGGAGCCGTCCTCAACGACGAGGACGGTCTTGACGCTGGGGGTGTCCGGCAGCACGTTGGCTACCCGGTCGGAGTACTGGCGCTCGTGCACCACCGCGACCATGTCGCTGTTCTCGAACAGGTAGCGAAGTTCGCCCTCGACATAGCGATAGTTGACGTTCACCAGGATTGCGCCGGCCTTCACGATGCCGAGCATCGCGATGACGATCTCGTTGCGATTGCGGCAGTACAGCCCGACCTTGTCGTCCTTCTTGACACCCTGATCGATGAGGTAGTGGGCCAGGCGGTTGGCCTTCTCCTCCAGTTGGGCGTAAGTCAGCTGGTCGTCGCCGCAGATCAGGGCGACACGGTCAGGCACAGCGTCGATGGCGTGCTCAGCGAGATCGGCAATATTCAGGGCCACGGACCCAAATTAGAACGTGTTACATTTCCACACAAGTCCGAGGGAAGGCGATCACCCGTGAGCGAGACCGAAAAAAAGGCCGACGCCATCATTGAGCAGCGCGGACATACCCTGATCCTGACGCTGAATCGTCCCGAAGCCCGCAACGCCCTGAGCACCGAGATGCTGTCGATCATGGTCGAGGCGTGGGACCGCGTCGACAACGATCCCGACATCCGGTGCTGCATCCTGACCGGCGCCGGCGGCTACTTCTGCGCAGGTATGGACCTCAAAGCGGCGACCGCGAAACCGCCCGGCGACTCGTTCAAAGACGGTAGCTACGACCCGTCGCGCATCGACGCCCTACTCAAAGGTCGTCGGCTGACCAAACCGCTGATCGCCGCGGTCGAGGGCCCGGCCATCGCCGGTGGCACCGAGATCTTGCAGGGCACCGACATCCGCATCGCCGGCCAAAGCGCCAAGTTCGGCATCTCGGAGGCCAAATGGAGCCTGTATCCCATGGGCGGCTCGGCAGTGCGGCTGGTCCGGCAGATCCCCTACACGGTGGCCTGCGATCTGCTGCTGACCGGTCGGCACATCACCGCCGCGGAAGCCAAGGAGATCGGCTTGATCGGCTACCTGGTTCCCGACGGCGAGGCGTTGACCAAGGCGCTCGAGATCGCTGAGGTGATCAACAACAACGGGCCGCTGGCGGTGCAGGCGATCCTGCGCGCGATTCACGAAACCGAGGGCATGCACGAGAACGAGGCGTTCAAAATCGACACCAAGCTCGGCATCGACGTGTTTCTGTCCGATGACGCGAAAGAAGGCCCGCTGGCGTTCAAGGAGAAGCGCACCCCGCAGTTCAAAGGGCGCTAACCTCCCCGCTTTGGCGCGACTAGCTAAG
>NZ_JBAUZA010000186.1:0-4398 GCF_049585075.1 Mycobacterium sp.
GGCTGGCAGCCCAACTCCGGCAGTCGCGGCGGCATCGGCGACGGGCGAGTCGACCCGTCGACCGGTCAGCGGGTGCGCGCGGTCACCTCGACCGTCGGGTACGTCAGCCCCACCGGCATGTATCTGAGCCTGACCCAGAGCAACGCCGACGAGGCCAAACTGGTCGGCTCGATTCACCCATCCATGTATCCCACCGGCACAGTCGACGTCGACGGCACCCGGTGGATCGTCTATCAAGGCGACGACGGTATCGAGCCGGTCTGGACCACGCGGCTGGCCAGTCCGGCCGGTCCAGCTCAGATCGCGATCACGGGCGCCGGAAGCGTCGATCAGTTTCGTACGCTGGCGGCGGCCACCCAATCACAGCCGCCGTTAGCCGCGAAGCGGCCGTAGAGAAGGAACATTGATGACCGCACCTGAAGCAGATCTGACCGGCTGGACTCCGGCGCCGTTCACCGGCGGTGGCTACACCCACGACGTCTACCGCAAGGGCGAGGGCCCCGGCGTGGTGCTGATCCCCGAGATACCGGGCATCCACCCCGGCGTTCTAGGTCTCGGTAACCACTTGGTGGACAACGGGTTCACCGTCGCCATACCGTCGTTGTTCGGTGATCCCGGCCGCGCCAAGACCGCTGGCTACATTGCATCGAGCATCGCACGCGCCTGTGTGGCAAGGGAATTCGCGGCTTTCGCGACGAACAAGAATCGGCCGGTGTCGCAATTCTTGCGCGCGTTGGCGCGCGACCTCAACGCGTCGACGCCGGGCAAGGGTGTCGGGGTAATCGGCCAGTGTTTCACCGGCGGCTTCGCGCTGGCCGCCGCTGTCGATGACAGCGTGCTGGCGCCTGTGCTCAGCCAACCGTCGGTCCCTTTTCCGTTGACGCCGCGCCAGCGGCGTGACGCCGGACTGAGTGACCCGGAACTGAGCGCGATCGCCGATCGGGCCGCCAACGAGGGTCTGTGCGCGATGGGTTTGCGGTTCAGCGAAGACAAGGCGGTGCCGAGCGAACGGTTTGCCACGCTCAAAGAGCGCCTTGGCGACGCGTTCGAGGTAATCGAGATCGACTCCAGCCCAGGCAATGAACATGGCTTCACCCGGATGGCGCATTCGGTGCTGACCGACGAGGTGCGGGAGGTCGACGGCCAGCCGGCCTACGAGGCGCGCAAGCGGGTCGTCGAATTCCTTACTCAGCGGCTGACTGCGTCGTAGCCGGTCCAGGCCGAGTTCGTTTCAACTAACGGCTTTCCAATGCGTGAGCCAATCGGCTATCGGTTCGGGAGCGATCGTGGGAGCCCGAACCAGGGGAGCACGCTGTTGTCGAAGCGGGTCATCGCGCAGATTCGGTCGCCGGTGAGAGTGATGACGTACAGGCCGGTACCGTGGCTGATCCCATTCGAGGCGCGTAGGTAGGCTCCGAACGCCGGTTGGCCGTTGGCCCTGGTCGGCACGAGGTCGAACCTGCGGCCCGCGCGGAAGATGGCTGCGCAGAAGCGGGCTGCAACGTCTTGGCCCTCGTATTCGAAGGGCACCGGCGGCATCGAGATGAACACGTCGTCGGTCAGTAGGGTCACCAGGGCGTCCAGATCGGCGGATTCCCAAGCGCGGACGAACTTCGCCACGATCGCGTCCTCGGTAGCCGAGTTCGGCGCGGGGGGCGGTTCACGGTCGGCGACGTGCCCGAGCTTGCGCTGCAGTGCGGCGCGGGCTCGTTTGAGGGCGCTGTTAACCGATTGGACACTGGAATCGAGCATGTCGGCGACCTCTGCGGCGTGAAATCCAAGAACATCGCGAAGGATCAGGACGGCAACCTGGCGCGGCGGTAAGACTTGCAACACGGTCACGAACGCTAACGAGACGGACTCGGTCTGCTCGTAGCTGGCTTCTGGGCCGATCGGCGCGGCGACCACGCTCTCGAGCAGGGCATCGGGAAACGGTTCGAGCCAGACGATTTCTCCTAGGCGGGTCGGTTCGGGCGGTTGGACATTCGCCACGTTCCACTCCTTGGCCGGGCGTCGGCTCGCGGAGCGACGCGCATTGAGGCACCGGTTGGTGGCGATGCGGTAAAGCCAGGTTCGTATCGAGGCGCGCCCTTGAAAGCTGTCGAGGCCTTGCCATGCGCCCAGCAACGCATCCTGCAGCGCGTCCTCGGCGTCCTGCAACGATCCGAGCATCCGGTAGCAATGCACCAGCAGTTCTGCCCGGTACGGTTCGGTCAGCTCTGCGAATGCGTCGCCATCTCCGGCGCGCGCTCGCAGCATCAGATCGCCGGTCACCACCCTCGCGTCACCTCTATCCGTGCTATGCGGTACCCCCTTCGGTATAGACACCGGTCGAACGCCGAATTGGGCGTTGGCGAGGCGCCCAGTTTCGCGATGCCGCGGTTTCTAAATCAGTAGTAGCCAACAACATCGCCGAAGGAGAAGCTACATGGGCAGGATCATCGTGAGCGAGAACATCTCGCTCGACGGAGTCATCGAGGACCCTAGAGGTGAGGAGGGCCTCGGGCGCGGCGACTGGTTCGCCTGGATCAGTGAGAAGGACCGCGAACAATGGGCACAGGTCCTGACCGCGGAGTTGCTGGCCGCCGAGGCGCTTCTGCTGGGCCGGCGCACCTACGAGTACTTCGCCGCACGGTATCCCTCGCGCAGTGGCGAGCTGGCCCACCGGTTGAACAGCATTCCCAAGTACGTCGTGTCCGCCACCCTGCAAGACCCGCAGTGGACCAATTCGGCAGTCCTGAAAGGTCATGTGGTGAACGAGGTCTCGACACTGAAGCAGACCCTCAACGGTGAGATCGTCGTCTACGCCAGCGGACAACTCGCCCACGCGCTGATCGAGCACGACCTTGTCGACGAGCTGCGGCTCATGACCTTCCCGTTCGTGGTCGGGGCTGGCGAGCGTCTCTACAGCGACACCAGCAGCGTAAAACCCATGCGCCTACTCGACTCCCGTACCGTCGGCGACGGCCTCGCCTTGCTTACATACCGGTCCGTCTGAGACGTCTAGGCCGACGACTCCACCCCGGGTTCGTCGGCATACACCAAATGTGTTGCCGAAAGGTTTTCCGACCAAGAGAGGTGATCCATGCTTGACCCCGCCGATGTACAACTGCTCTTTGCCGACCTTCAAGACTTCATCATGGACCTAGCGCACACCAACTCCCCTGCCGTGGTGCGCAATTCAGCCCGAACGCTGGCGACGATTGGCACGATCCTCGAGCTGCCCGCCGTGCTGTCGATCGTGCCGGGCCCCGACGGCCCCGACGTGATCAGCGAGCTCACCGAGCTATTGCCCAACACTCCCGTGCATGTCCGTCCACCCGGCCCGAGCTCCTGGGATGACCCGGGCGCCCACCACGCGGTCATCGGGCACGGGCGCGGTGTGATCGTCCTTTGCGGAGTCGTCACCGAAATTGTGGTCCTGCACACCGCCCTCGACGCGATCGCCGATGGCTACCAGGTGCACATCCCTATCGACGCATGTAGCGGCATCACCCCGCGCGGCGAAGACGCCACGCTCCGCCGCCTCGAAGCAGCCGGCGCCCAGATCACCACCGTCCCCAGCCTCGCAGGCGACCTCGTGCGCGACTTCACCACCTCCAACGGCAGCGCGATCCGCGCTGCCCTGCACACCATCGCCACATCTATGTCGACGTGAGTCCTGGCTCTAGACAGTGCTTTTCGCGTGTTGTCTCTTGCGCTGATCGGCGATGAACCGGATCGACAAGCGCTGCAGCAGACCCGGCGCCAGCCGGGCGAACACCCACGACGCGTGCGCCCGCTTCGGCACGACCAACAGCGCCTTGTTGCGACTGATCGCCTTCAACGTGTCGCGCGCCAACCGGTCAGCGTCGTAGGCGGTCTTCATGCCCTGGCCGCGCAGGTAGTAGTCCCGACCGACGAAACCGCCGACGGCGCCCTTATCCAAGATCGGCGTCTCGACGGCGGCCGGGCACACGGCCAGCACACCCACCCCGCGGGAGACGGCTTCAGACCGCAGTGCCAGCGACAGTCCGACCACCGCGTGCTTGGTCATCACGTAACTGGTGATCTGCCCGGCCGCGGTCAGCCCGGCCATCGACGCGGTGTTGACGATGTGGCCGTGCCCCTGCCGCAACATCACCGGGTAGGCGGCCGTCACCCCGTGCACCACGCCGCGGATGTTGACGTCGATGATTGCGTTCCACTGGTCCAGCGTCAGCAGTTCGGTGTCTCCGCCCCAAGCGATTCCGGCGTTGTTGAACATCAGGTCGAGCCGTCCGGCGCGGGCGACGACGGCGTCGACGGCGGCCTTCACCGCGGCCGGATCGGTGACATCGAGGATGGCCGATATCGCTGAACCGGGACCGCGCACGCCCTCGACGGTGCGGGCCGCCGCGGCGCCGTCGACGTCGGTGC
>NZ_JBAUZA010000187.1:0-16482 GCF_049585075.1 Mycobacterium sp.
ACGCGCACTACTGGCCTCCGGCGCACTCGGTCAACACAACGGGCTGCCCGCATCGATCATCGTCACCACCACACTGCAAGAACTCGAAGCCGGCGCCGGTCGCGGCATCACCGGCGGCGGCACGCTATTGCCAATGAGCGACGTGATCCGGCTGGCCTCCCACGCCCACCACTACCTGGCCATCTTCGATGGCGGCAAAGCACTCGGGCTCTACCACACCAAACGACTAGCCTCACCACCCCAACGAATCGTCTTATACGCCAAAGACCGCGGCTGCACCTTCCCCAACTGCGAGGTCCCCGGCTACTTCTGCGAAGTCCACCACACCGACCCCTGGGCCAAAACCCACACCACCGACATCAACCACCTCACCCTGACCTGCGGCCCACAACACACCATCACCGAACAAGGGTGGACCACCCGCAAGCTCAAAAACGGCGACACCGAATGGATCCCACCACCCCACCTCGACCACGGCCAACCACGCGTCAACACCTACCACCACCCCGAAAAGCTCCTACGCGACGACGAAGACGACGACGCGCCCTAGTGGCCTTCAAGTGCGATTGTCGAGACGCTCAATTCGTCGCACCGGGGCAGTACACGGTGATGGCGTCTTGCATGAACGGCCGCACCTGCGCAATCGTCAAACCCTGCGATTGCAGCTCGCCGGCGATCTTCGACATGGCGACCCTGAACGGGCTTGGGTGCCCACCGAAGCGAAAGTTGTACACGTCCGCACGAGAAAGTCCATCATCGTCGCACCGTTCATGTGCAATGGCGATCAGGCGATCGGGTGAGCCTACGTTCAACCCGTCATTCGACAGCAACCCCAAGAACTCGGCGTCCTGTGTGTCCGCGTGAGCGACAGCGCCCGCGACCAGTACAGCTGCGGCGGCCACAAAAACGAGACGGAACGCGTTTACAGTCATGGCTAAGTCTGGCACCCATCGTTGACAACCGCGAGTCCGATTGGCACGAAGATAATGTGCCTTAGCCCGCTGAGCCGATGAATCCCAACACCAAGTCGGCAACCCGCTCCGGCTGGTCAAGCTGCAGAAAGTGGCCGGCATGGTCGACGATGGCCACGTCGCTGCCCTCCGGCAGCACTCTTGGGACCCAGTGCGCGAAAGCCGCTGTCATGGAACCGTCGTCGCTTCCGTGCAAGTACAGGGTCGGCAACGCTGGTGCCGATGTCCAGTGCTGGTGCAGTTCGGCATACCGCATCGGCGGGCGGGTGTTGCGGATCGTGGCCCGGTAGGGCCCGAGGGCGGCACGCCAGCTCTCCGGTGTCCCGATCGCGGCATCGACATGGCGCAGATCTTCTTTGGCGTCATAGCCGGGCGACCATCGTCTCCACAGCCGAGGCAGCACCCAAGACGCGGATCGCTCTGGCAGCCAGGGCAATTGGAAGTAGCTGATGTACCAGCTGCGAAGCAGCTGCGGTGGGAGTCGCGCGAGGAGCCGGGCCCGATCGGAGATCCCGCTCAGCTGTCGAAACGCCGCAGCCGGTGGCACCGACATGATCACAGCTTTGGCGAACGGACTGTCCGGCATCGCCGCCAAACCGTTTGCCGCCATCGCGCCCCAGTCGTGACCGATCACCACGTCGCGATCGGTGCCGCCGGCTGCCAACCGCACCTGGAGCGCGTCGTCCATCAGCGCCCCGACGTGATAGCTACCGTCGGAAGGAATCGACGACGGCGCGTAGCCGCGCATGAACGGCGCCACCACTCGCCAGCCTGAGTCGGCGAGCCGCGGCGCGACATTGCGCCAGCCGTAAGCTGTATCGGGAAATCCATGCAGGCACAACGCAATTGGGCCGTCGGGTGGCCCCCAAGTCAGGGCCTTCAGCTCCACGGCGGGAGCATGCACATCAATCCAGCGGGGTCCAACCATCAGCTAATCCTCAAAATTGGTCGAATCCGGAGACCAGCCAGCGATCGGCAATTTTATCCAGCGTGACCCGGACACTGGAGTCGGCATCGGATGGCGCAGAGTTACCGATCTTGATCGTCTCGTCGACGAAAACCAGGACTACCGCGTGATTGCCCGTGGCCGCCTCCGACACCGCCCCGGGAACCCTGGCCGTCGCTACCACATGTCCTTCTTTCGCATTCGGGATGAGCTCCTCCTGCGTCCGCCGTGTGTAGGTGTCGAGGAAATTGCCGGTCAATCGTTGCCGCGCGGCCGCCACGTCACGATCCACGGTGTCGAAGCGGAAAGTTAACACTGCGACGGTGGAATCCCTTGCCGCCGCAACCGATTGGCTGCGCGCAAGGTCGATATTCCGAACCGACGAGTCCTTCCACTTGAGCAGACCCGCTGCGATCGCCAGCAACAAAGCCAGGGCGGGAAGCAAGCCGTAGACCAGCACGCGCGACCAGTTGACACCCCTTGGTTGTGTCATGGCACGAACACCACGTCGGAGACCTTGGCGATATTGCCCACCTTCTTCACAGTGACCCGTATCCGCCAAAACTGCGGCCCCTGATGGGTCTGCGCGGGATCCGACGACTTCACCGTCACCGCTACCAACACCTTGCCCTGGTCACCGTTTCGCGATTCCAGCCCAGCGTCGGTGGCGGCGGCTACCAACTGTGATCGCATCCGCTGGGCGTTGGCGATGTATGACTGCTTGCGACGCGCGAAGCTGTCGTAGAACTTGCCGGTCGCCGAGTCCAGGATCCGTTGCGCGTCAACGTCGGCGTGCTGATAGTCGACCGTTAGGAGGCTCGCCGCGCCGTTGCGAGCTGCTTGCACGAAGAGGTTGCGCTGCGCCTCGAGATTGTGGACCTCATACGCTCGGAAACCCAGCCAACCGACCAGCCCTGCCAACAGCACACCCGCGACCAGGCCGGCGACCAGCGCGATCCGATCGACCTGGCTGGCGGATTGGATGGGCCGAAGGTATACGACGTCTGGCTCACCGCCGGAGCTAGCAGCATCGTCGGGCATACCAACAAACGTACGTGTCGGCCAACGGCAGACAGGTCCGGGTCGAACGCTGATCGCCGCAGGCGACAGGCTTTACACCGCCGCCGCCGCAGCAGCTTCGAGGTCGGCGACGACGATCTTGCGCATTTCCAGCATCGCCTTGGTGGCCGACGTCGCGCGTGCCGGGTCCGGATCGCCGACCAACTCGTAGAGCCGTTCCGGAACGATCTGCCAACTCAGCCCGAACCGGTCCTTGCACCATCCGCACTGCGATTCCTCGCCGCCATCGGTGAGCCGATCCCAGTAGAAGTCGACCTCGTCTTGGTCCTTGCAGCTGATCGTGAACGAGACCGCCTCGCTGAACCGGAAATGCGGGCCGCCGTTGATCCCGATGAACCGGGTGCCGTCCAGCACGAAACTGCCCGACAACACCGAGCCAGGCTCACCTGGGCCTGCGTCGGTGGTCCGGTTGAAGCTCTCTATGTGCGAATTCGGGAACACCGAGGTGTAGAACGTCGCCGCCTCTTCCAGGTTGTTGTCGAACCACAGTGAGGGCGTAATCGAGGGCATGCCGTCTCCTAGTCGTCGGTCGCTTTCGTTGATAGACCAGCGAGACGGCGAAAAGTCATCGACGCCCCGACCGATGACAAGTTTTCGCTATAGGTAACGTCAGGCGGATATCTCTCCGAGAGGACGCCCGTGACTACTGTGAGCAGCACTCCGCGGACTGTCGAATATTCGGGCGTCAATGGGCTCACGCTGGTCGCCGACGAGTGGAACCGCGGCGCAGACCCGGGGGCCGATCGCCCGACGATCTTGATGCTGCACGGCGGTGGCCAAAATCGGTTCTCCTGGAAAAACACCGGCCAGGTGCTGGCCGACGAGGGATTTCACGTCGTGGCGTTGGACAGTCGCGGGCACGGTGACAGCGATCGGGCACCCGACGCCGACTACGACGTTGAGACGTTGACCGCTGACGTCATGGAGGTGCTCGGCGCCATCGGCCGGCCGGTGACGCTGATCGGAGCGAGCATGGGCGGGTTGACCGGCATCCTCGTCGCCGATCAGGCGGGCCCCGACCGGGTTACCCGGCTGGTCCTGGTGGACGTGGTGCCGCGGTTCGAGAAGAACGGCAGCGCCCGCATCCGCGACTTCATGTTCAGCGGTCTGCACGGGTTCGGCTCACTGGACGAGGCGGCCGACGCCGTCGCCGCATATCTGCCGCATCGGAGGCGGCCGCGCAGCCCGGAGGGGCTGAAGAAGAACCTGCGGCTGCGCGACGGCCGATGGTATTGGCATTGGGATCCGGCATTTATGACGAAGCCCGGCGACGACCCGGAGCTGCGCACCGAGAAGTTTGAGCAGGCCGCGGCGGACTTGACCATCCCGGTGCTGTTGATCCGCGGCAAGCTATCCGACGTGGTCAGCCCGGAAGGCGTGCGGCACTTCCTGGCGACGGTGCCCAACGCGGAGTTCGTCGAGCTGTCCGAAGCCGGACACACCGCGGCCGGCGATGACAATGACGCCTTCAGCGACGTCGTGGTGACGTTCGTAACGCGTTAGTTCGCAGGCTTTTCCGCGTGTCCACCGAACTGCTTACGCATCGCCGACAGCGCCTGGTTGGCGAAGTCATCGAGGCTGCGCGAGGCGAAGCGGGACTGTAGCGCGGTCGTCAGCACCGGCGCGGGCACGCCCTCGTCGATAGCCGCGATGGCGGTCCACCGGCCCTCTCCGGAGTCGGAAACCCGGCCGGAGAACTCTTTCAGGTCGGGGGAATCGTGTAGCGCGATTGCGGTCAGGTCCAGCAGCCACGAGCCGATGACGCTGCCCCGGCGCCATACCTCGGCAATGTCGGGAATGTCGAAGTCGTATCGGTAGCACTCGGGATTGACCAGCGGTGCGGTTTCGGCGTCGCCCTTTTCGATTCGGGTGCCGACGTCGGCATTGCGCAGGATGTTCAGCCCCTCGGCGAGCGACGCCATCATGCCGTACTCGATGCCGTTGTGCACCATCTTCACGAAATGCCCGGCGCCGGTTGCCCCGCAGTGCAGGTAACCCTTCTCGGCTTCCCCGACTTCACCGCGGCGGCCCGGTGTTCGCGGCGCGGCATCGACCCCCGGCGCAACGCTGGCGAAGATCGGCTCCGCATGAGTGAATGCTCGATCGTCGCCGCCAATCATCAAGCAGTAGCCACGCTCGCGACCCCACACACCACCACTGGTGCCACAATCCAACAGATGAATTCCTTTCTTGGACAACGTCTTCGCATGCTTCATATCATCGCGGTAGTAAGAGTTGCCACCGTCGATCACGATGTCGTCGGCCTCCAGCGTCTTGGCCAGCTGGTCTATCACCCCGGTGGTGATGGCACCGGCCGGCACCATCACCCAAACCACCCGAGGCTTGGTGAGCTTGTCGGCCAACTCCGACAATGACTCAACGCCGGTGATCCCGTCGTCGTGGGCCATCGCCTTGACCGCGTCCGGATTGTGGTCGTAGACAACGCATTCGTGCCCGGCATCGACCAGCCGGCGCACGATGTTTGCGCCCATCCGGCCCAGCCCGATCATCCCTAGCTGCATGTTGTTCTGTTCTCCTTACTTTGATGCCTGGTGGTCGGTGGGAAGCCATGGTTGCTGCCAACCGTGATGACCGCGCAGCAGCGACTGTGCCTCCTCGGGCCCCCACGAGCCGGGTTCATATCGGTGTACTTTGCCGGGTTTGTCGAGCAGTGGCTGCACGATGCGCCAGGTCTCTTCGATGTTGTCTTCACGCGCGAACAGCTGGTGATCCCCGGTCAGCGCAGCGTGCAGGAGGCGCTCGTATGGCGTCAACGGCTCGCCCAAGTCCTGCATGAACGAAGAATCGAGATGGACGTCGCGCCAGCGGCCCGCATCCAGTGCGGTCAGCTGAAGGCGCAGTCCGGGATCGGGGTCGATCCGAAGCGCAATCTGATTGGGTTCGGCCCGTTTGCGGTCGGGCAGGAAAGCCAACGCGGGGACGCGGTGGGTGAACAACCGCACCTCGGTGACCCGTTCGGGGAGGGACTTGCCCGCGCGCAAAAAGATCGGCACTCCGGCCCAGCGCCAGTTGTCGATCTCCAACCGCAGCGCGACATACGTCTCGGTCTGCGAGCGCTTGTCGACCCCGTTAATGTCTGTGTAGCCGCGGTATTGACCCCGCACGCATCGGTCCGGGTCCAGCGCGGGTATCGCGCGCAAAACGTCGGCCTTCTTATCGTTGAGGTCGTCTGCACTCGGCCCGACCGGCGGCTCCATCGCGACTCCGGCAAGCACCTGCAGCAGATGGTTTTGCACGACGTCGCGCAACGCACCGACTCCGTCGTAGAACTTGCCACGGTCCTCGACGCCGAAGTCCTCGGCCATCGTGATCTGAATTTCAGAGATGCTGTGACGGTCCCACATCTCCGCGAGCGCCAGGTTGCCGAACCGCAAATACTCAAGTTCGACTACCGGCTGCTTGCCCAAAAAGTGGTCCACCCGAAAGATCTGGTCCTCTTTCAACACCGAGTGCAGCCGGGCATTGAGCTCGCACGCGGACTTGAGGTCATGCCCGAAGGGTTTTTCCACCGCGACGCGGGAGTGCTTTAACAACCCGGCCTTGCTCAGGCTCTCGACAATGGGGGCAAACAGTGACGGCGGCATTTCGAGGTAGTACAGGCAGTCGCTCTTGGAGCCGACCCGCTTAGCCAGCGCGTCATACAGTGCGGGGTCGGTGACATCGCCGTGCAGGTAGGACAACCGGTCCGCGAGCCGGTCGAAGACCTTGTCATCTACGTCTTCGCCGGCGTCGGCGATCGCCTTGCGGGCCCGGTTGACCAGCTCATCGGTGCTGATGTCGTCGCTGGCCACGCCCAGCACCGGGCACGGCAGCAATTCCCGGCGCTCCAGGCGGTACAGGGCTCGGAAGGTCATCTTGCGGGCCAGGTCGCCGGTAATTCCGAAAATCACCAGCACGTCTGAGCCGCGATCACCGGATTCGGTCAATCGGGGACCTCCACGAAGAATCGACTACCAACCCTAAACACTGCTGTTGGACGCCGACAACACTCAGCAAAGCCCGCACGGCGCAACGTGCGTGGTATGAAGTAACCGCTTGCCGGTAACGGCAAACACGACTCTACGACGGCGCTGATAAAAACCGGTCCTTAGTCGGTTCTGTAACATAACGAAAGCCGCGTTAGCACAGCCAATTTCAGGACCGACTGGTGTCTCATGTCGGTTCGGGAATCAGCGTCGTAATGCAGAACGGATGACCCGCAGGATCGATCAGGACCCGCCAGCTCTCCGGTTGCGGCTGAACCTCAGCCTTCGTCGCCCCTAGCGCCAGTATCCGAGACTCTGCGCCATCGAGGTCGTCGACGGCCAACTCGAAGTGCAATTGTTTTGGCACCTCCCCGGCTGGCCAACTGGGAGGTTGATGCTCAGCTATGCGCTGAAACGTCAATAGGACGCCCGCGCCCTGCAGGGCGATGAATTCCGGCGAGGAGAACATCACCGATAGGTTCAACACGTTGCTGTAGAAGTCGGCAAGCACAGGCGGATCTGAGCAATCGACCGAAACCGCACCCAACCGAATGTCGCCCATTACATCCTCCTTTGGCTCCGCTTGGAGCATTGACCCACGGTCCGTCTGGCCGAGTCTGGCACGCGGCGCCGACACGAACACATGCGGTCCGCTGTCGGGCTACACCACTCATCGGGAAAGATGCGTGGCATGCAGGACCCCCTGATGATCGCGGTCTACGCCCTGGCCGCCGTCGCAGTGGCCGAAGCCGCCGCGCTGGCCTTCGTATGGGCCGCGCTCACCCGAAGTCGCCGGGAGGCCGCTGAACTTCGGCAGCGCGTCGACCCCCGCAGTTGGCTGCTGACCGGCGGCCGGGAGGCGCTCAAGAACGTATGGCAGACCGCGAACTTGGTGCGCAAGGAAGGGCTCGGCGCCGCGGTGCGCAACTCCATCGAAGACCTCGCCGATTGGGCCGAGGTGGAACGCCCAGACCTGGCCCGGGTCACCGCGGATGGCAAGGTTGCGATTCTTTTCTCCGATATCGAGGAGTCCACTGCGCTCAACGAACGGGTCGGCGACCGCGCCTGGGTGAAGTTGATCGGTGAGCACGACAAGATGGTTCGCAAGCTGGTCAAGCAACGCTCTGGGCATGTGGTGAAGAGCCAGGGCGATGGATTCATGATTGCCTTCGCACAGGCCGAGCAGGCGGTGCGCTGCGGTATCGACATTCAGCACGAGCTGCAGCGAGACTCACTACGCAGGCGGCACAACGGCATTCGGGTGCGGATTGGAATCCACTTGGGCCGATCGGTGCGCCGTGGCGACGACCTGTTCGGCCGTAACGTCGCGATGGCGGCGCGAGTGGCCGGGCAGGCCGGCGGCGGGGAGATCCTGGTCAGCGAGACCGTGCGCGACGCCGTCCGCGACTGCGACGGCATCTCCTTCGACGACGGCCGCGAGGCCGAGTTGAAGGGCTTCTCCGGCGCCCACCGCCTCTACGCGGTCGCCTAAGGCCGATTGCCCGCTAAGGCTGATCACCCGCTTCCGCCAGGCGCTGATGCAGCCGCTCCCGGATTTCATCGGGCGTGTACGCCTTCCGCCGGCGCTGGTCACGGGCTACCAGTACTCCCCCGGCGGCGACCCCGACGATCCCGGCCAACCCGAGCAACTTCCAAATGGTGCGCATGCCCAAAGACTATGTGCATAAGGTGCGGTGGTGGACACACATACGGTGGGTCTGGCCCAAGCGCTCGAGGCAACCCGCACGGGCGACATCTGGCTCTTTCGTGGCCGCTCCGGACCCGACCGCGCGATCCAGACCTTGTCGAACAGCCCGGTCAACCATGTCGGAATGACGGTGGCGGTCGAGGATCTGCCGCCGCTGATGTGGCATGCCGAACTTGGTGACAAGCTGACCGATGTCTGGACCGGCACCAACCACCGCGGCGTGCAACTCCACGACGCCCGACAAGCCGTCGAGCGATGGCTGCAGAGCTATGGACAGCGGTGTTGGCTGCGGCAGCTGACCCCGGACACCACCCACGAGCAGGACAATCAACTGCTGCGCGTGATCGCCCGGATGGACGGCACGCCCTTTCCGAGTACAAGTCGGGTCACCTTGCGGTGGCTGCGGGGCCAACTGCCGACCAGATACGACTGGGTGCGTGGAATCCCGGTCGTGGACAGCAAAGTTCGCGAATCAACCCGACGGCGCAGGGCGGAGCAGCGCAAAGGCCAATTCGAGTCCGCCTATTGCGCGGAAGTGGCGGCGATTACCTACGAAGAGATGGGGCTGATCGAAACCGAGAAGCGGTCCACCTGGTTCGACCCGGGCAGATTTTGGAGCGGTGATGACCTTCCGCTGGTGGCGCCATACCGCCTGGGCGGCGAAATCGCCGTCGTAGCAGACTAATTCGCGGCTAGTCGCCGCATAGGTTGTTTTCCGCCGCAGTCGCCATGTCCAGCAAGTTCTGATACGACGCGTTGGGGTAAGTCCAATGCTTGGCCACGTAGTCCGGCGAATGCCCGGCCTCCAATTCCTGGCACATCGCGTGACCGCTGCCCAGCAAAAACTCCCCCGTCGGCGCCGTCACCGTGTACCCATGGCGGCTCAACTCGTCTAGATAACCGGCCTCATCGGCATCCGCAATCCCAGCGCTTAGCAGGGCCACGACCGTGGCCGCTGCCGCACCAGACAGAACCCACAAACATCGGGTCTTGCGGGTTCGCATCCGTCTGCTCATTCGTCTCCTCCCGGTCGGCCCGATGCTACGACCAACCCGAGGAGTCGGCAGGTCAACGCCGAAATACAAACTCATTGACGACCGTCATTGACGGGTGGCAATGAAATTTTGTATCGTGGCGACGTGCCTTCACCGCCGTCGACCGCAGCACCTGCTGCACATGTGGTCGGGGTGCGGGAGGCGCAGCGGCTGCAGACCCGGGCGCGCGTCTTTGACGCCGCGCTGGCCGAGTTCGGCCGATCCGGATTGGCGGGTGCGGACGTCGCAGCGATAGCCGCGGCCGCGGGGGTGGCACGCGGGACGTTCTATTTCCACTTCCCGACCAAGGAGCACGTGCTGGTCGAGTTGGAGCGGGCCGAGGAGGCCAAAATCGTGGCCACGCTCGACACTCGAAGCGCCGCGCCCGACGACCTGTTGTCGCTGCTGACACTGCTGGTGCGTCAAGTGCTCGCCGTCGAGGAGCGGCTGGGTCCCGTCGTCTTCAAAGACATGCTGGGCCTGCACTTCTCAGCGACCCGGCCCGTCGAAAATGAGCTGGCTGAGCATCCGCTGGCCGGGTTCGTCATCGCTGCGATCGCCGACGCGCAGGCTGCCGGACGAGTGTCTCGGGATGCGGATCCGGGCGAGCTCGGGGTGATTTTCCTCAACGGGCTATTCGCATTGCTGGCTACCGGTGCGACCCGAGCACTGGATCGCTATGTGCTGACGATTGTTCAAGGAATGGAGGAGCGATGAGCGCTGTAGGTGCTGTAGGTATTGCGGGCTACCGCGAATTCTTAGTGCGGCGCGACGGCGACGCGGATTTGCTGCATCGCCACCTGGCCACCCGCGAGGAATTCTTCAACGGCTTGGAGGCCGACCCGGTCCGGTCGAGTCGTGTGATCGATCGGGATGTGTTCTCGCGCAACCTGCGTCGCCGCCGGCCCGAGCCCGGCCTGAGCCCAGAGATGCTGTTTCTGTTGGCAACTGCAAAACTGAACCAGGCGGAGCGGTTCGGCGTCGGTTTGGGCGAGACGTACGGGCACAACAGCGGTGACGACGCTCCGCCCGAGCGGGTGTATATCGAACTCGAAGAGCACTATCACACCCGGTTGCTGGGCTACGTGCTGGACATGTTCGGTCTGCCGTTTCAGGTCGTCCCGCCGCCGTTTGTGATGCGCCAGTTCGTCAAGCTCAACGTCTTCATCCCCGAGCGCATCGGCATCGCGTTCGTGGGTGCGGGCGAGATGGCGGGCTGCATCATGTTTGACGAATTGCGCCGTGTCGGCGTCGAATTGTTCGCTGACGAAGCCGATGTGGCCGCGCGAATCGAGCGGCTGTACAGCGAAATCCTTACCGACGAGGTGGGCCATGTCGGCTACTGTGCTGCGCGCTGCAGCTCTGGGGAGCGAGCCGTAATGCGTTGGCTCTACCCGCGTATCTGCCGGGTGTTCGCTCGCCAGACCGCCGAGATCAGCATGCTGCTCGATCCGGAGAAGCTGCAGGCCCGAGTGGACCAACCGTTCAATGTCGATCAGCTCACCGCCGACCTGCCGAACGAGACGTTCCTTGCGGCGCACCCCTGAGTGATATCGGCTTGCTCCCGCCGAGCGCCGGCCTTTAACGATCGATCTGAGGTCTCAACTGGCAGAGAGCAATTCGCGTCTTCGGAGCTCAGCCTCCCGCGTGTGAGCGATTCCTCACGCTCGTCAAGCGCCTCAGCTTTGCGCTCCGAACTTGGCGCGGGCTCCTTCGGTGACAGGAGTGAACAGGTTGACGAGGTTTCCGTCGGGATCGCGGAATACCAGCGCGCGGTTACCCCACGGCATCGTTGTAGGTTCCGTCACGACATCGGCCAGGTGCTCGCGAAGTCGCTCGTGCTCGGCGTCCACATCCTCGACGATGAACTCCACGATCGCGCTGCGGTTGGCTGCCGGCTCGGCAGATCCCGCTCCGAACAAGGGCACCGTCTTGTCGCTGCCGAGAGCCAGTGTGCCGATCGGCGTGGGAATCTCAGCGAAAAGCTCGTTCCCCCATACCGCAGAGATTCCGGTGACCATCTCGTAGAACTCGACGAGCCTCTTGACGTCGGCCGTAATGATGCGGGTTGAAACGAACTTCATCACTTCTCCTGTCGGTGCTGGCGGCGCCACCGCGGCTGCCGTCCACGGCATGCTAAGCGTCCACTCCGACAACCGCACCGACGCAAAGTTTGCGCAGTACTTGCTCTCGTCAGATCGACGTCCACACTCCGTTATTGAAGAATCCCCAAGCATTGGCGGTGGGGTTCCACATCAAATGAGCTTGAGGCGCCCACGAGGGCGGGGGTGGCTGCGGCGGCGCCCACGGCGGCGGCGGGCCCCAGGGGCCCCAACCTGCCAGAGAACCTGGAGGCGCCGGAGGTTGCCAGTCATGGCACTGACTCCAGTTCCAGTTGTAGTTGGTGCCCCAGGCCGGATCCCATTTATCACCCGGGCACCAGTGTGAGCTCGGCGCGGGAATGGGGGCCGCCTGGGCCAAGGGCCATCCAGCCAGTCCACAAGCGGACAACGCCAGCCCGCCAACCACCAGCATCCTGGTAGACCGCCTTACAGTCGCCATCTGCCAAGGATATTCCAGCGCGGATTCCTAGACGGCCCGTCGCGCAGGAGGCGGCACCCAGGTTTGCAGTGCTTTGCGGCCGATCAATTGGCAGCCGTGGGTAGCGGCCAATTGCTTGGCCGCGTGGGTGAATTCCTGATTGCTGATGACGATGCTCCTCGTGCACCCGTGGTGGCGGGCGCCGGCGACAACCTGCTGGACGGCCGCGACGCCGACGGGCTTGCCGTGGCGCTTGCACTGGATCGCCACCGACTTGCCGTCCCGTTGGGCGATCAGGTCGACGCCGTAGTCGCCGCTCCCTGAGGTGAACGCGACCTGCCAGCCGGCCCGTCGCAGCCGGGCGGCCACGTAGTCCTCGAACTTCATGCCGGACATGGCGTCAATTGCCCGCAAGGTGCCGTCAGGGCGTCGCCGCCGATTGCCCTCCGCTGATAGCAATACGGCGAGAAACAGACCGACGGCTACTCCCACCAGACCCGTCCTGACACCGTGGCCAATGAACCCCGCCAAGAGCCCGAAGTAGGTCGGGAGGAAGAAATAGGCGATCTTCATGCCGAAAGTAACGCGGATGAGCCGAGATGGCTTGGTGCGGCGAGGATTAGCGAAGACACCCGGTACATGGGTTGATGATAAAGACGGTCGACGACAACCAGCGCGAGGAACACCCGACTAGCGGGAGCGGAGATCACCTCCGAGGCGCTATCCGTTCGAGTCATGCCTAACCAGCCGCTAAACGTTGCAGCGATCGCAGAGGCGTCACCGTTTAAATGCCTGGTTGTCCAGGGTACTTAAGAGCCGTTGCATAAGCCGCCACACAGGAGGTGCAGGGCCATGCTGTCCGGCGTTCTTAACACCCTCGTTTGGATATTGATCCTCGTCGTGATCATTGCCGTGGTCGTTGCCGTCGTCCGCGCTGTGACGAGCCCGAGGGGTGCCACCGTCGTAGAACAGCCAGTGAGGCGCGAAGCGCCGCCGGCCGCCGGTGGTTTATCCCCCGGGTGGTACCCAGACCAGAACGACCCGAGTTTGATGCGCTACTACGACGGCCGAGTTTGGACCGCACAAACTCAACCTCACGCGTAGCGGTTTACTCTCCGCGTCTCACTTATTTGACGTAGATGTTGATTCGTGTCGGAATTCGACGACGTCGTCGCTCGAATTCGATATACGCCGTACCCAGCAGAGAGCTGTTCGATGATGACCGAATTATCCGAGTCCGGCGTCGCACAGAGCTTCCTGGCGTTACTCTTTGCCGATGATCGCGGGCGATAAGGCGCCTGACTTTACTTTGTACGATCACACCGGTCGGCCTCGGACACTGTCAGCGCTCCTTTCCGACGGGCCGGTTGTGCTTTTCTTCTTCCCATTAGCGTCCTCACCGATCTGTACAGCCCAGGCTTGTCATTTTCGGAACCTGAGCGACGAATTCGCCAGGGTGGGCGCCCATCGGGTGGGTATCAGCACCGACACCGTCGACAAGCAGGCCCACTTCGCCCAACAGCGCTCGTTCGACTACCCGCTGCTCTCCGACGCGGACGGCGTTGTGTCCGAGCTGTTCGGGGTGCGCCGAGGCAGGCTCGCCAAGCTGCGTAGCTCCTTTGTGGCGCGTGACGAGGCCCGGCGCGGCCGGCACACTCGGCGCCGTGGCCTGCTGGCCCGGCTGCTGCCGGTCAGACGGACCACATTCGTCATCGACACCGACCGCACCGTACTCAAGGTCGTCTCCAGCGAGCTGCGCGCATCGGTACACGCCGACCAGACGTTGTGGTTCTTGCAGAACCACAACGTGGCGCAGTCGGAGGGCACGGGCGACCCGGTCGACGACTGGTTCACAGAACCGGAAAGCCCTGACGAGCCGATCGACCTGCCAATCGAAGCTCCGGTCGAAGCGCTCAACACCACGGCGAAGCCGCCGCGCTGGCCGAGAAATGACGTGCGGGGCCAGATCCTGACGTGTTGCACGCAAAGCCCCTCGGTCGCAGAGATCGCCGCTCGTCTGTCTTTGCCGCTCGGTGCGACGCGGTTCCTGGTCGATGACCTTGTGACACAGGGTTATTTGCGGGTGCACGCCCCGCGCGGTGACACGATGACAATCGACGAACGACGTGAACTGATCAGCAGGACCCTGCGGGGCCTACGAGCCCTTCAAACGCATTAGACGTTGAAGCGGAACTCGACCACGTCGCCGTCGGCCATCACGTAGTCCTTGCCCTCCATGCGCACCTTGCCGGCCGACTTGGCCGCGGCCATCGACCCGGCGGCAACCAGGTCGTCGTAGGACACGATTTCGGCCTTGATGAAGCCCTTCTCGAAGTCGGTGTGGATCACCCCGGCCGCCTTGGGCGCAGTGTCGCCTTGATGGATGGTCCACGCCCGCGACTCTTTGGGTCCGGCTGTGAGGAAGGTTTGCAACTTCAGCGTGTGAAAACCGGCCCGCGCCAACGCATCTAAGCCGCGCTCGGTCTGACCGATCGACTCCAGCAGCTCGGCCGCCGACTCGTCGTCCAACTCGATCAGCTCGGCCTCGATCTTGGCGTCCAGGAACACCGCGTCCGCGGGCGACACCAGCGCGCGCAGGCCGGCTACCCGGTCGGCATCAGTGAGCACCGCCTCGTCGGCGTTGAACACATAGAGGAACGGTTTGGTGGTCAGCAGATTCAATTCCCGTAACAGCAACGCATCCGCCGCCGCGGCGAACAGCGTCGTCCCTCCGTCGAGCGTCTGCTGCGCAGCCACGGCGGCTTCGTAAAGCGGTTTGCGGTCCTTGCTGTTGCGGGCTTCTTTCTCCAGCCTCGGCACCGCGCGCTCGAGTGTTTGCAGGTCGGCCAGGATCAGCTCGGTCTCGATGACCTCGATGTCGGATTTGGGATCTACCTGCCCCGCGACGTGCGCCACATCGTCGTCGGAGAACACCCGCACCACCTGGCAGATCGCGTCGCACTCGCGGATATTGGCCAGGAACTTGTTGCCCAGGCCAGCGCCTTCGGAGGCGCCCGCGACGAGGCCGGCGATATCGACGAAGGTCACCGGCGCCGGGACGATTCGCTCGGATTCGAACATCTCCGCCAACGTCGCCAACCGGGGATCGGGCAGCGGCACAACACCCTCGTTGGGCTCGATCGTCGCGAACGGATAGTTCGCGGCCACCACGTTGTTTCTGGTCAACGCATTGAACAGCGTCGACTTGCCGACATTCGGCAGACCTACAATCCCGAGGCTCAAGCTCACAGGGACGTAAGTGTAGGGGCGATCGCAAGCGCGGCGGAGCCGGGCGCAGCGGGTCGCCCCCATGCTGTAGGAGAGACCGGCTGCGTGAGATGTGGCACGCCCACCGTCTCCTGCCCTATCGATTGCCCAGCTCTCCCCCTTGCCGCTCCGCGGCCGGGTGTGCCCCCACCTCGGGCCACTGCCCGGCCCGCATCGTCGCCGGGCAGGTCTTTACCAGCCTTTGGGCGCTGAGCCGGTACGGTCGACGTGTGTCAGCACAGCGGACGCGGTCGGCGGTGGCGGCAGATCACCGCTCGATAATCCCCAACATTTCTGGTGTGCCCTGGTGGGCTGCCGTGGTTGTCGCTGTCACCTGTACCGCTGCGGGCTTTGCCTTCGACGCCGGTTCGGGCAAGGAGCTGACCACCGTCTTTTCCGCGCTGTACGTAGCGGGATGCGTGGTTGCGGTGCTGGCCGTACGCCAGTCCGGCGTCTTCACCGCGGTGATCCAGCCGCCGCTGATCTTGTTCTGCGCGGTGCCCGGCGCCTATTGGCTGTTTCACGGCGCCAAGTTCACCGGGCTCAAGGACCTGCTGATCAATTGCGGCTATCCGCTGATCGAACGCTTCCCGCTGATGCTGCTCACCTCGGGCGGCGTGCTGGTTATCGGCATCATCCGCTGGTTGCTGGGTATGGTGATCCGCCCGGCCGAGACGACCGATGCCGACGCGGCGAGCGACGACGCAGAGCCTGCCGGGCTGGTCGGCAGGCTGGCGTCACTGTTTGCGGGGCTGCGCCGCGAGCCAGCCGATGACGACACGGCCGACAAAGCCGCGAAGCGAGCCCACGCCGTCAGACGTTCGGCGAAACCGGAGAGATCCGCCAGGTCGGCCGACGCCAGGAGAACAGCCAAACGTCCGCCGGCGTCGCGCTCGCGGCACATCCGGCCGCCGGACAGCTGGTAAGGGTAGAAATATTCACGGTTCTG
>NZ_JBAUZA010000188.1:0-2406 GCF_049585075.1 Mycobacterium sp.
CCCTTGCAAACGTTGCGTATCCGGGATCTTCGGCGTGAACGAAAGCCATGCCCCCTTCGAAGTCCAGCGAATCGACAACGTAACTTTCGCCCTGGTGTAGATATACCGCCCCGAGGTGCACTGAAGCGGAGGCCTGTCCGACACCGGCGGTCCCCAGCAACCGTCCAGTTTCGCTCTCGACGATGACGATCTGGCCGCCAGTCGACCCCCGGATGTCCACTGCCGGATGCGGATCGACGCCCGGCGCCGGGTAGTACCGGCCGGATCGACGTCGTAGCAGCCCGTCGTCGACGAGTCCTTCGGCGACCTCTTCGGCCCCCAGCGCCCGCACCTCGGCGTCCTCCAGTGGCAATTCGGTTGCTGCACAGAGTAGTTGCGGGCCAAGAATGTACGGGTTGGCCGGATCGATCACGACGCGTTCGATCGGCTTGTCCAGCAGCGCAGCAGGATGGTGCACCAGGTAGGTATCCAGTGGATCGTCTCGGGCGACCAACAACACCAGCGCGCCCTGACCCCGTCGTCCAGAGCGTCCGGCCTGCTGCCAAAACGATGTGACCGTTCCGGGGAAACCGGCCAGCACTACCGCGTCGAGACCGGCGATATCGACACCTAACTCCAGCGCGTTGGTAGTGGCCAGACCTCGCAGATGTCCGTCGATCAGCGCGCGTTCGAGCGCGCGACGGTCCTCGGGCAGATAGCCCGCGCGATAAGACGCCACCGACTCGGTGAGCTCCGGTGCGATGTCCTCAAGCCGCGCACGTGTTGCCAGCGCGGTCAATTCGGCACCGCGGCGCGACCGGACAAATGTCAGTGTGCGCGCCCCTTCGGCGATCAGGTCCGCCATGACTCGCGCCGCCTCGCTACCGGCGGACCGTCGTACCGGAGCGCCGTTTTCGCCGACGAGGTCGGTGCGCAGTGCCGGCTCCCACAACGCCACCGTGCGGGCGCCCTGTGGCGAGCCGTCTTCGGTGATCTCCGCGACCGGCTGGCCGATGAGCTCGGCGGCAGTTGTACCGGGCGCTGCTGTTGTCGCACTGGCGAAGATCACCGTCGGCGTTATGGCCGAGTCGGCCGAGTAGCGTGCGCACAATCGCAGCAGGCGACGCAAGACCATCGCTACGTTCGAACCGAAAACACCGCGGTAGTAATGGCATTCGTCGACGACTACGAAGCGAAGGCCGCGCAGAAATACTGCCCACCGCGCATGGTTGCGAAGCAGTGCCAGGTGCACCATATCGGGGTTGGAGAACAGCCACCGCGAGCGCTCGCGCGCTAAACGTCGCACCTCGGCCGGACTGTCACCGTCGTAGGCCATGGGCATAACATCACCGAGCCGGGGTATAGCCGCGGTCAGCGCGTGCGCGGCCCGTAACTGGTCGTGGCCAAGCGCTTTCGTCGGCGACAGGTACATCGCCCGGGCCCGCGGATCGGTTGCCAGCGCATTGAGGATGGGAAGCTGATAGGCCAACGACTTCCCGGACGCCGTGCCGGTGCTGATAACTACGTGACGGCCGGCATGCGCCAGCTCCGCTGCGCCAACCTGATGCGCCCACGGCGAACTGATGTCGCGATCGGTAAAGGCGCGCACTACGTCCGGCTCGGCCCATGCCGGCCACGGACGCCGGCGGGCGTGCCTTGGCGGCAGCTCGGCGACATGGCGTAGCGGGTGTTCTCCGGGTTCGCTACCGGCGACCGCGGCCGCGAGCAGTTCGCTGCCGAACGTCACCATCTCTATGCCCCTCCTGATGTGAGCTAATTGCCGAATACCTCAACCAACGACGACCCCGCGGCCAGCGGTTTGGCGCATCTCACCTGAATTGTTTACCTCTTGGTAGCTGAATTGATCACCTGAGGCTGTCGCAGACGCGATGAACGTGATTGACTGTTTGCGGTCGCAGCTTCTGTGTTCGTGTAAAACTTTCGCAGGATCGACGTTGCGGCCGCGGTTCCTGCGAGGTTGTAGGTCGGGTGAAGTTCCGGCGACTCGGCAAGGTATAGCGGTCGGAACGGGCCCGGTGCACCGAAAAGCGGTGTACCGCACCCGAGAAGTAAAGGAAAGATCAAGAAATGCCACAGGGAACTGTGAAGTGGTTCAACGCGGAGAAGGGATTCGGCTTCATCGCCCCCGAGGACGGTTCAGCCGACGTGTTTGTCCACTACACGGAGATCCAGGGGTCCGGCTTCCGCACCCTCGAGGAGAACCAGAGGGTCGAATTCGAAGTCGGCCAAAGCCCCAAGGGTCCCCAGGCCACTGGCGTCCGCTCTATCTGAGCAGCAGCCACTAACGGCAGCCCCCCGCACGGTCCGGAGTTACCGGGTTCGGTCGGGGGGTTCTCGTTGTGGTCGCCTGCCGCGCAAGGATTCACGGCCGGCGACCAATGGCTGGCTCTTCGGTGCGCCGTGTCC
>NZ_JBAUZA010000189.1:0-7975 GCF_049585075.1 Mycobacterium sp.
GCCGAACAGGCCCATTCGCTAATCGCCTCCCCGGTATGTCGTCGACTATCGAGGTGCGTATGCCCCGTCGATGCGCCAACCCTAGCGGGAGGGCCAGGGACGCACGCCGTCAGGACTGTCCGCAACACCGGTAACCGTTCTGATCGTTCGCGGCAGCACCTGCGAGGTGGGACCATTCGCTGATGGATCAGGAGGACCCCGAGCAACGCATCGCCGAACTCGAACGTCAGCTGACCGACGCAAACGCGGCTGCTGGCCCGCCGGCCGAATCTACACAGCGCCCGCCGCTGACAGCTGCCGATATTAAAAAGGTGGCTTTCAGCAGGCCGCCAATAGGAAAACGGGGATACAACGAAGATGAGGTTGACGCGTTTCTTGAGCTCGTCGAAGAGCGTCTGCTTAATCCGAGCAGCTCTTCGCTGACCGCATTCGACGTGCAGAACATGGCATTTGACAAGCCGCCAATAGGAAAGCGCGGATACAACGAAGACGAGGTTGATGCATTCCTCGACGTAATCGAATCGGAATTGTGCCGACTAGACGGCACGCCGGGAAGCCGCGGCGCTGGTCAGCAAACTGGTCAGCGTCGCCCGCCGCAGAGCTTGGGCGGTTTTCGCGCTTTGGACCGTCGCTGGCGTCAGTGGCTGGCAGGCCGCCGTCAACGCAGCTAGCTACGCGTCTAGGTGTTCTTTACGGCGTAGCTCTTCAACGCGCTGCACGATGTCCTTTTGCGACTCAGCGGACAAACCGCTGGCGCCCAGGGCGATACGCCGAATGCCCTCATCGCGCATCGTCATCAGCCACGCCAACTCGGTGTCGAGCTTTTCGTAGTACTCGTCGTCGGTGAAGTACGCGGGCTTGATGCGGAAGAAGTTCGCCAGCGCGGCCATGGTGGCAGACGACGGATTGGTGCGGTTGCCGGAGCGTAGCTGCGACAGGTAGGGAGCTGACATCGTGATGCCCTCCGCCTTGAGCGCCGCGATCACCTCAGCAGAGGTATGCGGCCCCCGTCCCGGCGGATAAACCGTGTCGAACAGGCGGTTCAGGCGGGCAGCAAATGTCGTGCTCATCGATATGACCTCCACTGGGTCGGTCGACCAATTATCCATGTGTGGTATTTGCTGATCATCGTAGCGAGTGTTATCGCCGCAACCAAGTGCAAACTTTGCGACCATTGCTAAACATGGCTGTGGCGCTAGTTGGCGACGCCGTTGCAGCGCGCCAAGCTCGGCATTCAGCGAATTCACATGATGTAGCAAGCGAATTGTGGCGCGCTGCGTGCCCTCATCGTGAGCCCTTCGCAGCGCGAGGCTTCGTTGGTTCAGCAGATCGACCTCTACGGCAACCGGCGCGTCGCGCTGAAGTCTCGAAAAGCAGATTTGCTGTCGTCGTCTACTGCGGATGCCCGTGAGCGCGGTTGAGAGCTCTCAAGCAGCGAGCAGCATCGCCAGAATCGCGGTGTCGGGATGGCTTATCGGGTCGACGCCGACGCGGCTCACCACCGAGGTGATCGTTCCGTCGGCTTCTGCCTCCACCCATGCGGCGCGGTGTTCCAGCCCCAGATATGGCAGCCCGGGCAGCAGCACGCATCCCGACGCGGCGCCGTTGCATTCGGGTAGTGACGGTGTGGTCTCCGACGGCGGATGCAGCATCAACAGTGCCGGCGGCTGATGGTCGGCGAAATAGCCTGGCTGAACGGCGGATTCGCCTACCACCGGACCCTCCGCCAGCACCAGGCCGACGGTGCCCGGCACGGGAGCATCCGGTAGTTCCTCGCGAGCGCCGAATACTGTTGTGGTGTTGAGTAATCCAGGCAGCGATGCAACCCGGACCGCAACCATCAACAGCTGTGCCCACTCTTTCGTCGAGTCGGGCCAACGCCCGGAAATGACAAACCCTTTCAGGGCACCACGAGAATGGAATGGGGCCACTTCGACGGCCCGGCCGGACCCGGTTTCCATTTCGCCCTCCGCCATACTTCGGGTACCCAGCGATACGCCGGTGGGTCAATCAGATCAGCATGCGTCAGCAGGTGAATACCCGCAAGCTGACACGAGCAAGCAACGCCCACGAACTCGAAAAAGAAATACGGCCGAAATAGTGAACGGGGCGCCGCGCGAAAGGCGCGACGCCCCGAACAGGCGAATTCAAACTGGAGTCAGCCGGCGATCAGCCCTTTAGCCTTCGAAGTCGCTGTGGCGTAACGCGCCTGGACATCGTCCCAGTTCACGACATTCCAGAACGCCTTGGCAAAGTCGGCCTTGACGTTCTTGTACTGCAGGTAGAAAGCGTGCTCCCACATGTCGAGCACCAGCAGCGGGACGATGCCGAGCGGGAAATTGGTCTGATGGTCGTAAACCTGGAATACCAATAGCTTCTGACCGAGGCTGTCCCAGCCGAGCGCAGCCCAGCCCGACCCTTGCACCGTGGTGGCAGCCGAGGTGAACTGACCGCGGAACTTGTCGAACGATCCGAAGGCCTCGTCAATGGCCGCTGCGAGCTCACCGGTCGGCTTGTCACCGCCGTTGGGGGACAAGTTCTTCCACCACAGGCTGTGATTGACATGCCCGGCCAGATTGAACGCCAAGTTCTTCTCGTGCAGCAGGATCGCCGAGAAATCTTCTTTGGCGCGCGCCTCTTCCAGTTTGGCCACGGCGTCGTTAGCGCCCTTGACATAGGTGGCGTGATGCTTGTCGTGGTGAAGCTCGTTGATTTGACCCGAGATGTGCGGCTCCAATGCTCCGTAATCCCAGTCAAGGTCGGGCAAAGTGTATTCAGCCACGAGATTCCTTCCTTCGACGATCGTTGCCGATCTGCTTCTGACGCTCCGCTTGCAGGCTGTCAGCGGAGCGGCGGCTTGGGTTGGTCAACCATGATCAACCCTGCTCCATCGCCGCGCGCACCGCAACAACGAGTGCGATGCGTGGATACCCGGTGGCGGGATGTCAGAACCAAACGATGACAGCGAGGATCGCCAGCAAAACCAGGGCGATCAGGCCGGCGCGCAAACCGGCGAGCAAGTAGGAGCGACTGCACGTCGCCGAGTTGGCGTACCAACGCGACGACGATCCCGCCGACTGCGGTCCGATCGGTTGCGTTGTCATCGGATGACCCCGCCCTTTGCGTCCAACACTCCCCCAGTGAGATCAGTCACAACTACTCCCAGTGGTCGCGATCATAACCCGTCATGAAGCGGCGGGAAAATTGAACCGCGCGCGGCTAGTTGACCAGCATCTATTTTGCTGGCCGGCGACTCCGGCCGAGCGGCGATGGACACCGTTCCGGTTGGGTTGGGGCGGGGGTCGGCCGGGGCGTTGCGGTGTGACATCCCCCATAAGGGGGAGGTAACGAGTCGATAAACGCGAGCTAAGAATTCGCTCAGGGGCCGCCGGATCTGTCGATCGCGGCTGGATTTTGGCCGGTTGTTATCCACAGCGATCACCCGGGCCGGTCGATTTACCGCGCCTCACTCCGGCCGACCTGGCCTAGCTGGCTGTGGATAAACCTGTGGAAACTGTGGATACCCATTGGTAGCTGGCGCGGCCCTGCGACGCGCCGACTGGGCGCGTGTCAAGATCGAGGCCATGGACAGTCAACCCGTGGTCGCACAGGCCGACGTCGCCGACCTGCCCGCCGAATTCGGTCCCGCGGTGGTGTTGCTGGATGTGCGCGAAAACGACGAATGGCGCCAGGGTCACGCCGTTGGTGCCCGGCACATCCCGATGGGTGAGGTGCCGGCCCGGGTCAACGAGATCGACCCGGAGGCAAAGTTGTACGTCGTCTGCAAGGTCGGCGGGCGCTCGCAGAAAGTGGCCCAGTATCTGGCCGCCAAGGGGTTTGCGCCCGTCAACGTCAGCGGCGGGATGCTGGCATGGGCCAACGCCGGACGTCCGGTGGTCACCGACGACGGCAGTCCCGGCAGCATCTGACCGCTAGGCTTATTGCCGTGATCCGCGCTGCCGACGATGCAGAGCGCAGCGATGAGGAGGAGCGGCGCTAATGATCCAAGTGTGCTCCCAGTGCGGCACACGCTGGAATGTCCGTGACCGGCAGCGTGTGTGGTGTCCGCGCTGCCGCGGAACGCTGCTGGCGCCGTCGTCCGAGACGCCCGGCGTTGATCAGCGGTGGAGTGCCGGCACGCGAACACCGCCACGGCTGCCGCCGGGCTATCGCTGGATCGCAGTGCGTCCCGGCCCGCCGCCACCCCAACGACGTCGGCGCCGCCCGCTGGGGCCGACCCCGCGATACTTGGTGATACCGCGCTGGGGCCTGCAGGATCACGTCGAGCCGGATGCTGCCCGGCGGGGTTCGACTGTTCGAGACGCGCCGCCGCCGAGCAGGGTGCGTGGTGCACTCTTCGCGACCGTGCTGACGCTGGGCGTCGCAGCGCTGGTTCACCTGATGCGTTATTTGTTGCTGCTCATCAACCGCAATTCGCTGCTGAATTGGGTGGTGGCGGATGCGGCGGCGTTGGTAAGTGTGTTGGCCAGCCTGGCCGCGATAGCGGCGGTGATCACCTACGCGTTGCTGCTGACGAGATGGTTGATGGCGCGCCGCACCGCGGCTTTCGCCCATCGCGGGAGGTCGGAGACCCGTACGCCGTGGGCGCTGCGGATCGGCTGTCTGCTGCCGCCGTCGGCCGCGATGGTGCTGGCGATCGCCTTCGCGGTGATGCTGGTGAATCTCGGCCGTTCACCGAGCTGGGGGCTGATGGGTGGGTGCATGCTGGTCTGCTGTCTGCCCTTGCTCGGCACGGTGTGGGCGCTGGTCTATGTCATCGAGCTGGCGAAAACGGAGGACGACTACCCGCGGCTGCGCGCCACCATCTGGGGATGGTGGCTGTTGTGGCTGCTAAGCAGCCTGACTTCGGTTTTCGCATCGGTGACCAGCGGGGCGCAGGATATTCAGGGCATCGCCAACAACACGGTGGCGATGATCGTCGCCTACTTGCTGGCGATCATCGCAGCGATGGCCACGGCCAAGATTTACGAGGGGTTTGAGCGCAAACCGGTCGAACGGCCCGCCCATCGCTGGGTGGTGGTTGCTGACGACGGAACAGCTGAGCCGAAATCGGCTCCTGCAGTTGAGTTGACGGGTGCGGAACCGGCAGCATAGTGGCATGACGCGGGCCGACGAGGTGGTGTCTCGCCATCCGTTCGTAGTCGCTCATCGCGGCGCGTCAGCCGCCCTACCGGAACACACGTTGGCCGCATACGATCTCGCGCTGCGGGAGGGCGCCGACGGCGTGGAATGCGATGTCCGGCTGACCCGCGACGGCCACTTGGTCTGTGTGCACGATCGCCGGCTGGACCGGACGTCGACCGGCGCCGGTCTGGTGAGCACGATGACGCTGGCCGAGCTGCGCGAGCTGGAATACGGTGCGTGGCACGGCAGTTGGCGTGCTGATGGCACCCACGGCGATACCGGCCTGCTGACCTTGGACGCCCTCGTCGCGCTGGTGCTGGACTGGAAACGGCCGGTGAAGATCTTCGTCGAGACCAAGCATCCCGTCCGCTACGGCGCACTGGTGGAAAGCAAGCTGTTGGCGCTGCTGCATCGCTTCGGCATCGCCGCGCCCGCGTCCGCCGATCGGTCCCGCGCGGTGGTGATGTCGTTTTCGGCGGCGGCGCTGTGGCGCATTCGGCGCGCGGCCCCGCTGCTTCCCACGGTGCTGCTCGGCAGGAGCCATCTGTACCTGGCCAGCAGCGCGGCCAGCACAATCGGAGCCACCGCGGTCGGGCCGTCGCTGGCCACCCTTCGTGAACATCCCGAACTCGTCGACCGTGCGGCGGCCCAGGGCCGGGCACTGTATTGCTGGAGTGCCGACAACTACGCGGACGTCCGATTTTGCCGCGACGTCGGGGTGGCATGGCTCGCCACCCACCATCCGGGCCAGGTCAAGGCCTGGCTCGACTCACCTGATCAAGGCCTGACCGGCGCCGACGTCCACTAAATCGGATCCTCGAGGACGGCCGACGGCACCGGTTGATCGGCAGCCAGCGCGTCGAACAGCTTGGCCGCCTTGTCGTGATCCCACACCGCCACCGCGCCGGCGCCGCTACTGGTGAACTCGCCGATCGGGACCGTCAGCGCGACGGTGGATCCGTGCAGCGCCCAACCCAGCCGGGCCATATCCCAGGCGTGATCGCCGTGGTCGACGGTCAGGGCACCGGCCGCCGCATGCGCCACCGCATACCACCGCCATGGGTTCAGCCACACCGCCGGGCTCGCGGCACGGTGCAACACCGCCGACATGAACCGCCGCTGGTTGACCATGCGATCGAGGTCGGCGCGCGGCGTGTCCCGGGAGCGGACGAAGCCGAGTGCGTCGCGGCCGCCGAGTTTTTGGCACCCGGCCGGTAGGTCGACACCCGCGAGTGGATCGTTGATCGGCGCGGCCGGACAGACAGTGACCCCGCCCAGCGCGTCGACCAGCACAGCGAAGCCGCTGAATCCGACCTCGGCGTAATGGTCGAGCCGCAACCCGGTGGCTTGCTCGACCGTCTGCGCCAGGAGCGGCGCCCCGCCCATCGCGAACGCCGCGTTGATCTTGTCGCGGCCGTATCCGGGAATCGGCACGTAGGAGTCGCGCGGTATGGACACCATCGTCGTCGGCGTGCGTGACCCGAACGCCGGCACGTGGACCAGCAGGATGGTGTCGGTTCGGCCGTTACCGGTGTCGCCGCCGGTGGCGAGGGCCTGCTGCTGTTCGGCGGTGAGGCCTTGGCGGCTGTCCGAGCCGACCAGCAGCCAGGTGCTGCCCTGCCCGGAGGCTGGCCGGCTGGGATAGTCGGTCAGCACCGGCTCGCGGTGCAGCGCCGTCTCCATCCACAGCGTTCCGCCCAAGAGGCCGGCACTGATCAGCAGAACGATGACCACCAGGCTCAGCGAAATCAGTTGGCCCCAAGCTCGTTTGCGCCTTCGCGGCATGCGCGGGCGTGGCGGTGGCGGGCCGGGCGGCGCTGGTCGTCGCACGCGTGGGGCATTGGTCATATCAATGCAGCCAGCGCAGATGCCCGGCCAGCACGGCATACCCGACAAAAGCCACGGCGTCGATGATGCCGTGGGCGATCACCAGCGGCCACAGCCGGCCGGTGCGCCGCCACGCATACCCGAACACCAGGCCCATCGCGACATTGCCCAACCCGGCGCCGAAGCCTTGGTAGAGGTGATAAGCGCCGCGCAGCACGCTCGACCACACCAGCGCCACCCGCGAGCCGACACCCAGCTGCTCCAACCGGGTGAGCAGATAACCGACGACGATGATCTCTTCGGCCCAGCCATTGGCGAAGGCGACCAGCAGCAGCATCGGCACCCGCCACCAGGTGTCGCCCAGGCTGGACGGGATGACCGACGCGTTGAGGTGTAAAGCCCGCGCCGCCAGGTAGAGCCCCAGCCCGGGTAGGCCGATCAGCGCGGCCAAGCCGAGGCCGCCGCCCAGGTCGGCGCGCCACTCGAAGCGCGCCAACCCGATCCGGGCCGGACTAAATCCGCTGCGCCACAACAGGTATAAGCCAAGCGCACCCCACGCGAGAAGCTGCACGACGAAGGTCGCATTCAGGCCGAGGTCGATCAAGCCGAAGTAAGACCGGCGCGGATTGAGCGGAATCCGCTGAGCGCTCAGGTTGCGCAACACCGAGTCGGCAAGCTGCAGGATCGCGGTGACGGCGGACAGACCGAACGTCACCGCCAACACGACGACGAGCTCGATGCGCAACGTGCGCCGCTGCGTCGGCTCGGCGTCAGCGGAACTCAGGGGCTTATCCGGCGGGAATGCCACCTCGCCACGGTAACCGGGGCGGACCGCCGGTCAGTCTCGGCGGGCCCGCAAGCCGTTAACGAACGGGCAGCCCATCAGCACCCGGATGGCCTGGCCCAGGCCGGTGACGTCGTCAACCGGCCGGCGGAACGGGAGCCGGACGTCACGGTCGCCGTCGGCGCTTTCGACGCGCAACCGCACGCCGTAGCGGTCGAC
>NZ_JBAUZA010000190.1:0-6258 GCF_049585075.1 Mycobacterium sp.
CCGGCTGAAGTCACGCCGGTTGGGCTGCCGATGTGCTGCCGGGCTCGTGGACGTCCGGACCCGGATCGCCCGCGTACAACTCCTCGATTTCGTCGGCGTACTTAGCCATGATCGGCCGCCGCTTGAGCTTCATCGTCAGCGTGATCTCCTCACCGCCGGGCTCCCACAACGTCGGTAGCACCCGGAAGCGCTTGATCTGCTCAACTCGCGACAGTTTGGCGTTGCCCTCGGCCACCCCCGCCGCGATCTTCGCGATCACTTGCGGGTCAGCCGCCAGGGCCTCGGCGGAGGCGTCGGCGAGTCCATGCTGGGCCGCGTACGGCCCCACCGAGTCGGCGTCGAAGACCAACAGCGCGGTGTTGTAGGGGCGGCCGTCGCCAATCGCGAGCATCGCCCCGACCATCGGGCAAGCGGCCATCACGGTGGTCTCGATGTTGGCCGGCGACATGTTCTTTCCGGCCGCGTTGATGATCAGCTCCTTCTTCCGGTCGACGATCCGCAGATAACCGTCGTCGTCGACGTCCAGGATGTCGCCGGTGTGCAGCCAGCCGTCGGGGTCGATGGCCTCGGCGGTCTTCGCCGGCTCGCCGCGGTAGCCCTTCATCACCAGCGGCCCACGCACCAAATATTCGCCGTCCTCGGCAATCTTGCCCTCCAAGCCGGGCAGCAGCTTGCCTACCGTGCCCAGGCGCGCCTCGGCCGGATGACTCACGCTGGCAACACAGCTCAGCTCGGACATGCCCCACACCTCGGCGATCGGGATGCCGATACCGGCGAAAAATGCCAGCGTTTCGTTCGGAATCGGCGCCGCACCCGACACCGCCCACCGGAGCTGGTCCAGTCCGAGCCTGGCACGCAGCTTTGACAGCACCAGCTCGTCGGCTTTCTCCCATTCGGCAGCCGCGTCGTCCGACAGCGGCTCGTCGGCCACCAGCGCCGCCGCCCGCTTCCCGGCCACCGACATGGCCCACTGCAGAGCTTGACGCTTGGCCTCGTCCTGCTCGTGGGTGACGGCGAATTCTATTGCCGCTTTGAGTTTTTCCCATACCCGGGGCACCGCACCCCAGACTGTCGGGCGCGCGTCGGCCAGCGCCGCCGCGATCTCGCGCGCGTCCGAAACCACGGTGATTTGTGCCCCGAAGACCTCTTGGTTGTACAACGCCATCGTGCGGTCAGCGATGTGTGCCGTCGGCAGGAAGGAGGTGGCGCGATCACCGAACTGAACACCCAAAACGGCGTCGAGGGCTTGGGCTTCGAACAGCAGGTGGGCGTGCGTCATCTCCACGCCTTTAGGATTTCCCGTCGTCCCGGACGTGTAGATCAGAGTGATCACGTCATCGGGCTGCACCGCCCGCCAGGTCGACTCGAAGTCGAAGTCGAAGTCGTCGGCGCCGGCGGCGTAGAGGTCATCCAGTGAGAGCGCGCCTTCCGGGGACCCGTCGATACAGATGATGTGCTCCAGCTTCGCGCCACTGGCCCGGATCCGGTCGACGTACTGCTGTTCGCAGATCACAACTTTGGTGCCGGCATTGTCGAAAACATAGGTCAGTTGTTCGGCGGGCAGTGTGTTGTACACCGAGAACGAGGTCGCACCCAAGTGCTGGGCGCCCACTTCCAGCGGGTAAAACTCGATGCGGTTGGCCATCATCAGCGAAACCGTGTCGCCGCGACGGACCCCCAGTCCGGCCAAACCCGCCGCGACCCGACGTACGGCAGCCGCGTATTCCCGCCAGGTCATCGTCTGGGTGCCGCCCGGGGTGCGCAGCGCGATCGCGTCCGGATCGATCGCCGCCGTGCGCTGGAATGCCTCACATAACGTGGTCGGCTGCTGGGCTGTGGTTTTCGAATCGATCACCCAGCGCAGCCTAGTCGCGGAGTACGTTGCCGGTATGCGAATCGCGATCACCGAGTTCACCCCCATCGAGCAAACCGCGTTCGTGACCGCATACGCCCGAGCGCTCGACAGCCGTTGGCCCAAACCGATACTCGGCGACACGTTATCCGACGACATCGTGTCCAACATCGACTACGACTTCCAAGCGCTGGGCGTGCCATCGAGCGCGGTGCGCCAAACCGCGTTGCGTGCCAAGATGCTCGACGATCGAGTGCGGGCGTTCATTTCCGAATATCCGGACGCTGTCGTGGTGGCGCTGGGCGCGGGACTGGACACCGGAATGCAGCGAGTACGGCCGCCGGCCACGGTGGACTGGTACAGCGTCGATCTGCCACACGTCATCGCGTTGCGGGATCAACTGCTGCCCGCCGACGACAACGCGCATTCGGTGGCGGCGTCGCTGGCCGACGACGACTGGACTGACTCGATCCCGTCCGACCGGCCCACCATGCTGGTCGCCGACGGCCTGCTGGCGTTTCTGCCCGAACCGGTGATCATCAACTTGTTCCGCGTTATCCCCGAGCATTTTCGGTCCGGCGAACTGGCTATCAACGACTATGGGCGGGTCAGTCGGCTCAGTCTGATGGCCATGAAAGTTGCGTTCCGCGCTGTCGGAACCCAGTGGGCCTACCGGGGTTTCAAGGACGCTCACCTGCCCGAGACCTGGACTCCGCGCCTGAAGCTCGTCGAGGAAGCCAGCCTGGCTCATGCCCCGGAGGTCGATTTGTATCCGGCGGGAGCGCGGGTTTCGACGCGACTGATGGGGAAGACCAAGGCCGGCGCCCGGACAGCACGGATTCTGCGCTACCGCTGGACTTCGTCATGAAAGACGGTGTGATCTACGAGGATCCGCCTCAGGCAGATCCTCGAGTGTGAAGCTAGCTTCACGCTCGAGCGCGAGCGTGCGGCCAGCTTCACGCTCGGCACGCTAACCGGATTCGGTTCACGCCGGTAATGCGCGATGAATTCCGCAGGTGCATGCATCGATTGATGGGCAAGTGCAGCCCATTCCCCACTCGATGACCTCCCGCGCCCGGGCCAACGACTCCATCCGAGCGTCGATCTCGGCGAGTTTGGCCTCGGCGAGTGCGCGACTCGCCGGACGCCCAGGCGCGTCGTCGGCGAACAGCAGCTGAATCTCGTCCAAGGCGAACCCGGCGGATTTGCACAGCCGGATCACCTCGAGCCGGGTGAGGACCGACTCGTCATAGCGCCGCTGACCGCCGAGCCTGTGCGCAGGCGGAACCAGGCCGATCTGCTCGTAGTACCGCAATGTGGTGGCAGCGACACCGGTCTCACGGGCCACCTCTCCGATTGTCAGACGTGCGGTCATCGGCTCTCCCAAAAATCCAGGCTTGACTTAGAGCCAACTCTAAGTCGTTGACTGGCGATATGCACGCACACACCCTCGATGAACTCAGCGCCGCCCGCTACGCCCGACTTCGGTCGTTTCGCCGGGACGGCACACCCGTCGATACGCCGATCTGGTTCGGGCTGGACGGAACCGCGGTGGTGTTCCGCACCAAAGCGGGCCCGAAGACCAGACGGTTGGCGGCGCATCCCGGCGTCGAACTCACCGCATGCGACTACCGGGGACGCGTCCGCACAGCAGCGACGACGCTGGCCGGCCGTGCCACGATCCTGTCCGGAGCCGACGCCGAACAGGCCAACCGCCTCCTGCACGAACGGTATGGCTGGCAGTGGAACATCATGCCGTTGATCAAAGTCCCGGGCGTGACCAATGTCCACCAAGAGCTCTGTCTTCGGCAAAAGGTGCGCCGCGCCCGCGACCGAAGCGTCTGGGAAGACAGCGTCATCGTTCGGGTGGACCTGACCCATGTCTGATCCGGTCCGCTCGCCCAGCGTGAGCCAATGCTGCGCCGCTGCAACCGGATTCGTCTGGGGTCTGGTGCGGCCGAAGCCGCTCGATCAACGGTTCATCAGAAGCATCGTCGATGCAGGACTCCCGGATGCCGACACGACGGTGACCGTAACCGCGCTTCCCCAGGTGCCGCGGTCGGTGCCTACCGCCGCGGTGATCGAGGGTGTGTTTACGCCTGCGCGCGTGGAGAACTCGCTGACATCATTCATCGTCACCCATCCGGAGGCGGCCTTCATCGTCGATCCCGCCGTGTGCCTGAACGCCGAGCAGCGGGCAATTACGCAACTACCCGCAGTGCTGCGTGTCGCCGTTCGCCCACCGTCGGACACCATCCCGACCATCAGAGCACTGGGCCGGCTGCCCGACACGCCGCAATTGGATTTCGCACTACCGACGCACACACACTGGGACCATGTGTCGGGTCTGCTGGACCTTCCCGATCTTCCGGTGCACCTGCATCGCATCGAACACGACTGGGTCGCTTCCGGGCCGGTCGCACCGGTCGGCGGCGTTCGCGATTCGCTGCGCGACCGACCGATCGTCGAATATGACCTGGACGGACCACCGGTACTGACCTTCACGCGATCCCACGATCTTTTCGGCGACAACTCCGTGCTCCTGGTGGACCTGCCGGGACACACCCCGGGCAGCATCGGCGTACTCGCCTATACCAGCCGGGGCTGGATCCTGATCGCCGGCGACGCCGCCTGGCACGAATTACAGATCGAAAAGGTCCGGCAAAAGTCAAGTTACCCAGGAGCTTTGGCAGACGAAGACCGCGACCAATCCTTCAGAACACTCCATCGATTACACGTCGCGCGGCACGCCGTGACGATTATCCCAACCCACGATCATCGGGCCGCGCTTCGATTATCGGCGTAAGGCGACGACCCTCCGCGCTACCCGCCCAGGCAACCGGGGCCGAGCAGCGCCTTGAGATCGCCCATCAGCGCCGGGGATGGCGTCACCCGCAGCGACGAGTCCAACTCCAGCGTAGTGATCCGATCTCCGCTGACCAGCCGCAGAAGCACCTGCGACGTGCCGGGGTGTTGGGCAAGCACTTGTTTGAGCGCGCTGACCTTGTCGATGGTGCACTGTCGTGTCGGCAAGCTGACCGCCAACGGCCGATCCAGTTGCGCCGACGAGAAGTCAGGCACCACAAGGTCGTTGGCGATCAGCGCAATTCGGTCGTCACGGATCGCAACCTTTGCGGTGACCACCACCACCGCGTCGTCGACGACCTCAGCACCGAAGGCCGAGTAGGTGTGCGGGAAGAACATCACTTCGATACCACCAGTGAGATCTTCCAGCTGTGCCGAGGCCCAAGGCATTCCGTTCTTGTTGACGCGACGGTTCACCGACGCCAGAATGCCGCCGACCTTGACCATGGTGTCGTTGGGGATGTCGCCGTCGAGCACCGCCGGGATGGCGGTATCGACCTGGGTCGCCAGCAGATGTGCTACCCCGTTGAGCGGATGCCCGGACACGTACAAGCCCAGCATTTCGCGTTCCAGCGCGAGTTTGTGTTTGTCGTCCCACTCCTCGTCGGGAACCCTGATGGTGAACACCGCATCAGCGCCTGCTCCCCCATCGTTCGGGTCGCCGCCGAACAGGTCGAACTGGCCCATCGCCTCGGCCTTCTTGGTGCCCAGCACCGAGTCCACCGCGTCGGTATGCACCAGGAACAGCCCTTTACGGGGGTGCTTGAGCGAGTCGAATGCGCCGGCTTTGATCAGCGACTCGGTGACCTTCTTGTTGCACGCCGCGATGTCGACCTTGTTGAGGTAGTCGGAGAAGTCGGTGAACTTACCCTTGTCACTACGGGTATTGATCAGCGAGGCAACGACATTGGCGCCGACGTTCCGCACCGCGCCCAGCCCGTAGCGAATGTCGGTGCCGACCGAGGCGAAGTTCAGGCCGGACTCGTTGACGTCCGGCGGCAGTACGGTGATGCCGAGTTTGCGGCAGTCGGCCAAATACACGGCGGCCTTGTCCTTATCGTCACCGACCGAGGTGAGCAGCCCGGCCATGTACTCGGCGGGATAGTTCGCCTTCAGATACGCCGTCCAGTACGACACCATGCCGTATCCGGCGGCGTGCGACTTGTTGAACGCATAGTCGGCGAACGGAAGGATGGTGTCCCACAACGCTTTGATGGCCTTGGCCGAGAACCCGTTGGCCTGCATGCCTTCGGAGAAGCCTTCGAATTCCTTTTCCAGCACTTCGCGCTTCTTTTTGCCCATCGCCTTGCGCAGAATGTCGGCTCGGGCCAACGAATAGCCGGCCACCTTCTGCGCGATGCGCATGATCTGCTCCTGATACACGATCAGGCCGTAAGTCTCAGCGAGGATGTCGCGCAGCGGTTCCTCGAGTTCGGGATGAATAGGCTTGATCGCCTGCTTGTTGTTCTTGCGGTCGGCGTAATCGTTGTGGGCGTTCATCCCCATCGGGCCGGGCCGGTACAGCGCGATCACCGCAACGA
>NZ_JBAUZA010000191.1:0-6077 GCF_049585075.1 Mycobacterium sp.
CCCTTCAGCACCGGCGACTACTCGCTGTGTGCCGCGACCGCGGATGGCTGCGGGACGACATCCCGTTCGACGACCTCGTGGAGACGACAGTGGTCCTGACAAGCCCGGAGACCTACCATCGCATCGTCCACTACGGCGGCCTCAGTGCAGACGCCTACCAGAAATGGCTGCTGCGAATGCTCAACGAGACGGTGTTAAAGCACTAACCAGTCGCCGGGCCAACAAACCGGCATCGCAAGCAAGCACAACGGCGAACATATTAGCGACGCATTCTCATGCAAACAATCCAAATCCCAGCCTTCCCGGTCGGACACAACCGCCGCAAGATGCGGACTTCGATCAGCTTGCACGCGTATGTCCCGCCCTGGCTGTCATCAAGGTTCGAGTCAGCGCTCAGGTCTCGGCCTGCGACCGAACCTGCTCGAGATTGGCCGCCATGTTCTGCTGCCATTCGGCAAGGCGGCGGGAGATGATTCTGGCCTCCTTCTCCGGTTGCGCGAGGATCGCAGGAGTCAGACCCGATGGGCCTGGCCCCATCCGTCCCCACTGCCGAACCAGCACACCATCACTGGCTGGCTCGACCTCGAATCCCCATGTGGCGCTTACCCCTTCGGGCCCGGTGACGTTGTATACCCAACGGCGTTCGGGTTCGACTTCCACGACCTCGCACACCGTCGCCCAGTCACCGAACGCCTCATGCTTGTTGCGACCGCGAAACCGTGCACCGACTGCGACCTCGTTGGCATCGTCAACCCACTCGACGGCCTGCAATTCCGTCGAGCAGCGCGCAGGCAGGTTGATGTCGGTCACCAGCTTCCATGCGGTAGCAACATCACATCGAACGCGCTGTGTCACTTCGACTGTGGGCTGATCGCGGTATCGCACCCTTGTAGCATGCCAGGGATGAAGGTCGGCGCGATGATCGAACCCCGCTTACCGGGCGCGGCGGAGTTCGCAATCGCCGCCGAACGGATCGGTGTGACGTCGTTGTGGGTTCCCGAAGTCTGGGGCTACGACGCGCTGACCGGGCTGGCCTACCTGGCCGCCAAGACGTCGTCGATCAAACTCGGAACGTTTGTCGTGCAGTTGGGTTCGCGCAGTCCGGCGATGCTCGCGACGTCGGCGCTGAGCCTGCAGGAGCTCTCCGCAGGCCGCTTCATCTTGGGCATCGGCACCTCAGGGCCACGGGTGATGGAGGGCTGGCACGGTGTCCGGTTCCGCAAACCGGTGCAGACCACCCGGGAGACCATCGAGATCATCCGCACCATCAGTCGCGGCGAGCGACTTGAGCACGCCGGCGAGATCTACCCGCTGCCACTGCCGGACAGTCGCGGCGCCGCGCTAAAACCGCTGGTGCGGCCCGATCATGTCCCGGTCTACGTGGCGGCGATGGGCCCGCAAAACCTGCGGCTGACCGGCGAGGCGGCGGACGGCTGGCTGGGCAACGCCTTCATCCCGGAAGCCGCCGAGGTGTTCTTCGGCCCGTTGCGGGAAGGGGCCCAGCGAGCCGGGCGCACCCTTGACCAGCTCGACCTGGTCGCTCCCGTCGCCGTCGAGTTCCACGACGATGAAGCCGCCGCCGACGCCGCCGCGCGCCGCCACGCCGACGGATACGCGTTCACCATCGGCGCGATGGGCGCCGGGGGTTCAGGAGGCCAGAACTTCTACAACGACGCGTTCACCCGGCTGGGTTACGGCAGCGAGGTCGACACCGTCGCCGGGCTATGGAAAGCGGGGAAACACGACGAAGCCCGTGCCTCGGTGCCGCTCGACCTCGTGCGCCTGACGAATCTGCTCGGCACACCCGACGCCATCGCCGACCGGGTGAGCCGCTACCGCGCAGCGGGCATCACCACGCTGTTGGCAAAACTCGACGGCGACTACGAGCAGCAGCTGGCGATATTGCAGCGGCTGGTCGCCATTGCCGAAGCGGCTTGAGCGGGCGGCATCACCAGCGCATCATCGGCAAAGGGCGCAGCGGATGGCGTAGCGCGTACCCGGTCAGGCCCTTGGCGAGGAATACATGGAATCCGCTGTACGGCAACCGCGCGACCGCGGCCCGGACGGCCGAGCGCCCAATTCGGTTGTGCAGCAAGCCATGGCTGACGTCCACCAGGTCAGCTTTGCGGAACGTCTCGGTGACCTGGTCATCGACTGCGCGCAGCCGGTGGTGTTCGGTGATCAACGCGCACAGCTGATCGATGTCTGTGATGCCGAACTCGTCGGCATACGCCGCCGCGAGGTCCGCCGACGGCCTCAGGTAGTCGAAGCTGCCGGCGGTCCAGATGCCCAGATCGTGCGTCGCCCACGCCAGTGCTGCGACGTCGGGGATCGAAAAACCAAGCAGCAGCTGGTGATAGGTGATGCAGCGGTATACGTGGTTGCGGTAAGCAGCCAGGTCATCGCCTAACGCGTCGCGATGCCGATCCAGCACGGCATCGACGATCGGATGCGCTGTGACGACCTCCACCGCGCCAAGCTTAGGCGGCCAGGTCGGGAGGCCCACATCGGCGGCGCCGCACGGTGACGCCTTCGGCTACCTTCGTGCGTTCGAGGATCGATCTGCGCGGGACGAACGGGCGGTTGTACGTGTTTGCACTGATGTTTTACAACCCGCGTTCGTCGCATGCTGGCTAACATGAACGAACGCGCGGATATCCCGCCGGTGAACTGGAGCGAGATAGGCGTAAGCGAGTTGTTGCCGACCGGAACGGTGACGTTGCTTCTTGCCGATATCGAGGGCTCAACACGGCTGTGGCAGGCCCAGCCCGACGAGATGGCGGCAGCGGTCGCGCGCCTTGATCGCACGTTAGGTCAGCTCGTCGCCTCCCATCACGGAGTCCGCCCGATCGAGCAGGGCGAAGGCGACAGTTTCGTGATCGCCTTCAGCCGTGCCGGAGACGGGGTCGCCTGCGCCGTCGACTTACAGCGGGCCCCGCTGAGCCCGGTCCGGCTGCGCATCGGCATTCACACCGGCGATATCCAATTCCGCGACGAGGGCAATTACATCGGTCCGACGATCAACCGTGCCGGCCGACTGCGCGACCTGGCTCATGGCGGCCAAACCGTATTGTCAGTGGCCACCGAGGCGATGGTCGCCGACAACCTGCCCAACGATGGCTGGCTGAAAGATCTGGGCACATATAAGCTTCGCGACCTGCCCCGCCCCGAACGAGTGCTGCAGCTATGTCATCCGGATCTCAATAACGAGTTCCCCTCATTGCGAACGTCGAAGACCGTTGCCGCGCATAAGCTTCCGGTGCAGCTGACGAGCTTCATCGGTCGCGCCGAACAACTGGCGGAGATGCGCCGGATTCTGGCGGCCAACCGGTTGGTGACGCTGACGGGCGCCGGCGGGGTGGGCAAAACCCGTCTTGCTATCGAGGTTGCGGCCTTGTTTGCGGAGGACCTCGACGGCGGGGCGTGGTTCGTCGACCTCGCGCCTATCACCGATCCGGACATGGTCGCCATCGCGGCCGCTCGCGCCCTGAGCCTGCCCGACCAACCGGGTCGCTCTACCACTGAGACACTGCTCGGATTTGTCGGTGATCGCCAGATGCTCCTCGTTCTCGACAACTGCGAGCATCTCCTGGACGCGACGGCGGACCTGATCAAGACGCTGCTCGACGCCTGTGCCGGGTTGAGGTTGCTAGTCACAAGCCGCGAACAGATCGGCGTCGCCGGTGAGGTGACTTGGCGGGTGCCGTCACTGTCGCTTGCCGACGAGGCGATCGAACTGTTCATCGATCGCGCGCGCCTCGCTCGGCCAGATTTCACGATCACCGACACCGCCACCGCCGTCGCCGAGATCTGTCACCGCCTAGACGGGATGCCGCTGGCGATCGAGCTTGCGGCGGCGCGGGTGCGCGCGTTATCGGTCGACGAGATCCGCGACAGCCTGCAGGACCGCTTCCGCCTTTTGACGGGGAGCAATCGCATTGCCGTGCGCAGACAACAGACGTTGCGGGCATCGGTCGATTGGTCGCACGCGTTGTTGACCGAGCCGGAGCGGGTGTTGTTTCGACGATTGGCGGTATTTGTCGGTGGGTTTGACCTCGCGGCCGCGCGTGCGGTTGCCTGTGACGGTGACGTCGAGCGCTATCAGGTGCTCGACCAGATCTCCCTGCTCGTCGACAAGTCGCTGGTAGTAGCCGAAACCAACGGCGGTGCAACGCGATACAGGCTCCTCGAGACCGTGCGCCAGTACGCGCTGGAAAAACTCAGCGAGTCAGGCAACGGCGACGATGTACGGAACCGCCATTGCGACCATTACGTGGCGATCGCCGGTCAACTCGACGACCCAGCCGACGCCAGCGACGAAAAGCTGGTCAACCGCGTCGAAGCCGAGATCGACAATCTTCGGGCCGCGTTTGGCTATACCCTCGACGGCGGCAACGCGGAGATTGCTTTGCGTTTGGCTTCTACGTTGGTCCCGCTCTGGCTGGCGCGGGGCCGAATCCACGAGTCGTTAATGGGCTGGTTCGACGCCGCCCTCGCCGAGAGTGGGGGTCGCCGCGGTGATGTGGCACCCGAAGTGGAGGCGCGCGCGCTCGCCGACAGAGCCCTGCTCCACACGTGGGCGGTGGGCGCTGACAGCGCTGGTTGGGCCACACAAGGCCTGGCGATCGCGCGTGAGATCGGAGATCCGGCTCTGCTGGCACGAACGCTGACCGCCTCCGGAGTCATGGCCGCCTACCGTGGCGAGGCCGACTCGCGGTACTTCGACGAGGCCATCGGCCTTGCCCGCGCCTTGCGTGATAAGTGGACTCTGAGCCAGATCCTCGGCTGGCAAACAAATTTGGGCTTCATGCGGGGTGACCCGATTGCGACGCGCGAGGCCGGCGAGGAAGCATGCCAGATGGCAGCCGCCGTCGGAGACCGCTTTACCACCCTCCAGTGCCGCACGTGGCTCGGCTGGGCGCAGGCAATTACTGGGGATCTGGCGGCGGGCAGTACCCAGCTGCATGAGGTTGCAATCGACGCGGAAGCGGGAAACGACGCGGTCTGGTGGGCCGTGAGTATGAGCTTTTACGGGATGGCCGTTTCCCACCAGGGTGATATCAACGCCGCGCGGGCCAGCCTCGACGCGCCCATGTCGGTGATCGCCGAGTTGGGCGACCTCTGGACGGGCAACGCCAATGGCGTGCGGGCTATCGTGACACTGGCCGCAGGCGAGGTCTCCGATGCCGAGCAAGCGAGCGCCGCGGCCTGGAAACAATTGAGCGCCAACCCTATCCACCAGCAGATGTATATGCACCTTCGGGCCGAAGCCGCCTTGGCGCTCGCTGATGTGGTTACGGCGCGTCGATGGGCCGACGAAGCCGTGTCGGTGGCCTCGGGGTGGCATCGCGTGTTGGCGCAGACCACCCGTGCCCGGGTCGCGATCGCGCAAGGGCAGAACGATCAAGCGGAACGTGACGCACACGAGGCGCTGGCGTCGGCGGCCGGCCTGACGACGCTGCTCGCTGTTCCCGACATCTTTGAGCTGCTGGCCACCCTGGCCGTCGATGCCAGCCGCCATCCCGAAGCGGCCAGGCTATTCGGCGCCGCCCAGACGCTGCGCCAACGCATGGGGGCCGTGCGGTTCAAGACCCACGATGCCGACTACGTCAATGCGGTCGAGCGTTTGCGGGATGCGTTCGGAGAGAGCGAATTCGACGCCGCCTGGGCGGAGGGTGCGGCGTTATCCACCGAAGAGTCGATCGCCTACGCTCAGCGCGGTCGTGGTGAACGGCAGCGGCCGACTACCGGATGGGAATCATTGACCCCGGCCGAGCGCGCCGTCGTCAGACTGGTCAGTGAAGGACTACCAAATAAGGATGTCGCCGCCAGGCTGCTGATCTCACCTCGAACGGTGGAGACCCATCTCAGCCACGTCTATAGCAAGCTCGGGCTGAGCTCACGCGTTCAACTCGTCCAAGAAGCAGCCCGCCACGCCTGAACCGGCGCCAACCGCGCCAAGCTTAGGCGGCCAGGTCGCCGCGTCCGCCCTTGGCGCGCTTCCCTCGACGCCAGCCCCGCACGGTGGCAATCGCCGTCTTCAATCCGCGGCGGCGCCCGGTGGCCGGATCGGTGCC
>NZ_JBAUZA010000192.1:0-11729 GCF_049585075.1 Mycobacterium sp.
GCGTCGGCAGCGCCCGCACCGCGTGCCGGGTGCTGACCATGATCGGGAAATACGCCGCGAGGAACGTGATGAAGACGATCCCGGTCTCATCGGTGGGAAACAGCAGGATGGCCACCGGCACCACCGCGATCGCCGGAATCGGCCGGGCCAGCTCGGTCAGCGGACCCAGCAGATCGCCGATAAGCCGCGACCGGCCCAGCATGATGCCGGTTGCCACGCCCACAACGGCCGCAAGCCCGAACCCGGTGAGGATGCGGATCAGCGACTGGGCCAGGTCAAGCCAGTAGGCGTCGGTACCGAGCGCGCGCGTCAACGCGCCAACGATCTCGGTGACGGTCGGCAGCGTGTCGAATCGCAGCCAGAGACGGACGTGTCCGGCGGTGAGCAACTGCCACAAGCCAATTGCGGCCGCAACCGAAACCAACCGCAGCAGCCGTGACCGCCACACCGCATCGGGCCGTCGCGGCTTGACGACTGGGTCTTTTGGGGCCACCGGCACCGCGACTTTCGGGCCTTCGATCCCCACTTCGATGGCGGTCACACTGCACCTGCCAATGCCTGCTGGTAGTCGATGGCGCTGCTACCCGGGTGCGCGGCAACGTAGCGCTGCGCTCCTGCGATGGTGTCGAACGGCAAGTAGTTCGTGCCGTCACGCACCCAGGCTGACTTGTCCGCGAACCATCGAGTGCCCAGCTCACTGTCGGGGACATAGGCGGCGCGCACGTGCGCACCGCGGGCGGTCGCGTCGCGGACGGCTTTGAGCAGGCTGCCCGGATTGGCGACCGGCTGGGTGGTGTCCGATCCGTCCAGCCAGAGCTCGCTTCCCCGTGCCGCCGGGGTGGCGCGCAACGCCTTGGCGTAGGTGAGCTTGCGGTCGGCGAACACTTTCCGCAGCGGGCCGTCTTGCACGAAATTCGCCACGTCGAGGCTGGCGAAGTCGCCGATCGACTTCAGGTACGGCACATCGTTTTTCAGCGCGTCAACCAGCGACGACTTGAGCGTGGTGTCGAACGACGTGCCGCCCGGGCCGTTGTAGAGGTAGACGACCTCTTGCGGCAGCCCACTGCCCTGGGCGACGATTCGCGCCGCTTCCAGCGGTTGTGAATTGATGAAGTCGGTTGCGTCGAGCTGAGCCTGCAGGAACGCGTCAAGCACCTCGGGGTGGGTGGCCGCATATCCACGACGCACCACCACGCCGTGCAGGGTCGGGTAGTTCAACTCCGCGCCGTCATAGAGCAGCTTGGCCTTGTCCTGGTAAACCAGCAGGCCCGGCCATGCAACGAACTGTGAAAGTGCCTGAGCCTGCCCTGATTCCAGCGCAGAGGCGCCGACCTGAGGTTGTTGGTTGAGCACTTCCACGCCGGTGCTGGGATTGATGCCGGCGCCTGCCAGCGCTCGTACCAGCGTCCCGTGACCGGCCGACCCGACGCTGGCCGAGATTTTCTTACCGGCCAGGTCGGTCACCGCGGTGGCCGTCGAATTCGGGGCGACCACAACCATGTTCAGTGCGCCCTTGGCGTTGTAGCCAGTCACCGAGACGATCTCGGTGGCCGCGCGCGGGTTCGCCTGTGTCTTGGATCCGTTGATTAGCATCGGGTAGTCGCCCATCGAGCCGATGTCGATCTTTTCGGCGACCATTTGCGCCGTGATCGGCGCGCCGGTGTCGTAGTCCTCCCACACCACGTGGTAGCGGGTACCGGTGCGCTTGGTCACGTCGGCCAGCCGATGCTCCAGGTAGCCCTGAGCCCGCAGCAGCGTGCCCGCGGTAACGGTGTTGATGGTTTTGGACTGATAGCCCACGACCACGTTCACCGCATTCGCGGAGTCCAATGCGCAGCCGGCGGCGACCACGGCGAACGCGGCCGCAGCCGAGGCCGGCCTGGCGACGGATTTTCTCATGAAATATCCTAGGGGACAGTGAATTTCAGTGGATTTCAGCGAATCAGGTAGGGCATATTGACCGTCACTGCGCCCGTCGGACAACGGGCTGCGCACGGGCCGCAGTACCAGCATTCGTCGACATGCATGAAGGCCTTTCCGGTGTCGGGATTGATCGCGAGTGAGTCCAGCGGACAGATCTCGACGCACAGCGTGCAACCGTCGATACACAGCGACTCGTCGATGGTGACGGGGACGTCGGCGCGGTGGTTGACCAGCGTCATGGCGTGCTCCTTATCAGGTTGCCGCGCATGGTGATTCGATCACCACGCATCCGGATGTACTCCAGGTCGATAGGTGTGCCGTCGTCCAGACTGGTGAGCCGCTCGAGCATCAGCAGCGCGGCTCCGTCCGGCACCTGCAGCGCGGCCGCGGAGTGCGCGTCGGCGGGGATAGCCTCCAGGGCCAACGACGCCGAGCCCAGACGGTGGCCGGTGAGCTGCTCGATCAGCGCAAACACGTCGTTGGTCTCCAGCGGCTGGGCCAGGACCTCGGCGCCGACATCGGGTGTCAGATAGGTCAGGTCGAGGCTCAACGGCAGGCCGCCGAGATAGCGCAACCGTTCGATGAACACCACCTGCCGGCCCGGCTCGAGTCGCAGCCGCTGTGCCACTGACGGCGGCGCGGACACGACCATTGCCGCACGTACCTCGTTGCGGACCTCGCCGTAGGTTTTGAAGGTTTCTTTCAGCCCTAGCAGCGTGTCGAGTCGGTGGTCGTATTTGCGCTGCGCGACATGTGTGCCGACCTTCGGTCCGCGATCGATCAGCCCTTCGTTCTTCAGTGTGGTCAGCGCCGCCCGAATGGTGTTGCGAGACACCGAGAACTCCGCCGCCAGGGCGAGCTCAGCCGGCAGCCCGTCGTCGTAGACGCCGGAGTGGATCTGGTGGCGCAGCACGTCGGCGACCTGACGAGCGCGATCGGCCCGCGGTTGGCGAATCGGCAATGGTACGGCTGCGGCCACGCCGTCACGCTATCGACGTTGGCGGGTCTGCCCTGGCCAGCCGACTACGTTCACACCGGCACGCAGCGCATTGCGCCGCCGCCAACTCCGCCGCTACCAGCCGAAACCCGCAGCGTGCCGATCATTGCGCCACCTATCGGCGAACACCCAGTTTCCGATCCGCCTGAGCAAAATGAGCCTGCCTATTAGCGGTTGATGGCCTGCGTCTGTGCCATCGCCACCTGAGACGCGTTGCCCTGTCCGTTCGCCTCGGCAATCGCCTGCCGGGCCGCGGTAATCCGTTTCAGCGCTGCTTCGGTGAAAACCGACAACCCTAAGTCGGGGTCGTATCCGTGGATCTCCTTGACGTCGAGTTGAGCAAGGAAATACACGATTTCCTTGGAGACGACCTGCCCCGGAACCAGGACCGGGAAGCCGGGCGGGTAGGGCACGACGAACGTGGTGGACACCAGAACCTTGCCCTCGGCGAGCCGCCGCCCGGCCTCACCGACCAGGACGTGCTCGCGGTCGGACTCCTCGTATCCGGCGTAGAACGCCGCGCGCATGTCACCGAATGTGCTTGCGCCGCCTGGTCGGAACGCTGCATCGAATTTGCTGAAGTCCGGCAGTGGCGGCAGATCCTCGGTGATCTCCTCCACCCGACGTTGGTGCAAAGCGCGATCGTCCCTGCTGGCCGCGCCCTGGATGCGATCGAAATCGGTGGCCACCCGACGCAACACATCGAGCAGATAGTGCACGCTCGACCAGGTGACACCAATGGTGAAGATCAACAGCACGCTGTTGATCGACGTCTTGTTGATCTGGATCCCGAACCGGTCCATCAGGATCTTCTCGCGAAAGTCGTATCCGTTCATGCCGGTCTGACCGAGATACAGCGTGACCCGCGTTGGATCGAGCACGAACTGATCCGAACGCCATGCCTCGTTCCACTCCGCCAACGCGCCCTGCCGCACCTGACGATAAGAGCTGACCGCTGAGAGCCGGAATTCGTCGGGCACCAGATCGGACTCGTCGAGAATACGGAACCACTTGCCGATCAACCGGTCTTTGCGAACCCGGTGACGAAAGACCAGGGCCATGTCATAGACGCTTCGGACCAGCTGGAACCCTTCGATATCGACTTGCCGGCGTGCCAAATCCAGCGACGCCAACAGCTGTTGGTTGGGCGACGTCGACGTGTGGGTCAAGAACGCCTCGAGGAACATATCGCGGGTGAGCGCTTCGAAAGCCTGGTCGCGGACGTGGATCATCGACGCCTGCCGAAGCGCCGACAGCGACTTGTGGGTGGAGTGGGTGGCGTAGACCCGCACGCGCGCCAGGCTCGGGTCGGGCATTAACCGATGGTCGATCCACTCCGAGCGATCGACCCCGTGCATCTCGGCGCACCACGTTTGGTACTCCCGCGCATAGGCCGGAGACGACAGCATCGTTTCGAGGTGCTCGGCGGCGACCATCGCAGTGCGCTGGCGCGCCCACGGCACCGCGGTGGCGAACGCGTACCACGCCTCGTCCCACAGGAAGCAGATGTCCGGCTTGATCGCCAGCACTTCCTCCATCACCCGCCGCGGGTTATAGACGACACCGTCGAAGGTGCAGTTGGTGAGCAGCAGCATGCGCACCCGGTCCAGCTGTCCGGCCGCCTCCAGATCAAGCAGTGCCTTCTTGATGACGGGCAGCGGCACAGCGCCGTAGATCGCATACGGCTGCAGTTCGTAGGCGTCCAGATACAGCGGGTAAGCCCCGGCGAGTACCAGGCCGTAGTGATGCGACTTGTGGCAATTGCGGTCGATCAGCACGATGTCGCCGGGCCGGGTGAGCGCTTGCACGACGATCTTGTTGGCGGTCGATGTCCCGTTGGTGACGAAATACGTGTGGTCGGCGTTCCAGGTTTTGGCTGCCTTTTCGATCGCAGCCTTGATGTTGCCGTGCGGGTCCAGCAGCGAGTCCAGCCCGCCCGAGGTGGTCGACGTCTCGGCCATGAAAATGTTGCGGCCGTAGAACTCGCCCATGTCCTGCAGCGATTTCGAGTTGAAGATGCTGGCGCCGCGCGCTACCGGAAGGGCGTGGAATTGACCGGCCGGCCGTGCCGCATAAGCCCGTAGTGCATCGAAAAACGGTGTGGTGTAACGACTTCGGATACCGGCGAGAACGGTGCTGTACAGATCAGTGACGTCGTTGAGCCGGTAGAAGGTCCGGGCGTAGACGTCGGGCACATCCTCGGTTTCGGCGGCGATCGATTCGTCGGTGAGCAGGTAAAGGTCGATGCTCGGCCGCAGCTCGTGGATCCATTCGCCGCATTCCTCCCAGTCGTGGGTGCGGTCGGTGGCCACCACTTTGTCGTTGACGCCGAGCAATGAGTTCATCAGCGGGACCCGGTCCCGCGACCGCAGCGGAATGTCGTGGCGAATGATCGCAGCCTGAATCTCCCCGTTCAACGCGACCGCGGTGATGGCGTCCTCGACGCTAGTAACGATCAGGAATTCGATTTGCATGTCGTCGCTGTGATTGCGTAGCGCGCGCAGCGATTCCGCCAAGCCCTCGGGAGCCGTCGGCGGGGAATCATCGGCGAGCAGAACCGTGTAGAACTGCTGTTCTTTGGCCCGCGCCACCAATTCCTGATCGGCCAACGACGTCGATGTGTCGAACAGCGCTGCGCGGTCGCCGTATTCGGACAGTAGCCGCACCGCGAGCGACACCTTCTCCTCGAGGCTCACCGTGGCCAGGTTGTCCAGATACTCGCGGAATGTCGCCAAGTTCTCCGCGCCGGGATATATCCAATAACGCTCATAGGCGCTGAGGCGGTTGATCAGACGCTTCGCCCTGGCCGCTTCGTGGCTGGTGTCCAGCCCGGCCCGGTCGACCACGGCGAGCTGATGGCACGCGTCGTCGAGCAGGTTCCAGGTATCGATGCGCGAGTACGACGGGTTCGCCACCGCCGCCAAAGCGGAAACGTGAAGCCGCCTCGGGCGCCTGCCGTCTCGGTCCATCTCGCCAGTGTTCTCCCACATCGAGCGGCGCGAGGCCGTTTTGGAGGCGTCGGCTTAGTCCTCGAATTCGTCGTCGGCGTCGTTGATCCTGCGGTCGCCGCGAGTGATCTCCATCCACCGCCGAACCGGAAGGTCCCAGCGCTTAGGCGCCGCCTCGGTGACGTCGGACAGTGATCGCACCACGGCCTGCGTCAGCGCCATGATCGCGGCCATCACCGGCAGTAACGGCCGGAATGGCGTGGCGGCGGAGCGAACCGTGTCGATGCGACGGGCCAGCAGAAGGCGCTCGATCGCGTGATAAAGCCATGCCCCGACGCCCAACCCATAGATCGCCAGCGCCGCCGCGATCGCCGCCTGCCCGTAGGCCGCGCACAGCACCGCGCCCAGCACCACCGTCGCCGCGAGCACGGCGGCAATGACGACCCGCAGCTCCAGCCGAGTCATGACCGGTGTTCGCGAACCGCTTCTCGGACCGCCTGCGAGGCCGCCCGGATCTGCGGTGTCACCAGCATTACTTGACCCAGCACCCCGTTGACGAAGCCCGGGGAATCGTCGGTGGACAGCTCCTTGGCCAGCTCGACCGCCTCGTCGACAGCGACCGGGGCCGGCACGTCGTCGGCATGCAGCAGCTCCCACACGGCCACCCGCAGGATGGCCCGGTCCACCGCGGGCAGTCGGTCCAAGGTCCAGCCCTGCAAATGCGAGGCGATCAAATCGTCGATGTGTGCCGCGTGCTCGGTGACACCGCGGGCCACCGTCGCGGTGTAGGGGTGCAGCGGCGCAATATCGGGCTTCGTCTGCGCCAGGGCGGTGCGGGAGTCAGCCGCATCGGCCGGTGTCACCCCGCGGGCTTCGGCTTCGAACAACAAGTCGACCGCACGCTTACGGGCCTGGTGGCGTCCTTTAACAGGCCTCGCCGGCTCGTCAGGCACGGCCCAGGTAGCTACCGTCGCGGGAGTCGACCTTGAGCTTGTCGCCGGTGTTGACGAACAACGGGACATTGATCTGCGCCCCGGTTTCCAGCGTCGCCGGTTTGGTGCCGGCGCTGGATCGGTCGCCCTGCAGACCCGGCTCGGTGTGCGTGACTTCGAGCTCGACGGTCACCGGCAGCTCCAGGTACAGCGGCGCCCCGTCGTGGAAGGCCACCTGCACCGGCATCCCCTCCAGCAAAAACCGCGACGCACCGCCAACAAGTGACTCCGGCAACGGGTGCTGCTCGTAGTCCTGGCTGTCCATGAACACGAAATCGGACCCGTCGCGGTAGAGGTAAGTCGTGTCACGCCGGTCCACGGTGGCGGTTTCCACCTTGACGCCCGCGTTGTAGGTCTTGTCCACCACCTTGCCCGAGATCACGTTCTTCAGCTTGGTCCGCACGAACGCCGGTCCCTTGCCGGGTTTGACGTGCTGGAATTCGACGATTTGCCATAGCTGGCCGTCGATCACCAGCACCAGTCCGTTCTTGAAATCGGCAGTACTTGCCACAGTCCCTGAATCTCCTACACGATCGCCAGTTCCTTGGGGAACTGGGTGAGTAACTCCGGTGTGTGTCCATGAGCCTGGCCCGTGTCTGCCACGACCAGCGTGTCCTCGATGCGGACGCCGCCACGGTCGGGTAAATAGACGCCGGGCTCCACGGTCACCACGGAGCCCGCCAGTAGTGTACCGGCGGCCGAGGCGTTGATCCCTGGCGCTTCATGGATCTGCAGCCCTACCCCATGGCCGAGGCCATGCCCGAAGCGCTCGCCGTGCCCGGCGTCGATAATGACGCGGCGCGATGCTGCATCTATGTCGGCCAGCTCCGCGCCGGCATGCAAGGCATCGCGACCGGCTCGTTGTGCGGCGCTAACCAGGTCGTAGATCTCGCGTTGCCAATCGGCGGCCTTGCCAAGCACAAACGTCCGGGTCATATCCGAGTGATAGCCGCCGACCAGGGCACCGAAGTCGATCTTGACGAAGTCGCCGGCGGCCAGCACTGCATCGGTGGGCCGGTGATGCGGGATCGCCGAATTCGCACCGCTCGCCACGATCGTCTCGAACGAGACGCCGTCGGCGCCATGGTCGAGCATCAAGGCCTCCAGCTCGCGGCCGACCTCGCGTTCGGTCCGGCCGGGCCGCAACCCGCCGCGTGCCACCAAGTCCGTCAACGCGGCATCGGCGGCCTCGCAGGCCAACCGCAACAGCGCCACCTCGCCGGCGTCCTTGACTTCGCGAAGCGCCTCCACCGTCTGCGAGGCGCGCACCAACTCGGTTCCGGCCTGCGCTAGTTCGTCGGCCAGCGCGTCGAAGCCGTCCACGGTCACCACATGGCTCTCGAAACCCAGCCGCTGCACGCCCGCGGACGCCGCCCACCTGGCCAGGTGACGCCCGCAGGCCCGCTCGATGGCCACCTCCAAGTCAGGTGCCTGCTGGGCGGCCTGAGTGCGGTAGCGGCCGTCGGTGGCCAACACCGGCGGGCGGTCGTCGGCAAATACCAGCAGCGCCGCATTGGACCCGGTGAAACCGGACAGGTAGCGCACGTTGATCAGGTCGCTGACCAGCATCGCATCCAATTCGGCCGCACGAAGTCGCGCCCCGAGCGCGGCTCGCCGCTGGGAATGTGTCACGCACGCTGACGGTACTCGCTACGCTGTGGCCCCATGACTAACTGGATGCTGCGCGGCCTGGTCTTCGGCGCTGCGATGGTCGTCGTACGCCTGTTTCAGGGATCGCTGATCCAGGTGATGCAGACGCAGGCCGGGCTGATCAGCATCGTGCTGCTGATCCTGTTCCTGGCCGGCGTGGTCTTTTGGGGGGTCAGGGACGGCCGCGCCGACGCCGCCGCTAACCCGGATCCGGACCGCCGTTCCGATCTGGCGATGGTGTGGCTGCTCGGCGGCCTGGTGGCCGGGCTGCTCAGCGGCGCGGTGACGTGGGTGATCGGGGTGTTCTACAAGGCGCTGTACGTCGGTGGGCTGATCAACGAGCTCACCGTGTTCGCGGCCTTCACCGCGTTGCTGGTTTTTCTGGGCGGAATCAGCGGCGTGACGCTTGGCCGCTACCTGATTGACCGCAAGGGTGCCTACAACCCGCAAGGCGGCCGTGAGGAAGATCGAGCCGACACCGACGTTTTCGCTGCGGTCCGCTCCGATGAGGCCGGCACCGCGGAGGGCGGGGCGTTGCCCCATGAGCAGCAGTCGGCGGTGGCAACGGCCGAGCGTGAGGGACACGGGGCGCCGCAGGCTTACAGCGAGGAATCCGAAGAGACAACCGAGGCCATCCGCCCGGGCCACAGCGAGGACACGACCACCGAGGTCACCAAGCCGCACGATGCCGAAGCCACTGAGCAGATCCCGACTAAGGGCGACACCGAGCGCACCGAGCCGACGACCAAGCGGGACGAGGGCTAGCGGGAGACGCTGGCCAGATAACGCAGCGCCAGTAGATAGCCCTGCACGCCGAGGCCGGCGATTACCCCGGTCGCGATTGGGCTCAAGTAAGAGTGGTGCCGAAAGTCCTCGCGCGCATACACATTGGAGATATGCACCTCGATCAGCGGCGCGTTCAGCTCTGTGCAGGCGTCCCGCAGCGCCACCGACGTGTGCGTCAGCCCGCCGGCGTTGAGGATCACCGGTTCTCCGGCGTCGGCGGCCAGGTGAATCCAATCGAGCAACTGAGCCTCGCTGTCGCTTTGCCGCACAACGACTTTCAGCCCCAGCTCGGCGGCCTCGCCTTCGATCATCGCGACCAGGTCGTCGTGGGTGGTGTCGCCGTAGACCTCCGGCTCCCGGCGGCCCAGCCGGCCGAGGTTGGGCCCGTTGATCACGTTGATGTTCATCTGCCCCCCACCTCCGCGTATGCCGCTGCCAGCAGCGCCGGATCCGGGCCCTCTAACCGGCCCGGCTTGGCCAGCCCGTCGAGAACCACGAACCGCAGCACCCCTGACCGGGTTTTCTTGTCGCCGGCCATGTACTCCACGAGTTCCGGCAAGGCGTCGGCGTCGTAGCCGACCGGCAAACCCAGCGAATCCAGGATGCTGCGGTGACGATCGGCGGTGGCGTCGTCGAGTCGCCCGGCCAGCCGGCCCAGCTCGGCAGCGAACACCAAGCCCACCGAAACCGCTGCGCCATGGCGCCATTGGTAGCGTTCCCGGCGCTCGATCGCGTGGCCCAGGGTATGGCCGTAGTTGAGGATTTCGCGCAGCTGCGATTCCTTCTCGTCGGCGGCGACGACCTCGGCCTTGACGGCGACTGCCCGCCGGATCAGCTCCGGCAGCACTTCACCCGACGGGTCCAACGCTGCCTTCGGGTCGGCTTCGATCCGATCCAGGATCACCGGGTCCGCGATGAAACCGGCCTTGACGACTTCGGCCATACCGGCCGCGATTTCGTTGGGCGGCAACGTCTGCAGGGTGGCCAGGTCGACCAGCACACCGATCGGCTGATGAAACGCACCCACCAGGTTCTTACCGGCCTCGGTGTTGATACCCGTCTTGCCGCCGACCGCCGCGTCGACCATGCCGAGCAACGTGGTGGGCACATGCACGATCGACACACCCCGCAGCCAGGTCGCCGCGGCGAAACCCGCGACGTCGGTAGCAGCGCCGCCACCGATGCTGACTAATGCGTCCTTGCGGCCAATGCCGATGCGGCCCAGCACTTCCCAAATGAACCCGACGACGGGCAAGTCCTTACCTGCTTCGGCGTCTGGGATTTCGATGCGATGCGCGTCGATCCCCGTGGCGGCCAACCGAGTCCGGACCTCCTCGGCGGTTTGGGTTAGCACCGGCTGATGCACAATGGCGACTCGGTTCCGCCCGGCAAGCAGTTTGTCGAGCTCGCCCAGCAGACCACTGCCGATCACGACTGGATACGGCGGGTCGACGGCCACCTCGACGGTGACCGGTGTGTCCGAATCGATCATTTGCCGGCCTCGGTGCGACGACGGGCGGCGGCCAACGCCGCCGGAGTGGCGGGAGTAGGCGGTGGCCCGGTTAAGGATTCGGGTGTGGTCGGGGTCAGCGAAGACGGCGCACGACGCCATGGCGGCCGGCGACGGCCGCGACCGGGTCCGCAGCTTTGCGGGTCTTGCAGGCGCGCCACGATATAACGCACGACGGCTCCGGGATTGCGCCGGTTGGTGTTGACCCGGATGGTGGCGACTTGCCGGTACAGCGGAATGCGCTGCGACATCAGCGCTTTGAATTTGGAGTACTTCTCGGCCTGGTCTTTCGCCGCCAGCAACGGCCGCACGGTGTTGCCGCCGGTGCGCCGCACCCCTTCGGCGGCGCTGATCTCCAAGAACACCACGGTGTGGCCGGCCAGCGCAGTGCGTACACCGGGACTGGTGACCGCGCCGCCCCCCAGCGACAGCACACCGTCATGCTCGGCCAGCGCGGCGCGCACCACGTCTTCTTCGATGCGACGGAACTCCTTCTCGCCATCGGTGGCGAAGATGTCGGCGATGCGCCGCCCGGTCTGCTGTTCGATTGCCACGTCGGTGTCGAGCATCGTGACGTCGAGTGCCTTGGCAAGCCGTCGCCCAATCGTGGACTTACCCGAACCCGGGAGTCCAACCAGTACGACCTTGGGCGCCATCGCTTTTAGCCTGACACCCGGATATCGGCGGCCGGTTCACGCTCGGCGACCGACCGCAGGTAGGACTCGACGTTGCGGCGGGTCTCGGCCAGCGAGTCGCCGCCGAACTTCTCCAGCGCCGCGCGGGCCAACACCAGCGCGACCATGGTTTCGACGACCACACCGGCGGCCGGCACCGCGCACACGTCGGAGCGCTGGTTGATCGCGACGGCCTCGTCACCGGTCGCCATGTCGACGGTGGCCAGCGCCCGCGGGACGGTCGAGATC
>NZ_JBAUZA010000193.1:0-7097 GCF_049585075.1 Mycobacterium sp.
CACCGTAGCTGGTTGCTGCTCGCGTCCCGACAACCGCGGCGGCCCGCTGCGCTGTCTCATCGAGCCGTGCCGGGCCCACCGCCCACAACACCAACGGCGGCCTGCCCCGTGGCTTGGCCGCGACCGCGACGCTGCCGAATGCCGCGAGCGCCAACAGCGGCCACTCGTCGTCGTCCGGGGTGATCAACCGACCACCGCGACGAGCAAGCAACTCGAGATCGTCTGTGACCCTGTCGATTTCACGCCTCGCGTCGGTATGACGGGCCAGGTTGTCATTGACCTCGCCTCGTCGCACCCGTTCGGCTGCTTCTATCGGCCCAACACGATCCACCAGCCCGGCCAGTTCCACGCAGGGCGGTTCGACCACCCCAGACAGGTAGGCCCAGGCTCGCAACGTCGAGTCGCTCATCGCGAGGCTCCAGCCTGGCGAAAGCTCAATGCGACGGCCACCTCATCGCGTCCGGGCGATGTGCGGCCGGCCAGATCGGCCAACGTCCATGCGACTCGCAGCGTCCGGTCAACGCCGCGGATACTCAGCAGACCACGTTCTAGCGCGCTGCGCAGCGGCTGCATCGCCGCATCGCCAAGCCGGAACCGGCGCCGCAGCAGCGTTCCGCTGACCTCGGCGTTGGTGCGGAATCCGCTTGAGCGCCAACGCTGCAACGCCGCATCACGGGCCAATGCCACCCGGGTTCGGACCTGGTCCGTCGACTCAGCCCCGGTGGTCGCGAACGCGCTCATCCTCACCGGGTGCATCTCCACGCGCAAGTCGACGCGGTCCAGCAGAGGCCCGGACAGCCGGCCGAGATAGCGGCGTTTGACCGCTGCCGCGCAGATGCAGTCACGCGGATCCGCCGGCGCGCAGGGGCAGGTGTTAGCGGCCATTACCAGTTGAAAGCGCGCGGGATAACACGCCACCCCATCTCGACGGGCAAGGCGAATCTCGCCATCCTCCAACGGCGTCCGCAACGCCTCCAACACGTTCACACTGATCTCGGCGCACTCGTCGAGGAACAGCACCCCGCGGTGCGCCCGGCTGACTGCACCCGGCCGCGCCGTCCCTGACCCACCGCCGACCAATGCCGCAACGCTGGAGCTGTGATGCGGCGCAACAAACGGCGGCCGGGTAATCAGCGGCGTGGCATCCGACAGCAACCCGGCCACCGAGTGAATAGCGGTGACCTCCAACGACTCGCCATCCGATAGCGACGGCAGCAGCCCTGGAAGACGTTGTGCCAGCATCGTTTTGCCAACGCCTGGCGGACCGGTGAGCATCAGGTGATGCGCCCCGGCAGCGGCCACCTCGACGGCGAAGCGGGCCTGGGTCTGGCCCACTACGTCGGCCAGATCCGCTGACTCCTCGGCCGCCGGAACCACTCCGCTGATCCGCTCGTCTAGCTGCGCCGACCCGCTGAGCCAGGCCTGGAACTGCGCCAGCGTGCGCACGCCCCACACCTCGATGCCGTCGACCAGGCTGGCTTCGGGCAGATTTTCCACCGGAACCACCGCGGCTTTCCAGCCCTCACCTTTGGCCGCCAGCACCGCCGGCAACACCCCGCGCACCGGCCGAACCCGCCCGTCGAGTGCCAATTCGCCCAGTACCACGACCGCCTCCAGCTGTCGCCACGGCGTCTTCCGCTGCGCCGACAACACCGCGGCAGCTAGGGCGAGGTCGTATACCGAGCCCATCTTCGGCAGCGTTGCCGGTGAAAGCGCCAACGTGAGCCGGGACATCGGCCAGCGGTTGTTGCAGTTGGTGATCGCGGCACGGACCCGATCGCGCGACTCCTGCAACGCGGCGTCGGGCAGACCGACCAGGTGCACTCCCGGTAGGCCCGAGGTGATATCCGCTTCGATCTCGACGATCGCGCCGTCCAATCCCAGCACCGCGACCGAAAATGCCCGTCCCAGCGCCATCAGCCGACTCCCTGCAAATGACTGATTTCTGGCGTGCGCCGCCGGCCGATGCGCACCCCGATCACATCGATGCGGACCGCCGCCCAACGTTGCTCCTGAGTTGCCAGCCACATCGCGGCCAGCCGACGCAGTCGGCGTGCTTTCTGCTCAGTCACCGCTTGCGCCAGACCGCCGAAACCATCGCCGGTGCGCGTCTTGACCTCGACGAACACCACCGTGTTGGTGGTGGGGTCGACGGCGATGACATCCAGCTCGCCGTATCGGCACCGCCAATTGCGGGTCAGGATCTGCAGTCCCAGTCCGCTCAGGTGGTCGGTGGCCAATTGTTCACCGAGCGCCCCGATTTCGGCCCGCGTCAACATCGTCATGCGGCCACCCTGCGGCAGTGCACCGACGCGGATATCCGCTGGGCCGCCGTCGACGCGGGACGGCAACCCAGTTATCCCCAGTTGCGCGGTAATCCACAACAGACGTTCGCGGTGTTCGTTAACATCGCGTCCAGGCGATGAGGCTCGCCTTTAACCGCCGCACCGGCTGATGGCTTCTACCCGTGATGAGTCTTGGGTAGAAGGGAGTCCCGTGAGGCAAGCTCTGCTCATCCACGAATTCCTGTGGACCATCCGCGCTATTCCGCTGCGTGCCATTGCGCACCGCATTCCGTTTTGACAGCTATCGAAAGGAATACCAATGTCATTCGTCACGACCCAGCCTGACGCGCTGAGCGCCGCAGCCGCCAACTTGGCCGGCATCGGCACGACGATGAGCGCACAGAATGCCGCCGCCGCGGCGCCGACTGCCGGCGTGGTGCCGGCCGCTGCGGACGAGGTGTCGGCGCTGACGGCCACTCAATTCGCGGTCCATGCGCAGATGTACCAGGCGATCAGCGCGCAGGCAGAGGCGATTCATCGGTCATTCGTCAGCACACTGCAAACGAGTGCGATGTCATATGCGGTCACCGAAGTTACCAACGCCACAGCGGCCGGTTAAGACGGGATATAGCAATGGATTTCGCAATGTTACCGCCGGAGGTCAACTCCAGCAGAATGTATGCGGGCCCCGGTGCGGGGCCGATGCTGGCGGCGGCCACGGCTTGGGACGGGTTGGCTGCCGAGCTCCAATCCACCGCAGCGTCCTACGGGTCGGTGGTCGCCGAGTTGAGCGGCGGCCCCTGGCTGGGTCCGTCGTCAGCGTCGATGGCGTCGGCGGCGGCGCCGTACATGGCTTGGATGACCCAAGCCGCCGCGCAAGCCGAGCAAACCGCCACGCAAGCCAAGGCGGCCGCGGCCGCATACGAGGCCGCGTTCGCAATGACGGTGCCGCCGCCTCTGATCGCCGCTAACCGCAGCCTGTTGATGACGTTGATTGCGACTAATATCTTTGGGCAGAACACCATGGCGATCGCGGCCGCCGAAGCCGCCTACGCCGAGATGTGGGCCCAGGACGCCGCAGCGATGTACGGGTATGCCGGCTCGTCGGCGGCAGCATCGACATTGACGCCGTTCACCACACCACCGCCGACCACCAACCCGTCCGGCGTAGCCGGCCAAATCGCCGCGGCTGGGCAGTCGATCCTGTCCAACGGCCCACAGCTGATCAATGCACTCCCCCAAGCACTTTCGGGGCTCGCGTCCGCGCCGGCCGCGGCGGATCCGACTTCGGCACTGGTTGCGGCATTGACCGCGATCATCATTCCGCTGACGGCCATCGATATACCCATAGCAACTGCCAGTGCCACTGCGTCGACGACCAGCGCGGCGGCGTCATTCACCTCGGTGGGAACGAACTATCGCGGTTTTCTGATTAATGCTGACCGCGATTTCGCGCAAGGCAAGGGACCTTACACCGGCTATGGGCCAGGCGCGGAAATGTTGCCGGAGTGGTTCTTCGGCGGTCCGACCGCTCTGGCTGATGCGTCAAGCACGGCGCCGCCATCAGCGGCGGCCGGCCTGGGCCAAGCAACGACGGTCGGCAGGTTGTCGGTCCCGGCGGCTTGGACGGTGGCGGCACCGGAGATTCGCCCGGCCGCCTATACGCTGCCGATCACCGCTACCCAGGCCGCCCCTGAAATGGCGGTGGGCGGTTCCGGCAATCTGTTCAGCAACATGGGCCTCGCCGGGGCGGCCGGCGGGGCCGTCGGGAGCACTGCTTCGGTGGGACGCGGCGACCAGCGCACCCGGATGCCGAGCCGCGGGAACCCGAAGCAGGCACCGCGGCCAGCAGCCCAACCGGTGGCCGAAATCGCCGCGGAGCTGGCCGAATTGGCTACCCGGGCCCAATCGCTACTCGCCAAGCTGGCGGATTCCGGGCTGATGACCGCCGATGGGGTCACGCAGCAGCGGCGACGTTTTCTCGGGTGATGCACCGAGCAATCTCTACATGTGGTCTGCTCGTAGCGAGCGCATTACCGCGACCGGACGGGGAGGTGCGGTTGTCATGGACCCGTCCCTAAAGGGACGGACTTGTGACCTGTCCCGTGGTGCGGGGTGCCATTAGGCTTGCTGCTGCCGCCCTAACTGGCTGTTAGGGTGGGCGCTGCGTACGGACGCATGACTTCGCCCCAGCGTTCAACACCGCGTTGCGCGATGACGATTGCTGCGTTGTGGTCGGCGTGCCCAACGAAGCCACACCAGCCACACTCAAACTTTGCTTGGGAGCGGCGGTTTCGTTTGTCCACCCAGCCGCATTCATGACACGTCTGCGACGTGTAGGCCGGGTCGACTTCGACGAACGCCATCCCGGCCCGTTTGGCTTTGTAGGCCAGGAACCCGCCGAGTTGGGCGAACGCCCACGAATGCATTGCGGCCCGTTGGGGCTTACGAAGCCGTGCCCGCGCGCGGATCCCCGTCAACTGTTCGACGGCGATACCGCGCCCGGTGCGTTGAGCCTCGGCCACGATGCGTTTGGAAATCCGATGATTGATGTCGGCGGCGAAGCGGGCCTCCTTACCCCGGCGCTTCTTCAACAAGCGTCGCGCCGAACTGGTTTTCTTGGCCTGCAACCGTTTCCGCAGATTCAGTTGGCGTTTGCGGTAGCGGTTCAATCGTGCGCCAGCGACGCGATCGCCGTCGCTGCTGGTGGCAATGTTGACGATGCCCAAATCCACACCCACAAAGCCGTTGACCGGATCGACCTGCGGGACTTCGGGGGCCTCCACCGTGGCGTAGAGAAACCATTTCCCATCACGGCAGATCAGGTCGGTCTCGCCGATCGCACGGGTCTGCAGCAGCACCAGATCCCGCGCCGAGACCAGCACCCGGATCCCTTTGAGCCGGCCGGCCGTCGTCCAGATCGAAACCGTGGCTTGTCGGGCACCAACCATCTCCGGGATCTGCCACGACAGGCACCGCGCATCGAACGGCTGAGCCCCATCCGGTCGAAACCCAATCGGTGTGGCGGCTACCTTTGTGCGCGTCGGTGAGCCGGGTGGGCCGTGGCTGCCAGCCTCGATGTTCGCTGTCAACGAGGTGTAGGCGTCAGCCACCTTGCCGATCACCCGGATCGTTGGCTGGGCTGACAGCCCGAATCGTTGCTTGACCTCGGTGTAGAAGCGTTTCTGCGCCTCTTGCTTACCGCGCACCCCTTGGGCATGCATTCCCGATGACAACCATGACGCCGCCTCATTACACACACCCAAGGTGTCCGCTAACGCCGCCGCCTGTTCGGGCGTCGGCAGCATCCGCACCTTGACCACCTGCTTCACACTGCGCACGTTAGCCGCTGACTCTGACATCGCCTGGCGACGACACGTGCTGTCGCGGAAAGCGCTACCCTCCACCCGTGCCGCGCGCCACGCCCGAACCAGACGAAAAACAGTTGTGAATCCGGCAGGCTACGGGATCCTGCTGCTTTGCGGACCGTTGGCCGCCGTGGCGGCGGTCTGGTTGGCCGAGCGGGTGGGCGTACCGTATCCGGTCCTGCTGGTAGGTGTCGGAGCCGCGCTCAGCTTGTTACCAGGGGTCAGTGTGCCGGTGTTGTCGCCGCACGTCGTGTTTTATGTGTTTCTGCCGCCGTTGATTTATTACGCGGCGTATTTCATTGCACCGGACGACCTTCGAGCAAACGCCCGGCCGATCGGTCTGTTGTCGGTCGGACTGGTGATCATCACCACCGGCGCGGTCGCCGCGGTGTTGGTGGGTGTCGCCAGAGTGCCAATCGTGGTGGCTCTGGTGGCCGGTGCGGTGGTAGCGCCCACCGACGCGGTCGCGGCGACATCGGTGTTCAAGCGGCTGGACGTGCCGGAGCGGCTCGCGACAATCGTCGAGGGCGAGGGACTGACGAACGACGGCACCGCCTTGGTGCTCTACGCAGGCGCTGTGGGCGCCGCGGTCGCCGGCGCCGTGCATCCCGGCCCGCTCGCGGTGACGCTGCTAGCCGCCCCGGCGGGCGGTGCTGCGCTCGGCCTCGCCGTCGGCTGGGTAGCTGTGCAGATACGACGGCGAATCGACCAACCGCTGTTGGAGATCACCATCTCGCTGGCGACGCCCTACATCACTTATCTGTTCGCAGACGCCGCCCATCTATCGGGGATTTTGGCAACCGTTACCGCGGGCATATATGTGGGTTCGCACCTGAGCGCCATCTTCGCCCCGGGCGCACGACTGCAGGCCTTTGCATTCCTCGATGTTCTGGTGTTCCTGCTGAATGCTGTGCTATTCACGATGGTCGGTGCGGAGCTTGTGCGTTCGGTGCACTGGGTGCCTGAGCTGACCGCGCTGCGACTCGTCGCGGCGATGTTCGCCGTCGTCGTCATGGTGATCACGTTGCGGCTGATCTGGATGCTGCTAGGTCCTTTCACCGCGAAGCTAGTCGGGCGACCGCGCGCCGAGCCGGTCTGGCGGCAGCGCGTGGTCGTGGCGTGGGCCGGCATGCGCGGCGGCTTGTCGCTGGCAGCCGCGTTGGCCATACCGCTGCAGCGTGCTGACGGTTCGTCCTTTCCCTACCGCGACGTGGTGATCATGGTCGCGGCCGCGGTGATCGTCGCCAGCCTGCTCATCCAGGGCACCAGCCTGCCGTGGCTGCTGCGCCGACTCGGGCTGCGGGCTGAGGATTTCGGAACCGAAGAGAACAAAGCCCGGCTCAAGGCGGCGCGTGCCGCGTTGGACTGGCTGGACGAGAATTCCGGCGCCGAAAGTGCCGATGAGGCAACCAAATCCGCCCGCGCCCTGTACGAGGCCAAGGTG
>NZ_JBAUZA010000194.1:0-2671 GCF_049585075.1 Mycobacterium sp.
GCTCCAGCCCGAACTTGGCGGGCAGCCGGCGCACCGGCGGAGCGTGGCCCGCCGCCACCCGGCTGACTGCCGCCGCGACGTTGTCGGACTCGAACACGTTGTCCGGCGTGCTCGCCAGCGCAGGCCGGGCGACCAGCGTGTGCAGACCCGATTGCGGATCGCTGTCCAGCCGTACGTAATTCACCGCGACCATGCCGCGGCCCGGCTTGACGGGAACGTCCTTGGCGAACCGCGAGCGCACCAGCTTCGCGTCTTCGACTGCGGCCAGCCGCAGCTCGATCCGGGAGCCGAAACCGCTACGCACCGGCGGACGCAGCTCGGACTCGCGATCGGCCGTGACCACCACATGCACCCCGAACGACGGGCCCTGGTTGATGATCTGGTTGACCTGCTCGATCAGCACCTCATTCTCTTCGGCCAGCGCCCGGTAGTTGTCGATAACCAGGTACACATCGCCGAAGCCGTCGTTGGGCACGCTGCCGGCCTCCCCGCCGAACTTGCGCCGACGGAACACGTCCATCGAGGGCACGTCGTACTCGAGGAAGGTGCGCTTGCGCTCACGCAGCAGCGCCAGCAACTCCGCCACCGTGCGGCGGACACCATAAGGGTCGGTGGGGCCGACGACCTCACCGACGTGCGGTAGCCCCGCCACCGTTGTCAGCGCGGTACTGCTGTAGGCCAGCACGTAGAACTGGACCTGCTCGGGCGTATGGGTCAGCGCCGCCGACGAGATCAGCGTCTGCAACGCGGTGGTCTTGCCCGAGCCACCCGCACCGAGGATCAGCACGTTGGAACCAGGTCCGGAGGTGTCCACCGTCCACGGCGGCTGGTCGTGCTTGAACGGCCGGTCGATGATCCCGATTGGGAAGACCAAGTTTCTTGCCGTGCCGTATTCCTCCTGCCACGGCCGACCGAGGAACCGGTTCACCAAGTTTTCGATCGACACGGGCACATCGAGCGGCGGCTGCCACAACCGGTAGGGCTCGAAGTCGATCCGGCGTAGCTGATCGATGATCACCGTGCCGACCCTCGGCGTACGGATTGCCTCTTCCTCTTCCTCTTCGGGCTCGTCGGCTATCTCGCCGCCCGAAGCCTCGCCGTTGCCGCCGAGGATCTCACCGTTGGTCAGCGCGTCGAAGTCGTCCGGACCGCTGACACTGACCTCGATAGGCGTGAAGCCGGTGGTAAACAGTTGTGGCCGAATGTAATCCACGGAATGCGTCAGCGCCGCGGGGCCATCGTCGTCGAGCGAAACGCCGCGGCGGTAGTCGCGCCACAGGAACTCCGCCTGGAAGCGGATGATCTCCTCAAGGCTCTTGCGGAAGTAGCCCAGACCGGCCTGAGCGGGCAGGTTCACCGCGTTGGGCACCCCCGCCGCCTGTGCAGCACCGGCGGTACGTGCCTTCAGCACCAACCGGTAACCCATGTTCTCCATGAGCTTTTCGGCACGGCTCTCGATCGTCTGCGAGGCCATCATCAAGTGAATCCAGTAGGCACGACCCTGTCGGCCGATCGAGTCCAGCACGTCGACCGCGGTCGGCATAATCCGGAACCACTCGTAGAACTCGTCGATGACCACCACCAGCATCGGCAGCGGCGGAATGTCCTGACCACGTGCGCGCATCCGGCCGCGCATCTCGTTGTACTCCTTGGCGTCATCGACACCGGCGTCGTCGCACACCGCTTTGCGGCGCGCGATCTCGCCCCACAGCGAGTCCAGGAAGCGTTCCATCAGCGCCTGGTCTTCTTCCAGGTCGGTGATGATCCGCGACACGTGCGGCACACCGGAGAACGGCTTGACCGCCGATCCACCCTTAAGGTCGGCCAACACGAACTGCAGCTCGTCCGGCGGATGCCCCAGCATCAGCGACTCGAGCACAGTGCGCACCAGCGTGGACTTACCCGAACCGGTGGTACCCGACATAACCCCGTGCGGGCCGTCGCCGCCTTCGTCGAGGGACTTCATGTCCAAGAACAGCAGCTCGCCGTTGTCGGAGCGGTTACCGAACGGGATGCGCAACCGGGACCGGCTGGACAGCCCGTCTCGCCTGTTGCCCCACAACGACTCGAAGTCGATCTCGGCCGGATCTTCAATCCCGTAGTAGGACAGGATGTCTCGGGCACCGATCTGTGCTACCCGCTGGCCGATCTCCTCGTATGCCTCGGCCAGTCGCCAGTGCGCCATACGCTGGGCGAACTGCTCGGCCTCGATCTCGGTCACATAGTCGGCCAGAGCGAAGAACCACCGGTTGTCGTCGATCACCATCCAGGTGTCGCGGTCACGGGGCAGCGCCTCGATCACCCCGACATCGTTGGTGAACTTCAGCACCCGCTCCGGGTTACCGGTCCACAACGCAGAACCGGTCAGGTCAAAGAACGTGACACCGTCAACGCCGTCGACGCTGATGACGTATTCCCATTGCGGGTCGTCGACGTCGGCGATGATCACGTGGTGCGGCGTCGGTGTCTCAGCCGACGAGCTTGCGTGCCGAGGCGTGAAAGACCCACGCCCGGCGAACAATTCGGCCTGGTCGGCGGCGAACTCACGGACCGACCCGTACACCATCCGGATATTGCCCGCGGCGTCGCGGCGGCGCGGATCGCCGAAGTGCGGCAGCCACTTGACCCAGTCCCACTTGCTCATGTCGGACGTGACCACGATCATCTGCAC
>NZ_JBAUZA010000195.1:0-32241 GCF_049585075.1 Mycobacterium sp.
CCACGGGACCAGGCGCCTGTGCGGCCCCGGGCTGCATTGGATCATAGGTGTACTTCAGGTAATACGGCTCCCCGGGCGCGGGTACCAACTGTTCCCCTAGTTGTCCCCAGTGCGTCCCAAGCAGCAGAGCCGACTTGAGCTTGGGAATAGTCAGGTCAAACTGTAAATGCAGATTGAAGTAATCACCTCGAACGGCTCGGTCGACGAAGTTCTGCGTGAACGGAAAGACCGTCGACCCCGCGAGCGCCGTGCCAAGCACCGGGCCGACGTCGGCGAGCGCGCGGATGGTCGGCTCCAGGTTTTTCAGGTTCTTGACCAAATCGGCCTGAGTGTTGTTGATCAGCCCGGTGGCGGTGTCGCTGAACGCGCGCAGGTGATCCAACGCCGCCGTCAAGCGCGGCCGCTCCTTGATAAACACCTCGAGAGCGGGCGGTACCTTGCGCAGCGCCTCGGTCAGTACGTCGCGCTGTCCTGCGAATGTCTCGGCAAGCCGGTTCAGCGCCTGGATCGACGTAACGATGTTGTCCCGCTGCGCATCCAGCGTCCCCACAAAGGTGTCGAGCCGGTTGAGCAAGTCGCGAACAGCACCCTCACGCCCGGACAGGGCCGCGCTGAAATTGTGGATGATCTCCCCGATCTGGCCCAGCCCGCCGCCATTGACGACCAGCGACAGCGACGACAGCGTTTGCTCCGTCGAGGGGTAGATCGACGAACGATTCAGCGGGATGGTGGCGCCCGGGCGTAACCGCCCGGTACCGGGTTGGCCAAGCGGCGGATTGAGCTCCACATGCATGGAGCCCAGCAGGCTGGTCTGACCGACGCTGGCCACCACGTTGGCCGGGATGACGACATCGCGCTTCACCGAGATCTCGACGTCGGCATGCCAATCCTTCACCCTCATCGGGCCCACACTGCCGACCACGACGTCGTCCATCATCACCGGCGAATTCGACTCCATCGTCAAGACATTCGCGAGCTCGACGTGATAGATGTCAGCGCCCGCTCCGCGCCCCACCGCGCCGGGCAAAGGTAGCGAGTTGAGGCCGTGGAACGCGCACCCGGTGGCAGTCAGCACCACGCAGGAGCCGATCGCAAGTACCCGGCGAACCGGCAGCCAGCCCATCATGGATGTGCCCCTTCCGCCGGCAGCAGCGGGGGCGGGGGTTCTGGTGTGGACGGCGGCGGCGGCAGCGGCATTGCCGCGCCCGGTATCCGCGGCAGCGGAACCGACGGCGCCGGCCCGGGTACCACCGAGTCACCGTTCAGCCCGGTCCATGCCGACACCGCGGGCGGGATGTCGGGGGGCCCGGGCTTCGGACCCTCGCCGCCAGGAGCGAGGCGCGGTTCGCTGTAAACAACGTTGGCCGGGTCCACCGATTTCTGGAGGAACGCGTTGATGGGGAACGGCACGTTGTTGAAGTTGAGCTGCCGCATGCCGGGACCCATAAACAGCGCACACAGCTTGCCCGATTCGACGGCGGTGATGCTCTCGACGGTCTGCAATTGCGTGCAGCCGGGGACGGGCAGCGGAAAAAGCATGCCCGCCCACGTAGGATTGGCCTCGTTGATGAGCCCGAACCCGCCCACAATGGTTCCGGTGTCGGCGTTGTAGTCGTTGAAGAAGTTGCTAAGCGCGGTCGGCGCGCCGTGCAAAATGTTCTCCAGAGCCATGTGCTGATCGACGATCGGCTGGAGGGCATCGCCCAATCGGGCAACCTGTTCGCTGGTTTGGTCGCGGGTTTCGGCGATGAATCGCTGCACCTCACCTACTGCCGTCGACAGATCGGTCAGCGCCGCGTCCAGGTCGGATTTGCTGTCGTTGACCACGCTGGTGAGGGTGGCCAGCCGGTCGTTGAACTGCACGATTTGGACGTTGCTGTCGCGCAGCGCGGTGACGAAGGTCTGCAGATTCTTGATGATGTCGACGATGTTGCCGCTGCCGTTGGAGAGGATGCGTCCCACGCCTGACAGTTGAGCGAGGGTTTGCCGCAGCTTGTCGCCGTTGCCCTGTAGCGCGTTGGCGGCGCTGTCGACGAAGCGCGATATCGCCGGTGTGGACACCTTGTCATTTGGTCCCAAATCCGTTGCCAGCCGCATCAATTGGGCTTTGACCTGGTCCCACTCAATCGGCACGGCCGTGCGTTGCACCGGTATCTCCGCCCCGTCGGCCATGACCGGACCGGTGTTCCGGTAGGCGGGAGTGAATTGGACGTAGCGGGCAGCCACCAAATTCTGGGTGACGATGACTGCTTTCGCGTCCGCCGGAATCGACACGCCGTGGTCGACCTTGAGGATCATCTTGGCCTGCGTGCCCGCGGGCTGGATCGACTTGATCGTGCCGACTTTGACACCGGAGACCCGCACTTGATCGCCCGGGTAAATCGCGGTGGCGCTGGTGAAGTAAGCGGTGATGGTCTTCGGGCCAAAGAACACGTCACGCACAATCAGTCCGGTGCCGGCGACAATCAGCGCGGCCAGTACGACCGCCGCGATCGCCGTGAGCCTGTTACGCGGGACCCGAGGCATCCGGGAGATCATTGCCCCCCTCCCCTGCGTCCGCCCAACGTACAGCCAGAGCACGGCGGAATGCCGTTGTACAGTTGCGGCACCAACGACCGCGGTACCGGTGACGGGAAGCCCGGGCCGCGCCCGGTGTCGAAGGTGCGGAATCCCCACAGGTAATCCAGGAACGGCCCGAAGAGTTCCGGAAGAGCGGCGTTCGGGGCGAACGCCGAGTAGGCGTACATGCTGGAGATCGCCTCGCCCACCGTGATCTCAAATTTCGCGAGGCCGGGCAGTGCTTTGCTGATGTTGTCGCGGTTCTTTTCCAGCATCGCGGTCACTGAATTCAGCTTCTCCAGCGTGGGCGCCAACTTACTTTCGTTGTCGTGCACCAATCCGGTCAGCTGCTTGGCCACCGTCGAGGTGTTGGCCAACAGCGAGACGATCTCTTGTCGGCGCGTCACCAAGACCTGAAGCAGGTCATCGGAGTTGAGGATGAGCTTGTTGACCTGTTGGCTGCGTTCGGACAGGATTCCGGTGACGTCGCTGGCGCTCTTGAGTAGTGCGCCCAGGGATTGGTTGCGGCTGTTGAGGCTTCGCGATAGCCGAGTGACCGCGTCGAACGTGGGACCCAACTGTGGGGCGATCTGGTTGAGGGTCGCTGACAGCGTGTCGAGGGACTGGTTCAAGGTCGCGGTGTTGGTGTCGCCGGCGTACGACGTGAAGTCGCTGACCGCGTCGGTCAGCGAGTACGGCGAACCTGTGCGGGATATCGGGATGACATCCAACGGATGCATCACTCCGCTTCCGGCCGACTCCAATGTCAGCACCCGCTCGCCCAGCAGTGTGCCGGTGCGGATGTGCGCGCTGGTGTCCGTTCCGAGCGGAACGTTGCCCTTCATCGTGAACATGACCAGTGCATCGCCGTTGCGCAACGACACATCCGACACCGTGCCGACTTTGATTCCCGACACCGTCACAGCGTTGCCCACCGCAAGCCCGCCGGCTTCGGAAAACAACGCCTGGTATCGGACGGACGTCGCCAACGACATAAGCCGATCGGGCGACAGACCCACCAGGATGAGCAGCACGATCAAGACGGCGCCGATGAAGCCCGCCTTAATCAGCCCAGTTCCGCCGTATTTCAACATCAGGGTTCCTGACACCTCTTTGCTTCGGACCTAAACCAGGGGGCTATCACCGTTTTGCCCTGCAGGTCGGTCCCACGCAGTTCGAACGAGCAGATGAAGTACGGGATGGTGGCACCGAATACGCCGAGTCGGACCAGCTTGCGGTAGTTCTTTGGCGCTTTCTGAATCGCGGCGTCGAGGCGGTCTTTGTCGTTATCGAGTAGTGGGGCCAACCGGCTGAGCTGCTCGATGGTGCCGGACAGCGGTGGCCTGGCGTTGGTCAGCAGATCGGCCAACGAGGCGGTTCCTTTGCTCAACGCGTCGATAGCCGGCGCGATGGTGTCACGGTCGTCAGACAGTCCGGTGACCAGCCGCTGGAGGCGATCGATGGCGGCGGAGAACTTGCCGCCGTCCTTGTCGAGGGTGGCTACCACGGTGTTCAGGTTTTCGATTAGTTGCTGAATCGTTTGGTCGTTGTCGCCCAAGGCATTCGACAACGACGCCGTTTTGGAAAACAGCGATTGAAGAGTGCCGCCCTCGCCCTGGAATATCTGCAACAGCGCTGACGAGAGCGCATTGACATCGTGCGCATTCAAGCCCTGCACAACGGGTTTCAGTCCGCCCAGCAGCAGGTCGAGGTCAAGCGCCGGCGCGGTGCGGTCGACCGGAATCTGGGCCCCAGCCGGCAGCCGCCTGGTCGAGCCCGGGCCATCAGAGAGGTCGAGGTAACGATCACCGACCAGGTTGAGATACCGAACCGCCGCCTTGGTGCCGTCGGTGAGCACGACGCTACGGTCGGCGTCGAATTTGACCACCACCTTTTTGTCCGGCTGCAGCGAGATCCCGTTGACGGTGCCCACCCGAACACCGGCGACCCGCACCGAATTTCCGGTCTTCAGTCGTGACGCGTCGTTGAAGACCGCCGAATACCCGGTTGTCGCACCGGTGCGGTACTGGCCGAAAATGAAGAACAGAAACGCGGTCAGCACCGCCATCACGACGGCGAAGACACCGAACTTGATGAGCGTCGCGCGCAGTGAGCCCCTCATCCTTGGTTCCCGACGCCAGCCGAGTTGCGTGGCGGACCGGCGATCGGCCCATACAACAACTGTTTGAGGCCATCGAAGTTCAGCAGCAACTGCTGGTTCCCGTACACCACCGGGTTGGCACCGGTATCTGTGACGAGAAGCTTCGCGTTGGTGTTGAAGGGATGGTTCGGAAGGTCCAGGCATTGCGGGCCGCCTGTGGCGGCGACCTTGGGCAGGTTAGTCGGATACCGATAACGTTCGGCCCCCCATGTGAGGCTCGCAAGAATATTGATGCTCGGTTCCGACAACGGCGGCCACTTCCCGTCGTCTCCGAGAGCCCGGAAACCGCACCACAGCGCTTTGTTGTACTCGTTGGTCAGATCGGTGGTCGGCCGTAGCAGATGGATGACATCCGTCAAGCCCTTCCTGTTGGCGGATAGGACGTCATTGCCGACGTCGGCCAAGCCGATCGCGCTAACCAGCAGCGCGTCGAGGTTGTGTTGCTCGTCGACAAACGTCTGGCTGATCCTTGCCGAATTAGCAACGGTTTTCACCAGGTCTGGCGCCGCGTCGGCGTAGGCGTTGAAAACCGGCGCGGAAACAGCGAGGTCGTGGCTCAGCGCGGAGAGGCTCGGATCGAACTTCGCCAGAAACGAATCCAGATCGCTGAACGCCTGACCGATCTTTTGGCCGCGGCCGCTGAGCGCCTGCCCGATAGCCCCAAGAGTCTCGTTGAGCTTCGCCGGGTCGAGCGTGCCCAGTACCTCTGTGAGGTGTTTGAACACCGTGTTGATCTCAACCGTGACATGTTGGCTATCGAGCACCTGACCGCTCGGCAGGGCTTGTTTCGACGGTTCAGCCGGCGGGATCAGCTCGACGAACTTGGCGCCGAACACCGTGGGCGCTGTGATGTCGACGCCCACATTGGCCGGAATCAGTGGGGGGTGCTGCCGCGGATCCATCGCCGACGGGTCCATCGCCAGGTGAAGGACGGCCTGACCATACGGCGGCGGCTGCGAGTGCAAGCCGCACGCATTATCGCGACTAACAACGCAAATCGAATCGACCTTGCCTACTTGCACGCCGCGCATCTTGACCTTCGCATCGACGTTCATCACCAGGCCGGCACGCGACGAGACCACGTAAACGGGCACACTGTCGTTGAAACTGCCCCGGAACTGTAATACGGCGGCGAAGACGATGGCGATGATCACCGCGACGGTCACCAGCCCCGTCAATGCGCGTATCCCAGTGTGTTCCATCGGATCTTTCCCTTACCCCGAGAGGTTGAAGTTTCCGTTCGAGCCGTAGATCGAAAGCGAAATCAGCAGCGTTACCGATACGACGACGATGAGCGAGGTGCGGACCGCATTACCGGTTGCGACACCGACACCCTCCGGTCCGCCTGACGCGAAATATCCGTAGTACGTATGTAACAACAGGACGGCGATCGCCATCAAGATGGCCTGCAAGAACGACCACAGCAAGTCGATGGGGTTCAGGAAGGTGTCGAAGTAGTGGTTGTAGAGACCCCCGGATTGGCCGAACAGCACAACTGTGGTGAATTGGCTTGCCAGGAACGACAAAATGACCGCAATGCTGTAAAGCGGCGTGATCGCGAGCATTCCCGCGACGATCCTGGTGCTGACCAGATACGAAATCGGCCGAATCGCCATCGCTTCCAGCGCATCGATTTCTTCGCTGATCCGCATCGCACCCAATTGCGCCGTCACGCCGGCACCGAAGGTCGCCGCCAAGCCAATCCCGGCGACCACCGGCGCCGACAGGCGCACATTGATGAATGCCGCCAAGAACCCGGTCAGCGCCTCGATGCCGATATTGCCCAGCGAGCTATACCCTTGCACCGCAAGCGTGCCGCCAGCAGCCAGCGTCAGGAACCCGACGATGACTACGGTTCCACCGATCATCGCCAAAGTCCCTGCGCCCATGCTGATTTCAGCGACGAGGCGAATGATTTCCCGCCCGTAGCGGGTGATCGCAAAAGGGATGCCGGCAAGGGCCCTGCCGTAGAACAACGTGTGGTCGCCGATCGAGCCCAAAGTGGCAACGGGTTTGCGCCACAGGCCAAGTGTCCCAAACGTTCGGGGATAAGTCGCTCTCAACGACTTGATCAACGTCATCGCAGCCGTCCCATCACTTCGTCGAGAATCGGATGCCGATCGCGGTAACGACCACGTTCACCACGAACAGCGCCATGAACGCATACACCACGGTTTCGTTGACCGCATTGCCTACCGCCTTGGCACCCCCGCCGGAGACGGTCAGTCCGCGGTAACACGCCACCAGGCCGGCGATGACACCGAACAGGGCCGCCTTGACACACGAGATGATCACCTCGGGCACCCCGGTCAACAACGTGATCCCCGCGGCGAACGCGCCCGGGTTTACGTCCTGCACGAACACCGAGAACACGTAGCCGCCGACGATCCCGATGATCACGACCAGACTGTTGAGCAACAGCGCGACCAGACCGGCCGCCAGCATCCGCGGCGTCACCAACCGCTGCACCGGGTTGATGCCCAGCACCTCCATCGCGTCGATCTCCTCGCGGATAGTGCGCGAGCCAAGATCCGCACACATCGCCGTCGCACCAGCACCGGCCACGATCAACACCGTCACCAGCGGGCCGACCTGAGTGACCGCGCCGAACGCCGCACCCGCACCGGACAGATCCGCGGCACCCAACTCACGCAACAGGATGTTGAGAATGAAGCTCACCAACACCGTGAACGGGATGGCCACCAACAACGTCGGAACCAACGCAACACGCGCGATGAACCAGGACTGCTCCAGAAACTCACGCCACTGAAAGGGGCGGCGGAACGCAAACCTGATCGCATCGGCCGACATCGCGAACAGCCCGCCGACGGCTTGCATCGCCCCGGATAAGCCACTTGGCAAGCTAATTCCGGAGGACCAGCGCTCCGCCCCCTTAGTCGCCATCGCTGCCTACCATCCTCACGCCAGTGCCTCCGTGTAGTCCGCGTGAGTTGGTGCGCCCGAGCAATTCGGGCCGAACAAACCCCGCTTCTTGAGCGTTCGGCGATTATGACTCATGCCGCGTGCAGCGGGAGTGGAAATTGACAACCGAGCGACCTCCGAATTAAGTGACGGCACCGATAGTTTTGAGCTCGATGATGCGGTCCCAGTCCAATCCGAGCTCCATCAAAATTTCGTCGGTCTGCTCGGCGAACCCGGGAGCCGGTCTGGATACAGGTGCGGCTACGTCGAATTGCACTGGGTTGGCTACTAACTCGAGTTCGCCTGCCTGCACGACATATTCATTTGCCCTGATCTGAGCGTCGTTGGCTGCCTGCAAGGTGTCCTGCACCGGTGCCCACGGCCCGGCCAATGTCGCGAAGCGTTCACTCCATTCCGCGAGACTGCGGGAAGCAAGCGCCTTACTGAGAATCTGCACCGCCTCTGCGGTATTCGCGGCGATTTTCTCATCGGTATCGAACCGCGGGTCGTCTGCCAGTTCTGGTTGGTCGATATGGCGGCACACATCGGCCCAGAACTTACTGGCTTGCATCATTACAAAAGAGATATAGCGGTTGTCGGATGTCGCATATAGCCCTACCAAAGGGTTGATCGGGGAGCCGTGCACGCCGGGCGGGAAGGCCTCCATCCGCTGGCCGAGATGCACTGTCAACGCAACGGTGTGGCCGAGCGACCACAGTCCGCTGCCCAAGAGCGATACGTCGACGATCGATGGTTCGCCGGTCCGCTCACGTTTAAGTAACGCCGCCGCGATCCCACCGGCCAGATTGGTGCCGGAGATAGTGTCGCCGTAGGCGGGTCCAGGCGGACCGACCATGCCCTCGGTCCCGGGCGGAGTAATGGTGGCGGCGGTTCCGGCTCGACACCAGAACGCCGTCATGTCATAGCCACCCTTTTCCGACTCCGCGCCGCGAGGACCCAATGCACTGCCGCGGGCGTAGATGATGTTCGGGTTGACCCTACGAATGTCCTCGACGTCGATGCCGAACTTCTTCCGGTGAGCGGGAAGGAAGCTGGTGAGAAAAACATCGGAGCGGCGGACAAGCTCGTAGAGCACTTCACGACCCTCGGGCACCGACATATCCAGGCCGAGGCTGCGCTTGCAACGGTTGGCGTGCTCGATGTTGGGGTTGGGGTCGCCCTCGACGCGCAACAGGCCGGTCTGCCGCAAACCGCGTTGCGGATCACCGGTCACCGCATGCTCGACCTTGACTACGTCTGCGCCCCATTCGGCCAGCACGGCACCTGCCGACGGGACGAACCCGTACATGGCGACCTCGAGAACGCGGATGCCTTCCAGCGGCTTCATCAGGCCGCTCCCGAAACCGGCACGGCAAACGTCTTGCGCTCCAAGAACTCTTCCAAACCGGCCACCCCCATCTCCCGACCGACGCCGGATTGCTTGAAGCCCCCAAATGGGCTATCCGCGGCAAAGTAGTTGCCGCCGTTGATCGAAAACGATCCGGTGCGGATTCGTCGCGCCACTGCCAACGCCCGCTCTTGATCGGCGCTGAATACCGCACCGGCCAGACCGTAGATGGAGTTGTTGGCGATGCGCACGGCGTCGTCGTCATCGTCGAAGGCGATCACCACCAGCACCGGGCCGAAGATCTCTTGCTGCGCGATCTCGCTGTCGGGGGTGACGTTGGTCAGGAGGGTGGGCGCATAGAAGAAGCCCGGACCTAACCGCTGGCCCCCGGTGACGAGTGTGGCCCCAGCGGCAACGGCCCGCTGCACCATCCCGTCGACCTTGTCCCGCTGGCGCTCATTGATCAGCGGTCCCATGTAGGTCTTCGGATCGGCCGGGTCGCCATGGCGGACCTTGGCGAAGTTCTGCGCGATCAACTCGACGATCTCGTCATGGTGCTTGCGCGGCACCAGCAGCCGCGACGTCAGCGCACAACCTTGCCCGGCGTGGGTGACCATGGAAAAGGCCGCGAACATGCCGGCGTTCGCGAAGTCGGCGTCATCGAGGATGATCGCCGCCGACTTACCACCCAGCTCGAGGAAGACGCGTTTGATGGTCCCGCTTGCCGCGGCCATGATCCGGCGGCCGACCGGTGTCGACCCGGTGAACGTGATCACGTCGACGTCGAGGCTGGTGGTCAGCGCTTCTCCGACAGCCGGATCCGACGAGCTGAGAACGTTGACCACGCCAGGTGGGATGTCGGTGTGGTTAGCGATCAGCTCTCCCAGTGCCAGCGTGACCAGCGGGGTGTCCGGCGCGCCCTTGAGCACCACGGTGCAGCCGGCGGCCAGCGCGGGCGGCAACTTGGCCAGCGCCAACTGATTTGGGTAGTTGTAGGCGATGATCGCTCCGACCACCCCGGCGGCCTCTTTCTCCACCCAGCGGCGGTGTCGCATACCGCGCGATTCGATTTCGCCGAGTTCCTCGGTCATGGGATAGCTGCGCAATAGGTCGGCGTAATAGCGCGCGATCTTGATCGGCTCGTCCAGCTGAGCCCCGTGGGTCAGTGCGCGGGTGGCGCCCACTTCGGCGATCGTGAGGTCGCGCAATTCGTCGGCGTGGTCCAACAGCGCCTGATGCAGCTGCTCGAGGCAACGAACCCGCAGCGAGACATCGGTCGACCAACTTGTGGTGTCGAACGCCCGCCGGGCCGCGGCAACGGCCGCCTCCGCCTCGTCGAGGCCGGCATCCGGAGCATGACCGATGACCTCACCGGTGGCGGGGTTGATCGACGCGAAGACGCTGTCGGTGCCGACCAGCCGACCATCGATCAGCAACCGCCTGTCGGCGTGCGGCTCGGACCCGCCGTCGGCCCCCTCCCGCCCCTCCGTCCGTGGGCTAGCGCCCACTGGGGTCGCCGCGCGGTCCTGCGATGGCATTCCGGCTCCTCAACACGTGGATAATTTCATTCTCATCCCGGGCGAATCTTACATTCCGGACACGAGAATTCAACCGATCGAGAGAAACGAGACTGCCATGCTCACAAGGCGTTCGGACGGTCCCGATCCTCAGTATTTTCGCAGGAAAAACGGGGTTTCTGACTCACCTTGCGAGCGGCTGTAACGTGAGAGTAAGGTTCTCATAATCGGAAGGGAGATTCTTAGTGCCTGTGCAGGTCTCCGATGGAGTGCCCACGTGACAACAGCCGTCGTCACAGGCGGCGGCTCGGGAATCGGCCTGGCCATTGCCGAGCGGTTGCGCCGAGACGGCTACCAAGTCGCGACCGTCGACCTCAAGCCGTCGGAGACACCCTTCGCCTTCACCGCGGACGTGACCGACCGATCGCAAGTCGACGCCGCGCTCTCCGGCATCCGCGAGCAGCTGGGCCCGGTCACCGTATTGGTTAACGCCGCGGGCTTGGACGGGTTCAAACGCTTCAACCACATCGAGTTCGCGGATTGGCAACGGCTGATCGATGTCAACCTCAACGGGGTCTTCCACATGATCCAGGCGGTGCTGCCCGACATGCTCGAGGCCGGCTGGGGCCGCATCGTCAACATCTCCTCCTCGAGCACTCACTCCGGCGCTCCGTATATGTCCCATTACGTGGCCGCCAAATCCGCGGTCAACGGACTGACCAAGTCGCTGGCCCTGGAGTACGGACCGAACGGCATCACCGTCAACGCGGTGCCGCCGGGGTTCATCGACACCCCGATGCTGCGTGCCGCCGAGGAACGCGGCAATCTCGGCGACATCGAGAAGACCATCGCGGCAACGCCGGTACGCCGGATTGGCAAGCCCGAGGACATTGCCGCCGCCTGCGCTTTCCTGATCTCGGAGGAAGCCGGCTACATCACCGGTCAGATACTCGGCGTCAATGGCGGCCGAAACACCTGAAAGGACAAACCCGTTGGGACAACGCGCCGAAGGCCGGGTCAAGGGAAAAGTCGCATTCGTCACGGGTGCGGCGCGCGGCCAGGGCCGCTCTCACGCTGTGCGGTTAGCCGAGGAAGGCGCCGACATCATCGCCGTCGATTTGTGTCGTGACGTCGACACCATCGGATACCCAATGGCCACACCGGAAGACCTCGACGAGACAGCCCGCCTGATCGAGAAGACCAGCCAAAAAGTGGTGATCGCGCAGGCCGACGTTCGGGACGCCGGACAACTGCGCACCGCATTGGAAACCGGCCTGGCCGAGCTCGGCAAGCTTGACATCGTGGTGGCTCAGGCCGGCATCGCCGGCATGAAGGGCCAGCCGCCGTTGCAGGCCTGGTGCGACGTGATCAACACCAACCTGATCGGGACGATCAACGCGATTCAGGTTGCGCTGCCGCATCTTCGAGCGGGGGCGTCGATCATCGCCACCGGATCCACCGCCGCACTGATGGACACCGCGAAGAAAGACAATCCCGGCAACGACCCGGGCGGGATGGCCTACGTGCACTCCAAGCGTGCCCTGTCGAGCTATGTGCACGATCTGGCCACCGAACTTTCGGTTCTCGGGATTCGTGCCAACGTCGTTCATCCGACAAACACCAATACCGACATGCTGCAAAGCGAGCCGATGTACCGTTCGTTCCGGCCGGATCTGGAGAACCCGACACGCACCGACGCCGAGCCGGTTTTCGGTGTGCAGCAGGCGATGAAGGTTCCGTACGTCGAACCAGAGGACATCAGCAACGCGGTGCTGTGGCTGGCCTCGGACGAGGCCAGATATGTGACGGGCATGCAGCTGCGCGTCGATGCCGGCGGATACCTCAAGTGGTACGACTACCGTACGTAGGGGAAAGTTATGAAAGTTCGGGTTGATTCAGATCGCTGCCAGGGCCACACGTTGTGCTCGATGATCGCGCCGGATTCCTTTGTGCTCGACGACATCGAAGGTCATTCGTCGGCGGCCTCGGAAGACGTTCCGCCCGACCAGGAAGACGCCGTCCGGGAAGCCGCTCAGTCCTGCCCTGAACAAGCCATTTTCGTCGAGGAGACGAGGCCTTGAGCGTCGACGGCATCGTGAGCGACAGCGATCGCAAGAAGAACCGGATTCACTTCGACCGGCACACTCCCGAATATCGAACCCAATTCGAGGAGATCACCGAGGAGATCCACACCAAGTGCCCGGTCGCGTGGACCGACACGTATGACGGGCACTGGGTCGCCGGAGGAAGCCAGGCGGTGTTCGAACTCGCGCGCTGCCCTGTGGTTTCAAATGATCACGACATCAACGGCGAACGCCGTGGCTACCAAGGCATCTCGATCCCGGTGGCAAAACGCGCCAGCGGCGTTCGGGGTGGAATCCTCGAGATGGACGAGCCGGAGCACCGCACCTACCGCAACGTGCTCAACCCCTACCTGTCTCCAGCGGCGGTCAAACGTTGGCAGCCATTCATCGACGACGTGACGCGAGCGTGCCTCGACGAAAAGATCGAGCAGGGCCGCATCGACTTCGTCGACGACCTCGCCAACGTCGTGCCCGCAGTACTCACACTGGCCATCTTGGGTGTCCCGCTGAAGAAATGGTCGATGTACAGCGAGCCCACGCATGCCGCGTTGTACACGCCCGAGCACTCCCCAGATCTCGAGCGCGTCAACGCGATGCACCGTGAAATGGGACTGGATCTGCTGAACAACATGATCGAGATCCGGGACAATCCGCGGCCGGGCATCGTCAACGCTCTCATCCAGCTGCGCATCGACGGTGAGCCCGCTCCTGATCTCGAGATCATGGGCAACCTCGGCCTGGTGATCGGCGGCGGTTTCGACACCACTACGGCCCTGACCGCCCACTCGCTGGAATGGCTGTCGCAGCATCCCGAGCAGCGCGAGCGGCTCAGCCGCGAGCGTGACACCCTGCTTGATCCCGCCACCGAGGAATTCCTGCGCTACTTCACCCCGGCGCCCGGCGACGGGCGGACCTTCTCCGACGATGTCGAGATCGAAGGAACACAGTTCAAAGAGGGCGAGCGGCTGTGGATCTCCTGGGCGATGGCCAACCGCGATCCGTCGGTTTTCGCCGAACCCAACAAAATCGTCATGGACCGTAAAGGCAACCGACACTTCAGCTTCGGCCTCGGTGTACATCGCTGCATCGGCTCCAACGTGGCGCGCACGGTATTCAAATCCATGCTCACCGCGGTGCTCGACCGGATGCCGGACTACCAGTGCGACCCGGAAGGCACCGTGCACTACGAAACGATCGGCGTCATCCAGGGCATGCGACACCTGCCGGCAACCTTCACCCCCGGCCACCGACTCGGCGCGGGCCTCGATGAAACTCTGGAGAAGCTGCAACGGATTTGCGACGAGCAGGAGCTGGCCCGGCCGATCACCGAGCGCAAAGAAGCCGCCGTCATCGACTGAGCGGCTCGATCGTCGAACGTGAGACTGTTGTGAAAAGTCGTATCTTGGCCCTACTGAGTGTTGCGCCGCAGCAGTCACATCCGCCCCACAGATCTCTAGGTGGAGGCGACACACAATCTGCCCGCCTCTGAGCGACAACTTAAGCTGTGCAGCGGATTTGGCGCCGTGGATTTGTCGCTCAGAGGCGGGCACAACGCACACCGCACACCGCAGGTACTCCTGTTGCTGATGTGACACGTGCCTGTGAGGCCAACGGTGAAGAGCCCCGCTCATGGAAGCTGCTTAGCCGGTAGGCAATCCGAGTACCCGCTGCGCGATGATGTTGCGCTGGATCTCCGACGTGCCGCCGGCGATCGTCCCCCCGAAGCTGCGGGCGTACCGCTCGAACCAACTGGCAAAGTAGTGGTCGAGGTTCATCGGCGCATACGGACCGGTCAGCGTGGGATGCGCTAAGCCGTCGGATCCCGCTGCTGCCAAGGCATGTTCGCATGCTTCTCGTTCGGCTTCGGAGCCGAGCACCTTCAGCACGGACAAGGCGGGCACGTCTTCCTCGCCGCGGGCGGCACGGGCCAGGGCCACCGACCCGAGGAGGCGCAGCGCCTGATAGTCCATCAGCGTGCTGGCGTACTGGTCACGTTCGAGTGCGTTGGTGGGATGGAAGTCGGCGAGCACATTGTCCAGCCGATCGGCGAATCCCAGCCACATCATCGTGCGTTCGTGCCCGAGCGACCCGTTGGCCACCCGCCAACCCTGGTTGAGCGGGCCGACGAGGTTTTCGGCCGGCACTCGCACGTCGGTGAAGAACACCTCGTTGAAGTCCAGATCGTCCTGTGCGCAGATGGACGGAAACGGCCGACGTACCACGCCGGGAGTGTCGGTGGGGATCAGCAACACGCTGATCCCCTTGTGCTTAGGCGCATCTGGATCGGTTCGCACGAAGGTCAGCAGTACGTCCGCGTCGTGCGCCCCCGACGTCCACACCTTTTGGCCGTTGACCACGAAATGATCACCGTCACGGACGGCTTTCGTGCGCAGCGACGCCAGATCCGAACCGGCGCTGGGCTCACTCATCCCCAATGAAGCCGTGATCTCGGCACGCAGGATCGGAACTGCCCAACGTTGCTTCTGCTCGTCGCTGCCGAACGAGATCAGCGACGCTGCAATGATATTGACGCCCTGCGGGTTGAAGCTGTGGTAGATCCGCCGTCGGCACAGCTCCTCGAGGTAGACATACTGCTGCAAGACCGTGGCGTTGCGGCCGCCGAACTCCGGCGGCTGAGTGGGCAGCAACCAGCCGTTGTCGAACAGCAGCCGCTGCCAGCGACGCGCCCAATCCGGCATGTGCGACACCGATTTTGGCCGCTCCAACGCTTCAGCCGCGGTAGCAGGCGCGTGCTCGTCGAGGAAGGCGACGAACTCCGCGCGAAAAGCCTCGACTTCGGGATCAAACGTGAGCTGCACGGTACTCCTCGGTGATCATCGCTCGGTGTTCGGCGGCCCCACCCAGCATGAGCTCGCCCGCCTTCGCCCGCTTCAGCGCGAATTGCACATCGTTCTCCCAGGTGAAGCCCATCGCGCCGAACAGCTGCAGGCCGTGCCGGAACACCAGCGATTGGCATTCGCCCGCAGCAGCTTTCGCCATCGCGGCCGCAAGTCGCCGACGCGGATCGTCTTCGGCGATCGTCAGCGCCGAGTAATAGGCCAGCGCCCGCGCCCGTTCTACCGCGACGTGCATGTCGGCGGCCTTGTGCTGGACCGCTTGGAACGAGCCGATCGGCACCCCGAATTGGTGCCGGCTACGCACGTGATCAAGGACCAGATCCAGAATGCGTTGGCAGGCACCGACCATCGTTATCGCCATACCCATCAGCGCGATATGCCGCGCCCGCTCCGCATTGACACTGACCCGTGCGGTGTCCGGTACCCGAACGTGGCTAAAACTCAACTCGGCGATGTGCAGCACCGGGTCGAACACCGATTTGCGTCGCCTGGTTACCTGCCCCGCCACCTCGGCTGCGCTGACGATGAACACCCCGGCATCAGTCACTACCGCCAACCACTCGGCACGATCCCCGTCCAGCACATGCTCCGCCGTGCCGTCCAACACCCAGCCGTCGTCGTCCCGATGCGCTGTCACGCCCGTGTAGACGGCGGTCCCCGATGCCTGCGGGTCGAACCGAGCCCCCGCCAGCGGCGCGAACTGGCTCATCGTCGCCAGAAACGGCGTGGGATCGGTGGCGCGACCGAGCTCTTCCAAAACGATGGCCAGCTCGACGGCGGTTTCCGGATCGCTCATCTCGGTCCAGCCGTGCTCGATATAGGCCCTCCAGACCGGCGTCGGGTCCACGCCGTCTTCGGCAACCCCTCTGACCAGCGTCGGCGGGCACTGCTTGCCGACGGCGTCACGCACCGTTTCCTGCCAGAGCCGCTGATCGGCGTCGAATTCCAGCAGCATTCCGGCCAGCTCCTTAGCTCAGTTAACGTACTGTGAGAATACTATTCTCTTATTGGCACAGTAACAATCTCGCTGGAACGCTAGGCGGTCGCAATGGAGATCGGTTTCATCGGCCTGGGCCACATGGGTTTTCCGATGGCACGACGCCTCATTCGAGCCAATCGCGGAATCGTCGCCTTCGACACCAGCTCCGAAGCTCTCGACCGGGCTGTCGCGTTCGGGGCCCAGCCCGCGTCGTCGCCGAAGGAGGTCGCCGACCTCGCTGAAACCGTCATGGCCAGCCTGCCCTCCCCGCAAGTCGCACTCGAGGTCGCGACCGGGGTCGGTGGCGTGATCGACGGCTCCCGGGTCAAGCGCTATATCGACCTCTCGACAATCGGCCGCCAAACAGCGGTACAGATCCACGGCGCCCTCGCCAGAAGCAACATCGCTGCGCTCGACAGCCCGGTCAGCGGCGGGGTAAGCGGAGCCGAAAATGGCACCCTCGCCCTGATGGTCTCCGGCCCCCGCACCGAATTCGACATCCTCAAGGAGTCGCTCGAGACGATCGGCAAGCCGTTCTACATCGGCGAGACGCCCGGTTCAGCGCAAACCATGAAGCTGGCCAACAACATCCTGGCGGCGACAGTGCTCGTTGCAACATCAGAAGTCGTCGTGATGGGCGTGAAGTCCGGACTCGATCCAGGCGTCATGATCGACGTAGTCAACGCGGGCTCTGGCGCGACGAGCGCGAGCCGAGACAAGTTCCCGCGCGCGATTCTTCCGCGCACGTTCGACTACGGCTTTGCCACCGGGCTGATGGTCAAAGACGTACGGCTGTATCTCGACGAAGCACAGTCGATTGGTGTGCCCGTCGAGATCGCTGCGGCGGTCGGGCGGCTATGGGAAACCGCCTTGCACGACGAGGGGGCTGATTCGGACTTCACCGCGGCGATCAAACCGATCGAACGAGCCGCCGGCGTCACGGTAGGCCCCGCGTCCCTGCCGTGGCGTACCTGAGAATGATATTGTCAATTACGAAGAACAACGCTTCACGTGCTGCTCGCAATTGTGACCACTAGCAGGCGTGATGATTAATCGAAACGCTTACCGGAAACCCTGTTGATTGGCGACGAACGAGAATGTTAGATTGGCTAGCGTATGGCCAGCAGGCGCGACACAGTCGTCGGCGCCGCGAAGGGTGGTTTAGGTGATCGAGCACCCGGACGGAACCCGGACGCCGCTGATCGACGCCAGCGTGCACATCTTCTTCTCGTCCAACAAGGAACTGCGCTCAGTAATGCGCGAGCCTTACAAGAGTCGCGGTTTCCCCGACTACGAGATGGACTGGTACGGGGCGCCCGGCGGCGAGTACGCGCCGAACACCGAGGGACCGGACCGTCAATACCCGGGCTCGGATCCGGAATTCGTTGGCAACGAAATGTTTACGAAGCGCGGCGTCGATGTGGCGGTGCTACATCCGATGGGGCGCGGCATCATGCCGGACCGACACCTGGGCAGCGCCCTGCACGCGGCCCACAACGAGATGATGGTGTCGAAATGGCTGGAGTCCGCCCAGTTCGGTGACAGGTTCCGCGGCACAATCCGGGTGAACCCCGACGACATCGCCGGCGCCCTGCGCGAAATCGAGAAGTGGCGCGCACACCCGCGGGTGGTTCAGATCGCCGTCCCATTGCAGTCCCGCGAGCTGTACGGCAAGCCGCAATTCTGGCCGCTCTGGGAAGCCGCAGCCGACGCCAATCTCCCTGTGGCGGTTCACATCGAAACGGGTGAGGGCATCGGCTTTCCCCCGACCCCGTCCGGCAACACACTCACCTATGAGCAGTACGTCAGCTTCATGGCGCTGAATTACCTGTACCACCTGATGAACATGATCGCCGAGGGCGTCTTCGAGCGCTGGCCCGGCCTCAAGTTCGTCTGGGCCGACGGCGCTGCGGACTTCGTTACACCGTTCATCTGGCGGATGGACACCTTCGGCCGTCCGCACCTCGAGCAGACCCCGTGGGCGCCCCGGATCCCCAGCGATTACCTGCCCGGACACGTGTACTTCGTCCAGGGCAGCCTCGACGGTCCGGGCGACGTCGAGTTCGCCGGCGAGTGGTTCGGCTTCACCGGCAAAGAAGACATGGTGATGTTCGGTTCCAGCTATCCGCACTGGCAGTGCGGTGACATCCACAAGCTGCCAAAGGCGCTGTCGGCCGAGCAGCGCGAGAAGGTGTGCTGGCGCAACGCGGCCAACCTGTACGGAATCGACATTTCTGTCGACCTCGCGGCGGGCTAGTCGCAGAATAGAAGAAGGCTGAGGAGGTCGAAATGACATTGACTCACATGCAGGAACGCGTTCCAGCCAAGGAGCGCATCGCCGTTCGGTGTGTCGACTCGGATGTCCACCCGGTGCCCAAGCGCGGCGAAATCACCCCGTACATCCCCGAGCCGTGGCGCAGCAAATTCTTCCTCGACCACAAGATCGGCGAGCTGATTTACTACGACGCCCCTGACTACGCGCACGCCTTCGCGATGCGCACCGACACCTTCCCGCCTGACGGCGAGTTCCCGGGCAGCGACCCGGACATGGCGTTCCGCCAGCTGATCATGGAAGCGGGCTCCGACATCGCGATCCTGGAGCCCGCCGGCCGCACGCCGCGTCTACCGGAAGCCAACCAGGCGTATTCAAGCGCACTCAACGACTGGCAGAACAACCACTGGCTCGACAGCCACAACAACTGGCACGAACGTTGGCGCGGGTCGATCTGCGTGGCGATCGAAGACCCCGAAGGCGCCGTTGAACAGATCGAGAAGTGGGCGGGGCACCCGTACATGGCCCAGATTCTGATTAAAGCCGAGCCGAGACCGTCATGGGGCCACCCGAAGTACGACCCCATCTGGGCGGCCGCCACCAAGCACGACATCACCGTCAGCTGCCACCTGTCGCGCGGCACCTACGAGCTGCTGCCGACGCCGCCGGTGGGCTTTCCCAGCTACAACCACGACTTCATGGTGACCTACTCGCTGCTGGCGGCCAACCAGGTGATGAGCCTGATCTTCGACGGCGTCTTCGACCGCTTCCCGACCTTGCGGATCGTCTTCGTGGAGCACGCCTTCAGCTGGATCTTGCCGCTGATGTGGCGCATGGACTCGATCTATGAGGCCCGCAAGTCACGAGTGGAGATCAAGCGCAAGCCGTCCGATTACGTCAAGGACCACATCAAGTTCACCACGCAGCCGCTGGACTACCCCGAGGACAAGACGGAGTCGACCCGCGCGATGGAGTGGATGGAGGCCGACAAGATCCTGCTGTACTCCTCCGACTACCCGCACTGGACCTTCGACGACCCGCGCTGGGTGGTCAAGCATCTGCCTAAGGCCGCGCGCGAATCGATCATGTACAAGAACGGCATTGCGACCTATCACCTTCCGGAGACGGTTCCCGTCCTCGAGGGCCAAGTCCGGGTGTTCTGAGTTGAGTTCTGAAGAGAGTGGGGCAGCCACCGAGCGGCCCCAGCCTCGCCTCGCACAGGGCCGTGAACACATTGTGGCGACCGTGGACGAGATTCCTCCGGGCAAGCACAAGCTGGTGCCGATCGGACGGCACGGTGTGGGTGTGTACAACGTCAACGGAATCTTCTACGCCATCGCGAATTACTGTCCACACCAGGGCGGCCCGCTGTGCTCGGGGCGGACCCGCGGCCGCACCGTCGTGGACGAGACGGCCGCGGGTGACGCCGTCATGGTTCGCGACCTGGAGTACATCTACTGCCCTTGGCATCAATGGGGTTTCGAGCTCGCGACCGGCACGACCGCGGTCAAGCCCGAGTGGAGCATTCGCACCTACCCGGTGCGCGTCGTCGGCGACGACGTTCTGGTGATGGCCTGACCTACAGGAGAATTGCGTGGCGTCTATTGAGGTGAATGGTGGCAACGTCGTCTACGAAATCCTTGGTGATTCCGGCGATCTCATTGCCCTGACGCCGGGCGGCCGGTTCAGTAAGGAGATTGAAGGCCTACGTCCGCTGGCCGATGCCCTGGCCGCCGGCGGCTACCGGGTGCTGCTGTGGGACCGGCCCAACTGCGGCGCATCCGATGTGCAGTTCTACGGGCAAAGCGAATCCCACATGCGCGCCGAGACGTTGCACAAGCTGGTCAAAGGGCTGGGCTTCGAGCGCTGCATCCTCGCTGGAGGCTCCGGTGGGGCAAGGGATTCCATGCTCACCACGATGCTCTACCCGGAAATGGTCACCAAGCTCGTGGTGTGGAACATTGTCGGCGGCATCTACGGCACCTTCGTACTCGGTTCCTTCTACATCATCCCCAGCATCCTTGCGGTGCGAGGTACCGGAATGGACGGCGTGGTCAAGGTGCAGGAGTGGCGCGACCGCATCGACGAAAACCCAGCCAACAAGCAGCGGTTCCTCGACTTCGACTCCGACGAGTTCCTCAAGGTGATGCTGCGCTGGCTCAACGCGTTCGTTTCCAAGCCGGGACAGACGATTCCTGGCGTCGAGGACGAAATGTTCGATCGCATAAAGGTTCCCACGTTGATCATTCGTGGCGGCGAGAACGACATGGACCATCCCAAGCGGACGTCGCTGGAAGTCAGCTGCCTGATCAAGGGTTCGAAGTTGATCGACCCGCCGTGGCCGGAGGATGCGTGGGAGCGTGCCTCCGAAGAGCGCGCCGCGGGCAAGGTGAAGCACTTCAACATGTTCGACACCTGGGTGCAGGCGGCCCCGGCGATCCTGGAGTTCCTGCGCTCGTGATGTCTCGCGGTGTACTACACAGTGCGAATGTGGACCTCGCAGTTGAGCGAGGCTTCCAAGGCTGTGTGGACACGGCTCTCCGGAATACGTTCCAGGTCTTCCTCGCGCAACGTGACGTAGACGATGTCGTAGCCGTCGTCGCCGGGGGCTCGGACGATCTCGCCGGTGAGCCCGAACCCAGCCAACACACCGTGCGCGTCGTCGTCGGTTCCTCTGCTGACAAAGGTCACCACGCCCGGCGAAGTCGAATCACCAAAAGCCTTGGTGCACAACTCGATTGCCGTGCGTTTGGCCACACCCGCATCTTCGGCAGCGATGAGCAATTGCACCTCTCGGCGACCGGTCGGCATCGTCGTGAGGTCGCTTTCCACCACATCGACACCCGCCTCGCCTACGAGCCCAAGGAGGACCACCATGCCCTCTCGTAGCCGCGCATGCGTGAATCGTCCATCGGGGTCGATGTTGACGCGCACCACGGCAGTCCGCATGTGCGAAAGCGTAACTGCAGGGACGGCGAGCTAGGTCATGAACACCGGCCAGATAACCACTCCCACCGAACCGGTCACCGTGGCGACCGCTCCGGGTTGCCCGCCCCGGCTGCTAGGCGAGCAACCCCAAACCCGCGAGGACCTCGCAACGTACCGGACACATGGCGGCTACCGGCCATTGGCCGGCGCCGACGCACTCCTGAACGAGGTCGAGTCCAGCGGGCTGGTCGGTCGCGGCGGCGCTGCCTTCCCGCTCGCGGTGAAGTTGCGCGCGGTTCGCGATAACGGGAGCCGCGCGGGCGGCGCCGTCGTCGTCGCCAATGGCGAAGAGGGAGAACCGGCTTCGATCAAGGATCGCTGGCTAGTGCGCAACCGCCCGCACCTGGTTCTGGACGGGCTGCGGCTGGCGGCGGCGATCGTGGCCGCCGACAGCGCCTACGTCTACGTGTCCGACCACGAATCGGCCCGCAGCGTCGAAGCGGCGCTGGCGGAGCTCGGCTCCGAACTGCACGGCATCACACTCGAGCTGGTGACGGTGCAATCCGGGTACGTGGCCGGCGAGGAAACCGCCGCGGTCCAGGCGATCAACGGCGGCCCGGCCAAGCCGACGGACAAGCCACCGCGCCCGTTCGAGGCCGGCGTCGCAGAACGGCCCACGCTGGTCAGCAACGTCGAAACGCTGGCCAACCTGCCCTTCCTGCAGAGCAACGGCTCGGCTGCGTTCCGCTCCCAAGGCACCCCGCTGTCGCCGGGCACGTTCCTGGCGACCATCACCGGAGCGGGACGACCGCCGGTGCTCTACGAACTGCCACACGGCCTACCCTTCACCGAACTGCTTGCCCTGCACGGAATTTCACCAGACCGAGTGCGGGGCGCGCTGATGGGCGGGTACTTCGCCGGCCTGCTCGACCGACGAGTGCTTGAGACATCGCTGGACCATGAGACGTTTCGCCGGTTCGGCAGCGGCCTGGGCTGCGGCGCGATCTCGGTAATCACCGACGACTGCCCGGTCGCGGTAGCCGCCGCGGTGTTGGCCTACTTCGATCGTGAAAACGCCAGCCAGTGCGGCTCCTGTTTCAACGGGACGGCGGCGATGGCCGCCGCCGCGGGCGCATTGCGCGACGGCGCCGCCACTGTGGATGACGTAGAGCGGCTGCGCCGTTGGTCGGTGGTGCTGCGCGGGCGCGGTGCTTGCGCGACCCTGGACGCCGCAACAAACGTCGCGGCAAGCCTGCTCGCTCAGTTTCCCGATGAGGTCGCGCGCCATCTGGAAGGCGCCTGCCAAGGCTGCAGCAACGGGCCGTTCCGCGCCGACCGTCCCTACGAGGCGGAAGTGGTGACGCAGGCATGAAAATTCGCCTCGACCGCACGGTCTGCGACGGCTTCGGTATTTGCGCCAAGCATGCGCCCGGCTACTTCTCCCTCGACGACTGGGGATACGCGTGTTTGACCGGTGACGGCACCGTGGCCGAAACCGACCAGCAGGCGGTGATGAACGCACTGCTGGACTGCCCGGTGCACGCGATCACCGAGATCGGTGATCTCAAACCCAGTGTTCGCCGCCCAGACTTGCGCGACGACGACGATCCCGCCGCGCACCTCAAAACCGAGGCCAACGAAGCAGAGTGGGGTTTCACGCGTTGACGCAGAACACCGGACGCCCAGCGCCGCTGGTCACCGACGAGACTGAATTCTTCTGGCGCTCAGGCGCCGACGGCACACTACGGCTGCAGGAATGCACCGACTGCTCGGCGCTCATCCATCCGCCGGCGCCGATTTGCCGCTACTGCCGCTCGCACCGCCTGGAGGTACGAGCGGTGTCGGGCCGGGCGACGCTGGCAGGATTTACCGTCAACCACCGGTTCAGCCTGCCGGGCTTACCCGCGCCCTATGTCGTCGCCCAGGTAGCGATCGCCGAAGACCCGCGAGTTCGGCTGACCACCAACATCATTGACTGCGACCCAGAGCAACTGCAGCTCGGTCAGCAAGTTGAGGTCGTCTTCGAGCAGGCCGAAGACGTGTGGCTGCCGCTGTTCCGTCCCATTGAAGACACCCGGCCCGCCGCGCTGCCCATCGACGAAATCGCTCCGGAGCGCTTCGGTGAATACGTCCGCTCGATGCTCACGCCGGAGAAATTCGAAGACAAAGTGGCGCTCACCGGGATCGGCATGTCGGAGATCGGGCGCCGCTTGATGGTGCCGCCGCTGTCGCTGACGGTGGCTGCCTGCGAGGCAGCGATCGCCGACGCCGGCCTGACATTCGACGACATCGACGGCCTGTCAACCTATCCCGGCGGCGGCAACCTCGGCGGTTTCGGTGAAGGAGGCGTCACGGCGCTGGAAGCGGCGCTGGGCATCCGGCCGACATGGCACAACGGCGGCATCGAAACCTTTGGCCCGGGCGGCTCGGTGATCGCGGCGATGCTTGCCGTCGCCGGCGGCCTGGCGCGTCACGTGCTGTGCTTCCGGACGCTGTGGGAGGCCACCTTCAACGAGCAGATGAAGCAGGGCAAGATCGTTCCGTCGATGGGCCGCAGAGCCGACTGGCTGATGCCGTTCGGCGCCACCTCGGCGGCCCACACATTGGCGCAGAACGCGCAGCGCCACTTCCATCGGTACGGCACGACGAAGGAAACGCTGGGCTGGATTGCGTTGAACCAGCGCGCCAATGCCGAACTCAACCCGTCGGCGGTCTACCGGTCTCCGATGACGATGGACGACTACCTGAACGCCCGTCCGATCACCACACCGTTCGGGCTCTACGACTGTGACGTGCCGTGCGACGGGGCCATCGCCGTCATCGTGTCGGCCGTCGACGCCGCCCGCGACATGGCCAAGCCGCCGGTGTTGGTGGAGGCGGTGGGCACGCAGATTATCGAGCGAATTGACTGGGACCAAAGCACATTGACTCACGAGCCGCAGGTGCTCGGCCAGTCGGCGCATCTGTGGTCGCGTACCTCGCTGCGGCCGGAAGACGTCGACGTCGCCGAGTTGTACGACGGGTTCACCATGAACTGCCTGTCCTGGATTGAAGCGTTGGGGTTCTGCCGGATCGGTGAGGCCAAGGAATTCCTGGACGGCGGTAAGAACATCGCCCGCGACGGCCAGCTGCCACTCAACACGCATGGCGGTCAGTTGTCGCACGGCCGTACGCATGGCATGGGTCTGCTGCATGAAGCCGTCAGCCAGCTGCGCGGCGAAGCCGGGCCGCGGCAGGTCGCCGACGCCCGCGTCGGCGTGGTCAGCAGTGGCGGCCTCACACCAAGCGGCGTACTACTGCTACGGGCCGACACATGAGTCCCGCGCCGGCGACGATGCAGAGCGAAGCGATGAGGAGAAGCGGCGCATGAGCCCTGGGCCCAGGGTCGTCATCGTCGACGGCGTGCCGATATCCGCGATCGTCGCCGAGGCGCCCGACCCGCGGGCGGTCATCGTGGCCATTCACGGCGGAGGCACCACCTCAATCTATTTCGACTGCCCGGGCCACCCGGAATCGTCCTTTCTTCGAACGGGCGCCGCCCGTGGATTCACCGTGGTGGCGCTCGATCGCCCCGGCTACGGCAGCTCGGCCCCCTACCCGGATGCGATGGCCCACCCCGAGCAGCGGGTCGCGCTTGCGTACGCGGCGGTTGATCGCATTCTCAGCGACCGTCCGCGCGGCGCGGGCTTGTTTTTGATGGGGCATTCCGGCGGATGCGAATTGACGATGCGGATGGCTACAGACGATCAAGCCGAGCAAGCCGGTGGCGATCTATTGGGCATCGAATTGGCCGGCACCGGCCGCCACTACCATCCCGCAGCCCGCGAAATGCTGAAGACAGCCACCCGGGACCGCCGCCCGGCAGGTCTGCGTGAACTGTTGTGGCACCCCGAACGGCTGTATCCGCCCGAAGTACTCAGCGGGGCAACGGTTTATCCCGGCGCTCCGCCCTACGAGGACCTGATGGTGTCCAATTGGGCCCGTCAGGACTTTCCGGCGCTTGCCCCCGCCGTATCAGTCCCGGTGCACTTCAGCATCGCCGAATACGAGAAGGTTTGGCAGACCGACGCTTCGGCGATGACCGAGATCGAGGCGATGTTCTCCAGCACGCCGCGGTTCACCGTCCACCACCAAGCCGAGGCCGGACACAACATCAGCCTCGGCCACACCGCCGCGGCCTACCACTCGACGGTTCTGGAGTTCGCCGAGGAATGTGTCGTCGCGCGTGAAAGTCCCGATTTGGAGGCCGGTTGATGCACGTCGGATTCATTGGCTTAGGCAGTCAAGGCGGCCCGATGGCGCGTCGGATCGCAGAAGCCGGCTTCCCTACCACGCTGTGGGCGCGTCGACCGGCGTCGCTTGAGCCGTTCGGCGACACCGCGGCCAAGGTCGCCGGATCGCCGGCAGAACTCGCGGCCACCAGCGATCTCGTCTGCCTCTGCGTGGTTTCAGATGCCGACGTCGAGGAGATCACCGGCGGCGAGAACGGGGTGCTGGCTGGACTCAAACCGGGCGGCATCATTGCCATCCACAGCACCGTGCATCCCAAGACATGCCATGCGTTGGCTGAAAAAGCTGCAGCACAAGGCGTCTCGGTTATCGACGCGCCGGTCAGCGGCGGCGCGCCGGCGGTAGAGGAACGTCGTCTACTGGTGATGGTCGGCGGCGATGCCGACGTCGTCGAGCGCTGCCGCCCGGTGTTCGAGACCTACGCCAACCCCGTCGTGCACCGGGGGGATCTGGGCTCCGGACAAACCACCAAGCTGTTGAACAACCTGTTGTTCACCGCCAACCTGGGAACCGCGGCTACGGCTTTGGCGCTCGGCCAAGCGCTCGGAATTCTGCCAGACCGGCTCACCGAGGTCATCTCGCGCGGCAGCGGAAACAGCTTTGCGCTCAATGCTCTTGGCGGTGACACCGGCGGTTTAGATCGCCTCGCCGGGCTCGCCGGGACGTTGCTTCAGAAAGATGTCCGCTTGGTCGCCGACCTTGCCGGCGCGGCCGCCGTCCCCGGCGGCGCCGTGCTCGATGCCGCCGACGCCACCCTGGCCCTGATGGAACATCCTCGGTGAGAATCGGATTCATCGGTGCGGGACGGATGGGCCGTCCCATGGTGACCCGCCTCATCGAGGCGGGCCACGACGTCGCGGTGTTGGGCCGTACCGCCGAGAAGCGATCTGCCATAGCCCAATTAGGCGCCGATGCGGTCGCCGATACGCCGGCGGTGACGGCGAACGCGGACGCCGTGGTGATCTGCGTGTTCACCGATGAACAGGTGCAACAGATCTGTCTGGGCCCTTCCGACAGTGGCCTGCTCGCGACAATGTCGCCGGGCTCGGCGCTGGTGGTGCACACGACCGGAAGTCCGCGCACAGTTGAGACCATCGCCGAAAGTGCCGCTCCGCACCGTGTCGAAGTCGTCGACGCACCGGTCAGCGGAGGGCCGCACAATGCAGCGGCCGGGGCACTCACGCTGTTCATCGGTGGCAGCGAGGATGCAGTGACGCGCGTACGCCCGGTGCTGAGCTGCTACGGCGATCCGATCCTGCACGTCGGCCCGTTGGGAGCTGGGCAGAAGGTGAAGCTGGTCAACAATGCGCTGTTCGCAGCGCAGATCGGATTGCTATCGGGCGCTGTGGAACTGGGCATACAACTCGGCGTTCCAGAGTCGACGCTGCTCAGCGCGCTTCCGCACGGGAGCGGCGCGAGTCGGGTGCTGGACATCGTCGCCGCGCGCGGATCCGTCGCGTCGTTCATCGGCACGGCGGGCGAATTCGTTGGCAAAGACATTGCCGTGGCCAGGAGTATCGCCGCCGCGCTGGGCAGTGACCTGGGTGTGCTCAACGACGCCATCGGGGCGGGGATGCGGGTATGAGATGGGGTCTTTTCGACACGCGACGAACCAACTACCGTTAGCGTTACAGTTCAGCATTCCGTCGTAACGGCTGTGAGCCACGTATGGGAGGCCAGGAGGGTGCAAATGACCAAGCCAAAGGTCGTCTTTGATCCGTTCTCCGAGGAGTACTTCACAAACCCGTTCGAGATCTATCGACGAATGCGTGAAGATGCCCCGCTCTACTACGACGAGAAAGAGGACTTCTACGCGCTGACCCGGCACGAAGACGTGGCTGGCGCGTTGAAGGACTTCGAGACTTTCTCGTCCTCGCGCGGCTGCGACCTGGCGATGGTCCGCAAGGGCATACCCCCCGAGCAGCGGTCGATCATCTTCATGGATCCGCCGGAGCACCGCCACATGCGCAGCCTGCTCAACAAGGCGTTCACCCCACGAGCCATCCAATCGCAGCACGACACAGTCGTCGAAGTGGTCGAAAAGTACCTGGGCGCTGCCGATCCCGATCACTTCGACGTCGTGCAGGACTTCTCCGGGCCGTTCCCGGTCGAAGTCATTACCACGATGGCCGGTGTCCCGCCGGACTACCGCCAACAGGTGCGGCACTGGATTGACACCAGCCTGCATAGGGAGCCGGGCCAAATCGAACTCAGCGAAGAGGGCATGCAGGCCAACATCGACACCGCGATGTACTACTACGGCTTGGTGCAGGAGCGCCGCGCCGAGCCGCAGGATGACATGATCAGCCGGCTGATCGCCGCCGAGATTCCCTGCGACGACGGCACGGTGCGCCGCCTCGACGACATCGAGATCTGCGGTTTTGCGACGCTGCTGGGCGGCGCGGGCGCGGAGACAGTTACCAAGTTGGTCGGCAGCGCGGCGGTGCTCTTCGCTCGTCATCCTGACCAGTGGGAGAAGCTGCTGGCCGATCGCAGCAAGATCCCCGCTGCCGTCGAAGAATTGTTGCGCTACGAGGGGCCGGTGCATTACAACGTCCGCTGGACGATGAAAGAGGCACACGTTAGCGGCGGCACCATTCCCGCTGGCAAGCCGGTGTTCCTGATGAAAGCCGCGGCCAACCGAGACCCCGATGCTTTCACCGACGCAGACACCTTCGACATCGAGCGTGACCAGACCGAGGCCCAGCACCTCGGCTTGGGCTACGGGATTCACAGTTGCCTGGGTGCCGCGTTGGCCCGGATGGAGAGCAGGATCGCGATAGAGAAGCTGCTCGACTTCATGCCCCGCTACGAGGTGAATTGGGAAGGCTGCAAACGGGTAACCATGCAGAATGTCGCAGGCTGGCTAAACGTACCGGTGCAGGTGTTGCGATGAGGTGGGTTGAGTGACAAAGAAAATCGAAGTCGACTGGGGGCTGTGCGAAAGCAACGGGGTGTGCATGGGCATCATCCCGACGGTGTTTCAGCTCGAGGATGACGACACGTTGACCGTGCTGCAGGACGAGGTTACGCCCGAGAACGAAGAAAAGGTGCGCGACGCCGTTCGGCAGTGCCCGCGGCAGGCCATTTCGATCATCGAATAGGGGCGACTACAGCCGGCTGTCGCTGCTCCCGTACGGTTGGGTCTCAGATCCGGCCAAAGCAATGAAATTGGCAATTGGGCCGATGTCGTAAGTGTAATGCGGGGCCCCGGGTCCGGCCTGCACGAACAAGCCGCCATTGATAATGGCCTCGATGATTGGGATGAGCTCAAGCCCAGCCGTGGCGATGACGCCAACGACCTCCAGAATGATCTGGAAAATGTCGGCCACGGTGACGTTCTGGACGATGTCGTAGATGTTTGTTTCGACCACCCCGGTCGGGGCTTCAGCTATCCACGGATTGCTTCCCACCGGACAGTCGGCATAGATGTCATTTCCATTGCCGATTGTGTTGACAAATTCTCCCCAATAGTGCTTGACCGTTTTGCTTACGGGCGCATAGGCCGCAGGCTTAAGGTCGTCAGGACCAGCGATACCGCCGGTTACCACGCCGTCCACTTCTCCTGGAGCTGGCCAGCCGGCGAAGTCATTTCCAGAAGCAAACCCGGGCGTTCTGCAGGGGTTTCCCCATGTCGCGACAGCGACAATGTCTGGCCAGCGGTTGTGGCATTCCCCGGCCGGGTTGACCACATGATCTCTCATGAAGTGCGATACAACAATGGCGCCCTGGCTGTACCCCAAAAGAATTATGCCCTGCCCTACAGGATTTCCGGGCGGATACTCGTCATTGACGAGTCGGATCAATTCTCGCACACCGTCTTCGACCGACGGACCCATCGGGAAAGCGGCGGCGGGATAATTTCCTACCGGCTGCCAATAGAATGGGCCGCTGTTTCCGGTGGCTACACCGGGCAAGGCGTTGGCGACAGCAGCTGGTTGGGGCGGGGTCTGATCCCACATATTGGCGAAGGTTCCGCTGACGGTCATGACCACGTGCTGAGCCATTTCCCCTCCTTGACGGTAGAAGACGGTCTGTCCTACCGGCACAGCGATGGTACACGGTGCGGCGCCACGAACCGCCGACCGTTTAGCAAATCCGTTGCGGCTCAGCCAAATCCGGCGAGGATCACCGCGTTGCAGTCAGCGGCGGCCTGGCGCAGTTTCGCCGCCTTTTGATAGGCCTCGGACTCGTACCAAGCGCGAGCTGCGTCCACCGACTCGAACTCCAGCACGACGGTCTGGTCGCCATGCCAGGAGCCTTCGACGACGTCCGGCGCGGTGTCCACCGCGAGAATGTTGACACCGCCCATCGCCGCTCCGGCGGCTTGGCCGTAAGCCTTCATGCCCTCCGGATCTTTGATGGCCTCGGTGAGGATGACATACCCTTTTGGTCCCTGCGGCATAGTTGCACGTTCTCCTTAGTCAGCGTTCGGCGATGGCCTGTTCGGGGCAGCAGTCGATGGCTTCTCGGGTGGCCGCCTCGAATTCGGTTGGGACATCGGAGGATATCGCCTCCGCGTAGCCATCGTCGGTCAGCTCGAACACCTCCGGGCAGAGCGTGACGCACACGCCATGACCACGACAACGTTGATCGTCGACCCAGACTTTCATGCTGGCGTGAATTCCAGATGCAGCTCGGTCAGGCCGCGCAAGATGTAGGTCGGAACGTATTGGTAGCGACGGTCATTCGCCGGCCCGTGCACACGTTCGTTGATCCGGATGTCGGAGGTGCGGTCGAGCAGCCGTTCGATCGCCACCCGCGTTTCCGCGCGGGCCAGTGGCGCGCCGGGGCAGCTGTGAATGCCTCGCCCGAACGAGATGTGTTGGCGGGCGTTCTTGCGGACCGGATCGAAAGTGGTGGGGTCGTCGAACCGGCGCGGATCGCGGTTGGCGGCGGCCTGCACGATCATCACGGTGGTTCCGGCGGGTAGGTCAACTCCGCCGACGTTGACGGGCACCCGGTTCATGCGAAAGTCGCCCTTGACCGGGCTCTCGATGCGCAGCGCCTCTTCGATGAAGTTGGGAATCTGGCTGCGGTCTTTGCGTAACTGCGCCTGAATATCGGGACGCTCACCGATGGTCTGCAACGCAGCGCCCAGCAGTCGCACGGTGGTTTCCTGACCCGCCGAGAAGACGTTGCTTGCGACTCGAGCGACATCCTCGACGTCAGGTGTCGAGCCGTCGGGGTAGGTGGCGGTCGCGAGACCGGTCAGCACGTCGTCGCGGGGTTCACGGCGGCGGTCGGCGACATAGTCGGAGAAAAGACCGTAAAGGAATTCCAGCGGGCTGTGCGCCAGCGCTTCCTTGCCGGTCCCCCCTATGCCGCCACCAGAGTGCTGACGGATTCCTTTGATGAACTTGTCGCGATCTTCCAGGGGCACGCCCAGCAGATCGGCGATGACCAGCAATGTGAACGGGCCGGCGAAGCCCTTGATGAATTCGCCGTGCCCTGGCGCGAGGAACTCATCGAGCGCCTGGTCGGCCAGCACCCACATCGCGTCCTCGTTCTCCTTGAGGCGCTTGGGGGTGATCAGCCGCATCAGCAGAGAGCGGTGATTGGTGTGGGTCGGCGGATCAAGTGTGGGCAGCTGGTCGCTGAACGGCAGCTCGTCGCGGTGTTGCTCGATCAGCTCGGTGACGTCGTCACCCTCGAGCGGGACCGGGAAGCCGGGAAATGGACCGGTCACCGAGATGCACGACGACCACGTCTCGGCGTCGTTCAGGACGGCGCACGCCTCGTCCCAGCCCGTCACCATCGTCACGCCGTGGTGGTTCTCCCGGGTGACCGGGCACTGGCGCCGCAGGGCCTCGTAATACGGGTACGGGTCCTCGACGAGTCGCTGGTCACGGAAGAAATCCATCTCGGTGAAGTCGTTCACCATCTACTGCTCCGTTCGGCAATCTCAGCCAGTGAGAACGTCCCTCTCAGCTATGAGTATTAGATTTCCATAGAGCATGCCGCGACGTCAACGCAGCCCCTTAGAGGCTGGGGCTTAGCCAGCCGGGATGAGGTCCGCCTCAACCGACGGGCAGGCCATCACCCGGCTGCGGAATGTCTCGACCAGCGCAATTGACTCCAGCGGCATCGCGGCGGCCGCGAAAGCCTGGGCCTTGAACGCCTGGGCCGCGGCGCTGAGCCGGTGCTGGACCAGACCGACGCTGTCGTCCAATTCGGCCGGCCACGTCTTGCCCCACAACGTGACCTCGGTGGCACCCTGGTCCAGCGCCTGCACGACGCCCTGCCGAACGCGGGAGTCGCAGCCGAAGAGGTCCGCGGCAGCCGCCAGGGTCTGGGGCGGCGGCCGGTGACCGGCCGTCGCC
>NZ_JBAUZA010000196.1:0-6440 GCF_049585075.1 Mycobacterium sp.
GTGTCAGGGCGTCGCCGTCGATCAAGACCTGGGCGATTGCCGCCGGCGAGGGAGTCACCAGTGCAATGTGGCGGCAGCGCGACCGCAGCGTCAGCGCGATGTCCTCGGGATCCACCGACGGCGCGCACAGCAGGAAAACCGTTGACGGCGGGGGCTCTTCGACGACTTTGAGCAAGGCGTTGGCCGCGCCTTCGGTGAGCCGGTCGGCGTCTTCGATCAGCACAATCTGCCAGCGGCCTGTGCTCGGCCGGCGAGATGCGATCTGCACGATCGCGCGCATCTCGTCGACGCCGATCGACAGTCCCTCCGGGATGACCCGGCGCACGTCCGCGTGCGTGCCCGCCATCGTCGTCGTGCAGGCACGGCATTCTCCACAGCCAGGCACACCGGCCGACGTGCATTGCAACGCCGCCGCAAAGCACAGGGCCGCCACCGAGCGCCCCGAGCCGGGTGGACCGGTGATCAGCCAGGCATGCGTCATCGCGGCGGTGTGAGCCGAATCACCGCGGGCCGCCAAAGCGGCGGCCACCAAGTCGGCTTCGACCGACTCCTGGCCAACCAGCCGTGCGAATACCCGCGACATCACCGGCAACAGTACTGACCGCCGCCGACCACTCCGCAACTCAAGCGGCTGTACACGGAACGTTTTGGCTACTTTTTCGTCCCCGACGACCGATACGGTGGGTTCGTGAGCACGGCGGCGGCACTTCCCGGACGAATCAGCGGATTCGTCCAATGGCTGGTGCGCACACCGTGGCCGGTGTTCTCGCTGAGCCAGCTGCAAGCCGATATCATCGGCGCACTGCTGGTGCTGGGCTTCCTGCGCTACGGGCTGCCACCCGAAGACCGCATTCAACTGCAGGACTTGCCGGCCCCCAACCTGGCGATCTTCGCCGGGTCGGTCGTCTTCTTGTTCGTCGTCGGATTCTGGATCAGCGTGCGGCTGCTAATCCCGGTGTTCCGGTGGCAACGCCGCGACGGCCTGCTCGCGGACACCGACCCGGCCGCCACCGAGCTGGCACGCAGCCGCGCGCTGCGGACGCCGTTCTACCGCACCGTGATCAACTTGGTGTCCTGGCTTGTGGGTGGCGTGGTGTTCATCGTCGCCAGCTGGCCGGTGGCCAAGCACGCCGCGCCGGTGGTAGCCGTCGCCACTGGACTGGGTGCCACCGCCACCGCGATCATCGGCTATCTGCAGTCCGAGCGAGTGCTGCGGCCGGTGGCCGTCGCCGCGCTGCGTGGCGGCCTGCCGGAGAACATCCGGGCATCGGGTGTCATCGGCCGCCAAATGCTTACGTGGGCGCTGTCCACTGGGGTGCCGCTGCTCGCGATCGTGCTGACAGTGGTGGCCGACAAGGCCTCGTACCTTCATGGGCCGCCCGCGAAACTGTTGAACCCGATCCTTCTGTTGGCGTTGCTGGCGTTGGGCATCGGGCTGGCCAGCACGCTGCTGGTGGCCATGTCGATCGCCGACCCGCTGCGTCAGCTGCGCTGGGCGCTCGGCGAGGTACAGCGCGGCAACTACAACGCGCACATGCAGATCTACGACGCCAGTGAGCTCGGCCTGCTGCAGGCGGGCTTCAACGACATGGTCCGCGACCTGTCCGAACGGCAACGTCTGCGCGACCTGTTCGGCCGCTATGTGGGTGAAGACGTCGCCCGCCGCGCGCTGGAGCGCGGCACCGAATTGGGCGGTCAGGAGCGCGATGTCGCGGTGCTTTTCGTCGATCTGGTCGGCTCGACTCAGCTCGCGGCGACCCGGCCCCCTGCCGAGGTGGTCATCCTGCTCAACGAATTCTTCCGGGTAGTGGTCGACACCGTGGGCCGGCACGGCGGTTTCGTCAACAAATTTCAGGGTGATGCGGCGTTGGCCATCTTCGGCGCCCCGATCGAGCACCCGGACGCGTCCGGTGGCGCGCTGGCAGCGGCCCGCGAGCTGCACGACGAACTACTCCCGGTGATCGGCACCGCCGAGTTCGGCATCGGGGTGTCCTCCGGGCGTGCCATCGCCGGCCACATCGGCGCGCAGGCCCGCTTCGAATACACGGTGATCGGCGACCCGGTTAACGAGGCCGCGCGGCTCACCGAGCTGGCCAAGCTCGAAGAAGGCCACGTGCTGGCCTCTGCGGTCGCGGTCAGCGGTGCGCTTGATGCCGAAGCATTGTGCTGGGATGTCGCCGAAGTCGTCGCACTGCGCGGACGCATGGCACCCACTCAGCTGGCCCGGCCGCTCAACTTGGCCGCGCCGGAAGAGGTATCCGAAATTAGCAACTGAGCGCCTGGCGACTCGGGCCGGTCAGTGGCCCGATGGGGGTACCTCCCAGCCGCGAAGCGGCGAGGGGGCGAGTGAGGCAATCGACTAGCTGCCCGGTGGCGGCGGGGCAGGTGTCGCGGTCAGATCGCTCGGCGCCGGCGGGCTGATGTCGACGAACGATTTCCCGGGCGGGCCCGCGGCCGGGTCAATACCGAGGTTCAGCAGGTCGGTGAGGCCCGGCACATTGGACGGCTGCTCGCCGCTGGGAGCTCCGGCCTCAGGCTCGGTGATGTTCTGCACCACAATCGGGCTGTCAAAGCCGTACATAACCTGCAGCAAGTCAGTGACGGACGGGCTGTTCACATCCGGGTTGTCGTGCGTGTTCCCGGACAGCTGCACCGCGGGCACCTCGATGTCGCGCAAAGGAGGCGCCGCCGGCGCGGCGACGATCACGCTGATGCCACCGAGCGCAACACCAGCGGTGATGCAATATCGGGCAGCGGTTCGCATGGCTCTCCTAGATACAGCTGACGTACGTAACTGTACCTGAGAAGTGGCTGAGAATCACCCCGTTTTAAGCAAAAATCTGGAAAAAGGAATCCTGAGGGGACGCACCGGGGCGTTTGCGCCGCTCAGCGCGGCGGCTAGCTGCGCTTGGCCGCTTTTTTCGCCGGCCTCTTGCGCGCCGTCTTCTTGGCCGTCCGCTTCACCGGGCCCCGCGCCCGCCGGTCGGCCAGCAATTCCGCGGCACGCTCGTCGGTGATCGACAGCACGTCGTCGCCCTTGCGCAGGCTGGCGTTGGTCTCGCCGTCGGTGACATACGGGCCGAACCGACCGTCTTTGATCACCATCGGCTTGCCCGACGCCGGGTCGTTGCCCAGCTCACGCAGCGGTGGAGCGGCGGCACCCTGCCGGCCACGACGTTTCGGCTCCGCATAGATCTTCAACGCTTCCTCGAGTGTGATCTCGAAGATCTGATCTTCGGTGGCAAGCGAGCGAGAGTCGTTGCCGCGCTTCAAATACGGGCCATAACGCCCGTTTTGTGCGGTGATCTCCTCGTTTGAGTCTGGATCAACGCCGACGACTCGGGGCAGCGAAAGAAGTTTCAGCGCGTCCTCAAGGGTGACGGTCTGTAAATCCATGCTGCGCAGCAGCGAACCAGTACGCGGCTTGGGTCCGGTGGGTTTCTTGCCCTTCTTAGCCGAGGCGCCGTCGGGGTCATCGGGTGGCTCCGGCAGGACCTCGGTGACATATGGCCCGTAGCGACCGTCTTTGGCGACGACCTCGTGACCGGTCTCCGGATCCACACCGAGCGACCGACCCTCCTGGGGTGTGGCGAAAAGCTCTTCGGCCACGTCCAAGGTCAGCTCGTCGGGAGTGAGCGTGTCGTTGAGGTTGGCTCGCTGCGGTTTCAACTCGCCGTCGTCGCCGAGCACCATCCGTTCCAGGTAGGGCCCGTTCTTGCCTACCCGCACATAGATGGTGCGCCCTTCGACATCGTCAAAGACCTTGATGGAGTTGACTTCTCGAGCATCGATACCTTCGAGGTTGACCCCGACCAGTTTCTTCAGCCCGCCGGAGCGCGCCACCGAATCGGGCACGCCATGGTCGCCGCCGAAGTAGAAGTTGTTGAGCCAGTTGGTGCGGTGCTCCTGGCCGGAGGCGATCGCATCGAGCTCGTCTTCCATCGCAGCGGTAAAGCCGTAGTCGACCAGCCGGCCGAAATGCTGTTCGAGTAGACCGGTGACGGCGAACGCGACCCAGGAGGGCACCAGAGCGCTGCCCTTCTTGTAGACGTAGCCGCGGTCCTGAATGGTCTTGATGATCGACGAGTACGTTGACGGGCGGCCGATGCCCAGTTCCTCGAGTGCCTTGACCAGCGATGCTTCGGTGTAGCGCGCCGGCGGGTTGGTGGAGTGCCCGTCCGGGGTGAGTTCGAGAGCGGCCAGCCGCTGACCCTCGGTCAAGTGCGGCAGGCGGCGCTCGGCGTCGTCGGCCTCGCCGCCAGCCAGCTCATCCACCGTTTCCACGTAGGCCTTCAGGAAGCCGGCAAAGGTGATGGTGCGCCCGGTGGCCGAGAACACCACCTGCCGCTCCCCTGCGTTGCCGGCGATCCGCAGGCTCAGCGTGGTGCCGCGCGCGTCGGCCATCTGCGAGGCCACGGTGCGCTGCCAGATCAGCTCGTAGAGCCGGAATTCATCGCCGTCGAGCTCGCGACGCACCGCATCTGGGGTCGCGAACGTCTCACCGGCGGGCCGGATTGCCTCGTGCGCCTCCTGGGCGTTCTTCACCTTGCGGGTGTACTGCCGCGGCGATGCCGAGACGTACTCTTCGCCGTAGAGCTGACGCGCCTGGTTGCGCGCCGCGCCGATCGCCGACTCCGACAACGTCGTCGAGTCGGTCCGCATATAAGTGATGTAGCCGTTCTCGTAGAGGCGCTGCGCGATGCTCATCGGGCGCTCGGAGGAGAACCGCAGCTTGCGGCCGGCCTCCTGCTGCAGCGTCGACGTCATGAACGGCGCGTAGGGGCGCCGGGTATAGGGCTTTTCCTCCGCCGACGCCACCGACAGCTGGGTGCCCTGCAATGCCCTGGCCAGCTCGGTCGCGCTCGCCTCATCGAGAATTATCACGTCCGGGGCGACTCCTTCGCCCCTACTGCGCAGCTGGCCCAGCGAGTCGAAATCGCGGCCGGTGGCGACCCGTCGGCCGTCCACTCCTGACAGCCGCGCGGTGAAGGTGGGCGGCTGGGCCTGCGGGTCGGAGACGCTGGCGTCCAGCTGGGCGACGATGTCCCAATACGACGCGCTGCGGAATGCCATCCGGTCGCGTTCGCGCTGCACGATGATGCGGGTGGCCACCGACTGGACCCGGCCCGCCGACAGCTTGGGCGCGACTTTCTTCCACAGCACCGGGCTGACCTCGTAGCCGTACAGTCGGTCCAGAATGCGGCGGGTTTCCTGGGCGTCGACCAGGTCGATGTCCAGGTCGCGCGGGTTTTCGGCAGCCTCGAGGATGGCCGGCTCGGTGATCTCGTGAAAGACCATCCGCTTGACCGGGATATTCGGCTTGAGGGTTTCCAGCAGATGCCAGGCGATGGCTTCGCCCTCGCGGTCACCATCTGTGGCCAGGTAGAGCTCGTCGACGTCTTTGAGCAGGCCCTTCAGCTCGCTGACGGTGCTCTTCTTCTCCGGGCTGATGATGTAGAGCGGCTCGAAGTCGGCGTCGACGTTGACTCCGAGGCGGGCCCACGGCTGCGACTTGAACTTCGCCGGCACATCGGCCGCTGCGCGGGGCAGGTCGCGGATGTGGCCTCGCGAGGACTCGACGATGTAGCTCGAGCCCAGGTAGCCGGCCAATTTGCGCGCCTTCGTCGGCGACTCGACGATGACGAGTCGCCGCGTGGTCCCACCGCGCCTATTGGCAAGGCCGTTGCCGTCGCCCTCAGCCACCTGCGTTTACGCTCACTTTCTTTCTTGTCCCGAGCCTTCTGGCGGCCCCGAGGACACCTGACAATGTGGCACCCGGGATGGGCCGACGCAAACCGACCCCCCGTTGAAGGCCCGCCCAATCGCCGCTAAACCTGCGGCCAATACGGCAACGCCGCTGCAGAGTCGGGCGGTTCCCCGACGCTCTCTACCAGGCGCGATAGCCTACGCCGACCGCTGATCCGCAGCGCCGGCCGAGCGCCACGCGTCCCGATCAGGGTCGGGGCTATCCCGACCCGCATCAACGCCGACGCCAGCGGGGAATGGGTGTCCGGCGCGTGCGGATCCAGCCCGAGTAGATACCGATCGGCTTCCGGGCTGCCGGCCGCCAGTATCCAGGCCCGCAGTTCGCGCGGCCCGGGCAACCACAACGGGGGGATGGTCTTCACCGCGCCGCGGGTCCAGTCGCCGGCGATGGCACGCAGCCTGGCGTCGACCGCGGTTCGCACCAGCGGCGTGTTTTCGTCGGTCTGGGTGATTTCAGCCACCAAACCGGCCTCGTCGATCATCTCGGCCAGCGCCTCGGCCCGCCAGGGCTGGTCCACGACCACCGACAGCCTGGCCCCACCCCCGACCATCACGATTTGGCCGGCGGCCGCCAGCACGCCGGTGAGGTCGCCGACCGCAGGCGGCACCGACTCCGCCGAGAAGAAGGACAGCTGGCTCACGTCACCGACAGTAAGCGTCCGGCAGACGATGCG